>CAXTLO010000174.1:0-5901 GCA_964244965.1 uncultured Marisediminicola sp.
CGCCCGGTTGTGATCGAGTCTCGTCATCGCGGTGAATCGGCTCGTCGGGATATCCCTGGCGGCGGATGACGCGATCAGCGCGTTCGTGTTGGCCGGGTTGCCAACCACCAGCACGCGGATGCCGTCTGCCGCGTGGTCGTTGATCGCCCGGCCCTGCGGAAGGAAGATCTCCCCGTTGCCCGCGAGCAGGTCGCGACGCTCCATCCCCGCGGACCGCGGGCGCGACCCGACCAGCAGCGCGATCTCCGCGCCGTCGAACGCGACGCGCGGATCATCCGTCACCTCCACCGACTCCAGCAGACCGAACGCACCGTCGGCGAGCTCCATGGCGACGCCCTCCGCCGCGCGCACCGCGGCGGGGATCTCCAGCAGTCGCAGTCGGACCGGCGTCGACGCGCCCAGCATCTCCCCTGCGGCGATACGGAACAGGAGTGCGTAGCCGATCTGCCCCGCGCCGCCGGTGACGGTGATGGTGGTCATAGAGGCGTCAGGCCAGGCGCGCGGCCAGATTCTTGTCGAGCGTGTCGAGGAATTCCTCGGTGGTCTCCCACTTCTGGTCTGGGCCGACGAGCATCGCGAGGTCCTTCGTCATGTGACCGGCCTCGACCGACGTGATGACGACGTCCTCGAGGGTCGACGCGAAGCCGATCAGATCCTGGTTCCCGTCGAGCAGTCCGCGGTGAGCAAGACCCCTCGTCCAGGCGTAGATCGAGGCGATCGGGTTGGTCGACGTGGGTTTGCCCGCCTGATGCTGACGGTAGTGACGGGTCACGGTACCGTGCGCGGCCTCTGCCTCGACGACCGTGCCATCGGGAGTGGAGAGGACGGAGGTCATGAGTCCGAGCGACCCGAACCCCTGGGCGACGGTGTCGGACTGCACGTCGCCGTCGTAGTTCTTGCACGCCCAGACGTACCCGCCCTCCCACTTCATGGCCGACGCGACCATGTCATCGATGAGGCGATGCTCGTACGTGAGCCCCGCCGCATCGAAGCGATCTTTGAACTCCGCCTCGAAGATCTCCTCGAAGATGTCCTTGAACCGTCCGTCGTAGGCCTTGAGGATGGTGTTCTTCGTCGAGAGGTACACGGGGTAGTTGCGGCTCAGTCCGTAGTTCAGCGACGCCCGCGCGAAGTCCCGGATCGAGGCGTCGAGGTTGTACTGCACCTGGGCGACCCCATCTCCCGGTGATTGGAACACCTCGAACTGCTGCGGCTCGGAGCCGTCCTTCGGGGTGAAGCTCACGCTCAGAGTGCCCTCGCCCGCGAAGCGGAAGTCAGTGGCGCGGTACTGGTCGCCGAAGGCGTGGCGGCCGATGATGATCGGCTTGTTCCAGCCCGGAACCAGTCGCGGGATGTTCGAGATGATGATCGGCTCGCGGAAGATCACGCCGCCCAGGATGTTGCGGATGGTGCCGTTGGGCGACTTCCACATCTTCTTGAGGCCGAACTCCTCGACCCGCGCCTCATCCGGAGTGATCGTGGCGCACTTGACGCCGACACCGTGCTTCTGAATCGCGTGCGCCGCGTCGATGGTGACCTGGTCGTCGGTCGCATCCCGGTGTTCGATGCCGAGGTCGTAATACTCGAGATCGATGTCGAGATAGGGGTGGATCAGCGTGTCCTTGATCTTCTGCCAGATGATGCGGGTCATCTCGTCGCCGTCGAGTTCGACGACTGTGCCGACAACTGTGATCTTGGACAAGCGTGTCTCCCATGACTCGTGTGCGCTGATGATCCGTGCGCAGTGTGTGCGGGCGTCAGTCTACCGAGCGGTCGTCGCGCACCTGGAGCAGCCGCATCAGATCACCGGCGCCGCAGTCGGTGCGGAATGCCGCAGGTGACACGCGCACCGAGATTCGCGACCCCTCGACCAATTCGTATCCGGCCGCACTGTAGAGCGCGAGATCGATACCGACGTCGGTTCTCACGCCATAGCAGGGGCCAGCGCCTCCCCGGGTGACCGTGCCCACCGTCCAGTACGCGCCGACTCCGTCCGTCGGCTTCGTCGTACCCGTCACTGCGACCTCCCGGGATCACGACGTGCGAAGGGCGGGACGGCGCAGTGCGCCATCCCGCCCTCCATGTTCTCAGCCCAGCTCGATCTCAGCCCCGCTCGGTCTCAGCCCCGAGGAGCCTTGCTCGACAACCGGATCGTCATCGAGGTGCCGTTCTGCTTGACCACCTGGATCTTCACGCCGGCGTTCGCGACCTTGACGCCCTGTCCGAGCGCCTCGATCCCCTCGTAGTTCTTCGTGTCATCGAAGACCGGCTGCGCGGCCTGTCCTCGGATGTACGAGGGTCGCCCGTTCACGTGGAGGGTGAACGAGTCGGCCTTCTTCAGGCTGAACGGAGCGTCGTACATCTGGATGCGGTTGCGCCACGGCTGTCCGGCGAGGTTGTACAGCGGCGCGGGGTGCGCGTCGACGTACAGATTCAGCCCCTCCCCGGGGTGCACGCTCACGTTGTTGTCCGACTGCGAGGTATCCCAGTAGGAGATCATCAGACCCTCCTGGTACGCGAAGTGCTCCACGAAGTCGGGCCGGTCGGGGAACCCGAAGTTGTACGGGCCGGTCTCGAGGTACCGGTCGTACGAGACGTGTGTCCGGTTGCCCGCGATGTAGTAGTTGTCGAACAGCTGGGTCGATGTCGCCATCACCCGGCTGAAACCGTCGATCACCCAGCCCTCGAGCTCCGTCTCGGCTCCGTCGGCGAACAACACGGCGTCGCCCGCCGTCACCGCGATCTCATCCACGAAGATGCCGGAGGTGAGCGCCGGATCGAAGCCCTGGGCCGCACCATCGGTCACGTAGCGGATGCGCCAGTCGATCGTCTGCCCGGCGAACGGGGAGAGATCGAAGCTGGCGTCCTGCCATCCGTCGCTGAGTCCTTCGATTCCGTTGCCCTCTTCGGCGTTGGTGATTGAACCGGCCGCAGCGGTCCACCCGTCACCAGCGTCGACCTCTACGTAGGCGTAGTCGCACGGGTCTGGTCCGCAGTCCTCGATATTCCAGTTGGCCTGGAAGCTCAAGGTCGAGGGCTCCGCGGGGAGGGTGACATTTCTCGCGAGGGAGTTGTCGAGGTCATCGCCCTGACCGCTCCACCACTGGTATTCCCCGGCCACCGGTGGCACGAGGTCGGTCGTGACCTCCTTCTGCGGAAGTACCACGACCGCCGCCTGCGCTTTGGCGGAGTTGTACTCCTCCGGGCCGAGCTGCAGGGTGCGGTTCTGCCCAGCGACGAGCACCTCGTAGTCGAGCCACCCGAGCTGCAGCTTCTGCCATGCGCCGAGGTCGCCTGGACGTGTCCCGATGCCCTCGTCGCCCGCTCCGCTGAGCCGGCTCTGGGACATCAGGGTCCACCACTCGTTGTTCGTGCTCGGGCCGCCCGCGGTGTCGTAGTCGTCGGGAAGGCCGAGGTCGTGCCCGTATTCGTGGGCGAAGACGCTGAGTCCACCGTTCTCGGGCTGGATCGTGTAGTCCGCGGCCCAGATGCCGGTGGTGCCGATCTCGGTTCCTCCGCGCAAGTTGCCCGCGGGCCCCGCGTTGCCGATGCCCTGCTGGAAGGCGTACCAGCGGTGGCTCCAGATGGCGTCCTCACCCTGGTTCGGGTCTCCGTCGGCCTGGTCGCCTCCGGCGTGCACGACCTGGAAGTGGTCGATGTAGCCGTCGGACTCGTTGAAGTCGCCGTCCTGGTCGAAGTCGTAGCGGTCCCACACGTCGTACTCGGACACGGTCGCCGCGATCTGCTCGTCGGTCTGGCCTGCCGCCTTCTGGTCTGCGACCCACTGGGTCAATCCGTCGCGGAGCAGGTCCCAGGTGTTGCTGCACACATTCGAGGCGCAGGGAAACCCATCCGAACGTCCGTAGCGCGCCTCGTTGTAGGGCACCTTCACCCAGTCGGAGACGTATCCGTCGACGCTGTAGCGACCGGAGGACTGCGTCTCGTAGTAGGTCTTCAACGACTCGACGCCCTGTCCGGCGCCGAAGTACAGGTCGCGGAAGTAGTCCGCGCTGTAGTCGGCCTGCCAGATCGTCGAGTTGTCGACGGTCCGATCGGGCTCGGGGATCGCGTTGTGCAACGGTCCCTCGAAGGTCGACGGTCCGGGCGTGGTGGGATCGGTGTCCTGGTCGGGATACGCCGGGTCGCGTTCGCTGCCGAACTCGGCGAGGATCACGAAGATCTTGTCCGTCGTCTCACGGCCGAGCTCGACGTACTTGTCCTCACGGCCCTCGCGGTCCTGGCCGGTGAGCTTAGCGACCGTGCTCCCGCCATCGGTGGTGGTCTGCACGTCGCCGTCCAATACCTGCGTGATCGCCTCTTCGCGAAGCGCACGGCGCTTGTCCTCGAGAGGGTTGGGCAGTTCGTCGGTGCCATGGTCGACCTGCGCCAGGCCGGTGTCGACCGGTGGTGCCGCGACCGCGGCGGGGGCCGCGACCGCGGCGGGGGCCGTGACCACAGCGGCACTGGATATCAGCGCCATGGCCAACAGGCCGGTGAGTGATTTTCGCAAAGAAGTGACCTCCGAATGATCATCTGCGAGTGGATGGCCGGCGTTCGTCACCCCTGACGACGCCGAACCGGGGGGATTCGGTGACCCTATGCAATTTCCTACGCGATTGGAAGGTTCTTCTCGGCTTTGCCCGCGAACTGGAGAACGACCTGTCTAGCGTGCTATCGGCTGCCCGAATCGACCGCTAACCTGAAGCCATGTCGGACCTGAGACTTGAAGAGCTGTCGGCGAAGAACGTCGTCGCGGCCAACACTCTCGGGCTCAAGCCCGGCCAGGAATTGTTCATCGCGCCGGTCACCTATGCGATGGCGACACCGTTCCTGAGCCCGGCGACCGGATGGTCTCGGGTGGTTGGAAGCGGCGGCGACGTGGTCGGCTTCGTCATGGCGAACTTCGACCCCGACGCCGACGACATGGAGTTCCGGTGCGCCATCCTCCGGCTCAACGTCGATGCGGAGGCGCAGGGCCAGGGCGTTGGACGGTTCATCGTCACCTCGGTCGCCGACGAGGCCCGCCGCCGAGGCTTCGATCGGCTCACCGTCATCTGGGAGCCGGGCCCCGACGGTCCGGAGGAGTTCTTCCTCCGCGTCGGATTCGCCGTGATCGATCAGACCCAGTACGGGGAGAACATCGGCGCGATGAACCTGTAGCCACGGGTTTTACAGGAGCACGGATTTCGCAGGAGCAGGGATTGCAGGAGCCCGGATGCTGCAGGAGCACGACGACTTCGTGACCCGGGTGCTCGCCGTCGTCGAGTCGATCCCCGATGGTCGGGTGATGACCTACGGCGATGTCGCGGCGGCCGTCGGCTCTCGGGCGGCTCGCGCCGTCGGGCAGGTCATGGCCTACTACGGCTCGGACGTGCCGTGGTGGCGAGTCATCCGAGCGTCGGGGCACGCCGCGGTCGACCACGAGGAGCGCGCCCTCGAGCACTACCGCGCCGAGGGCACTCCCCTGATGCCGCCGGGCTCGGGGTACCGCCGCGTCGACCTGGAACGCGCCCGCCACCGCCCGTGATCGGGTCTCCCCGACGCATCTAGACCAGGGAGTCGCGCCAGGCCGCGTGCAGCTTCGAGAACCGACCGGTGCCGGCGATCAGATCACGCGGCGTGCCGTCCTCCACGATGCGTCCGTGCTCCATCACGAGCACCCGATCCGCGATCGCCACCGTGGACAACCTGTGGGCGAAGATGATGGCGGTGCGGTCCGAGAGCAGCGTGGTGAGCCCCTCCTGCACGAGGCGCTCGCTCGGGATGTCGAGCGATGCGGTCGCTTCGTCGAGGATCAGCACGACCGGGTCGGCGAGGAATGCGCGGGCGAACGAGATCAATTGGCGCTGACCGGCTGAGACCCGTCCACCGCGCTTGTTGACGTCGGTGTCGTACCCGTCG
>CAXTLO010000175.1:0-5901 GCA_964244965.1 uncultured Marisediminicola sp.
GCATCGCCGGGGCCGCCGTCTCGATCGTGCAGGACGGCGAGATCCTCACCGCTCGCGGATACGGCACCACGGATGTCGCAGCGGAGGCCGCCGGGGAGCCGAGCCGCGTCGACCCGGACGAGACCCTGTTCCGGGTCGGGTCCGTGTCGAAGGTCGCGACAGCAACCGCCGTCATGCAGCTGGTCGAGAGCGGTGACATCGACCTGGATGTGGACGTCGCCGAGTACCTCGACTTCGATATCCCCCGGTCGTTCGACACCGCCATCACCGTGCGTAACCTGCTGACCCACACGCCCGGATTCGAGGAGCAGGCGCGCGGCATCATCCTTCCGGCGGGCAGTCCGGCGGACCTCGGCGAGTTCCTCCGCACCGATCCACCGGTGCAGGTGTTCGAACCCGGAACGATCCCCGCCTACTCGAACTACGGCAACGCCCTCGCGGGCTACATCGTGGAACGAGTCAGCGGTGTGCCGTTCGCTCAGTACGTCGACGAGAACGTGCTCGGCCGCGCGGGAATGGACTCCTCGAGCTTCGAACAGCCACTGTCCGAGCAGCTGGCCGACCGGATGTCGAACGGGTACGTGAATGCTTCACAGCCCCCACTGCCGTTCGAGGTCGTCGCGGGCGCCCCGGCCGGTGCCCTCAGCGCCACAGTCACCGACATGGGCCGTTTCATGCTGGCTCAACTCGGCGAGCTCCCCGCGCAGCAGGCCGTGCTCGATCCCGAGACGCTCGAACTCATGCATCAGCCCGCGCTCGACAGCGACACGCTGAGCGCATTCGCTGAAGGACCGCGGATGACCCTCGGCCTGTTCGACGAGAGCCGCAACGGCCACCGCATCCTCGGCCACGGCGGGGACACGCAGGTGTTCCACGCTCACATGCAGTTCTACCCGGATGACGGCGTCGGCGTCTTCATCGCGCTGAACAGCTCCGGGGAGGGCATCGCGAGTCTCGCGTTGCGACAGGCGGTAACGGATGGCTTCGCGGACCGCTACTTCCCGCGTGACGACGATCGGGCCAGCACGCCATCGGACGAGTCCGTCGCGGGCATCGATGGCACAGTGCAGGACACGGCGGCCGAGCACGCCGCTCTCGCCGCGGGCACCTACAGCGGTTCACGCGCTGCCTTCTCGACCTTCTACTCCGCGCTCGGACTCACGGGCCAGACCGAGGTGGTCGCTCAAGCCGATGGCACGGTGCTGATCACCCCCGGCCCGCACACCTACACGCCTCAGGCGTACGAGGAGATCGGCCCGTGGCTCTGGCGTGAGGTCGGCGGCGAGCGACTGCTGACCATGCGCGAGAACGATGGCGTCGTGGATGCAATCGGGTACGACTCCGCCTTCGCGCTGCTGCGCACCGACGCGTCCGAGAGCGGCGCAGTAGCTCTCCCCGTGCTCACCGTCTCGGCGATCGTGCTGGTTCTCGGCCTGCTCGCGTGGCCGGCGAGCGCCCTCATCCGTCGCCGCTTCGCCGCTCCCTCACCGGTCGGAACCCGTGGTCGTCTGGCACGGATCTTCACCAGGGTCGGCGTGATCGCCGCCCTGGTCGCCCTGGTCGGATGGCTCGGGGTGATCTCAGTGATCTCCGCGTTCCAGGTCGTTCCGGATGCTCCGCTCCGCGCGCTCCAGGCGCTCCAGGTGATCGGCGCACTCGGCACCGTGCCGGCCGCACTCGTGGTCGTCGATGCGGTGCGGCTCCGGCAGGGGGTGTGGCGTGTCATCGCCGCGGCGATGACACTGCTCGCACTCGGCGGGGTCGCGTGGTTCGCGGTGGCGTTCCGTCTGATCTCCCCAGACGTCTCGTACTGACCGGTCCTGCTAGGCGGAACGGAACCCTAACCGCTCGTACAGGGCCAGCGCGGCTTGATTGTCCCTCTCCACCCGCAGCGACACGCTGTGGGTGGAGAGGGCGTTCAACGCTGTCGTGAGCAATGCGGTCGCGACGCCACGGCGCTGCTCCTCGGGGATGACCAGGACATCGACGACGTACGGGCCGGACAACGTGGCCGGGTAGGGCACGTTCTGCACCACCAGCACCGCTCCGATCAACACGCCGCTCCGCGTGGCGGCGACGGAGGCATCGGGTCGGAGCCGGCCGTGGTGACCATCGAGAATTCGGCGGATATCGTCGTCGGCATCCTCCCGGGCGAACGAGGGGGCGGAGGGGAGGTAGCTGCGCCAGTACGCATGGCCGAGCGCAGCAGCATCCGCTCGATCGACCTGCCGGATCGTCGTGCCCGGCACGGACTGGACAGGGCCCGCGCCGGCAGCGGGCCTGGTCAGCAGGAGCGCGGGTGTCGGCAGGAGCTCAGCCGCCCGGTCGGCGCCGCAGGGGCGCCAGCGTGTCGGGCTTGTCCGGCCGGAGGAACTCCTCGATGAGGTCGCGGCAGAGATCGGGCTTCTCCACGAGCACCCCGTGGGACGCGTGAGGGATGATGGCGAGCTCACCCGCGGGTAGCGCTCGATACAACTCGATGATGTGTTCCAGCGCCATGTCGTCGTCATCGCCGACGATGACGAGAACCGGCATCCGCACCGTCGCCAGGTCGTCGACCGTCATCGTCGGACCGTGCTCGTGCATCGCCCGGAGCTTCTTCGCCACGACGTCGTAGTGGTCGCGACCGTCGGGTGACACCTCCGCATACATGTCGGCCATGAACCCCGGTGCCTCGGAGTCGAGGGTGCTTGCCGGCCATCCGTCCAACGAGAAGACGCCCGACACGAAAACGAGGTGGGATACGAGTTCCGGTCGTTTCAGGGCGACGATGAGCGCGACGACGGCTCCGTCGCTGTACCCGAGCACCGGCGCTGGCCCCGCAGCATGCTTCTCGAGGAAGGCGATGGTGTCGTCGGCCATCCCGTCGAAGGTCATCGGCCCGTCGGCATCCGGCGTGCGACCATGCCCCCGCCGATCTGGCGTCAGCACGCGGTAGCGGTCGGAGAAGCGCTCGACGATCGGAGCGAGGGCGCGGGCGTCGACGCCGCCAGGGTGCAGCATCGTGAAGACGGGACCTGACCCCTGCTCGATGAACTCGAGATCGGGATGCGTGCCGCGGCTCATGCGCCACCACCTGTCCTCGCGCCGTCGAATTGCGAACGGGCGATCTCGACATCGGGCAGATTGACCGTGGTCCACTCCAGCAGAGCGTCGATGAGCACCTCCAGAGTGGTTCCGAGCGGAGTGATCCGGTATTCGACGGCGATCGGTCGAGTGTCGATCACGACGCGTTCGACCATCCCATTGCGCTCGAGCCGACGCAACGTGGCAGTGAGCGACTTCTGAGTGACCACCGGGATGATGCGGCGCAGCTCATTGAACCGTCGGGGGCTCTCGCACAATCGGTCGAGTACCTGCATCGACCACTTGTCGAGCAGCTGATCGAGTAGCTCGCGCTGGGACCCGGTGAAGGTCTCCACAGTCGTTTCGGTCATGACACCTGGTTCCGTTGGAGTCGCTGGCTATACCAGGTAGACAGAATATACCGACCCAGTCCGTGAACTTCTCCTCACCTCGTGTATGCGGATACGGTCGCGCTGCAGTGCGCACGCGGCCGATACTCGAGGGATGAACCAGAAACAATGGAAGCTGTTCGCGATCGCAGGAGCGGTCTTCGCGCTCGCGGGCGTGGTGCTGGCGCTCACCGGTATGGGCATCGGCTGGGCACTGGCGGTCATCGGTCTCGCCAACGCCACGATCGCGTTGTCCAACATCAAGTGGGGCGAGCAGACGGGCGAGTGATCGAGTCGCTCCCCTGGATACGATTCCCCACTCGCCTCGGCGCTCCCATCCTGCTCAGCCTGACCGTGGGGGCCACCCTGGTTCTCTCGGGCTGCATCGGCTCGCCGCCGCCGCCGCCGTCGTCGTCGTCGTCGTCGCCCGGTCTATCCGATGCCGGTGCTAGTTCGCCATCCGCGTCGATCGACCACGATGTCTCGGCCTCCATGGCGGAGCTCGAGACGGAGTTCGCGGCTCACATCGGGGTCAGCGCCATCGATACGGGTACCGGCGATACCGTTCAGTTCCGCCCCGACCAGCGGTTCGGCTACGCATCGACTCTCAAGGCGCTGGTAGCGGCGCAGTTCCTCCGGGAAGTGCCGGTCGCCGCCCGTGAAGAGGTGGTCGCCTGGTCGGCTGACGATGTCGCCGCGGCCGGATACTCGCCCGTCACCTCCAAGAGCATGCAGACGGGTCTGACACTCGCGCAGCTCGCCGAGGCGGCGGTGCGCGAGAGCGACAACACCGCGCTCAACGTCCTACTCGAGCGCATCGGTGGGCCAGCCGGTTTCGACGCCACACTGGAGGACCTCGGCGACACCACCACGGAAGTCGTCAATCTCGAGCCCGCGCTGAACGCCATCGAACCCGGCAGCACCGACGATACGACGACCGCCGCTGCGTTGTCCGCGAATCTGTCGACATATCTGCGAGACGGCATCCTCCAACCCGACGACCGAGCGACCTGGATGGAGTGGATGACCGGCAACTCCACCGGCGATGCCCTCATCCGCGCGGCGGCGCCCGCGGGCTGGGTCGTCGCGGACAAATCCGGCGGCGCCGGCGGCATCCGCAATGACATCGCGATTGTGACGCCGCCGGGAGGAGACCCGATCCTGCTCACCATCCTCACCGCGAAAATCGACCCGGCGGCGGATTACGAAGACGCACTGGTCGAGCAGGTCGCTGACACGGTGTTCCGCGCTTTCGCCGGTGATGGATGAGCTGCGCTTCACGAGGACGGCCGTGGTTAGGGTTGCGACCATGGATATCCTGCCCGTGTTCGTGCACGGTAACCCCGAGCCATCCGCGATCTGGCGGCCACTGCTCGCGGAGATGGGCTACGAGGACGCCGTCCTGCTGTCGCCCTCTGGGTTCGGCGCGCCGATCCCGGAAGGATTCACCTGCACCGTCGAGGCTTATCGCGACTGGTTGATCGGGGCGCTGGAGGGAATGTCAGGGCCGGCTGATCTCGTCGGCCACGACCTGGGCGGCAGCGCAGTACTCGGCGTCGCGATGACTCGACCCGACCTGCTGCGCACCTGGGCCAGCGACTCGATCGGCGTGCTGCATCCTGACTACGTGTGGCACGACCTGGCACGAACGTGGCAGACGCCCGGACGAGGCGAGGACTTAGCGGACGAGGTCGTAGGCGGCAGTCTGGACGAGCGAACCGCGCGCCTCGTCGAATACGGGCTTCCGATCGACATCGCCGCTGATGTGGCTCCGGCCCAGAACGACGCGATGCGCCGCGCGATTCTCTCCTTCTACCGGTCCGCCGCGCAGCCGGTGATGACCGAGTACGGTCGCGGGCTCGAGGGGGCCGCGCGCCGACCGGGCCTCGTGATAGTCGGCGCTGACGACGATCTGGTCGGTACGAGTGCGATGGCGCAGGAGTGCGCGACTCGGGCCGGGGCGGACGTCTTGGAACTCGACGCCGGCCACCTGTGGATGCTGCAGCGTCCGGAGGCCGCCGCTCAGGGTCTCGAGGCGCATTGGCGGCGCGCGGAGGGCTGAGGGCAGCGCGGTCGCTCCTGGACTGCATAGTCGACGGTACCTTCGACACTCATTTCGCATCCGGCGACGCCCGACCGTTCGGTTCGTAGGGAGCTGAGCGGGCCCGCCGGAGCCGCTCTTCAAGGGCGGGCAAGAGCATCCGCACAGCCGAGCGGGTGATCTCGTCGACACGGTCGACTGGGAGGCGTTGTGTCGCGACAAGGGCACCGATGCCCTCCAGCGTGCCGGCCAGCACCCAGGGGAACGGGTCCTGCCCCTCCACGTCCTCGTCGCCGAACATCGAGGCGCCGAGCCTGTAGAAGCGCGCGGCGGCGCGAGCGGTCGCCGTTCCCACATGGTCGGACCCGCCCGGCCTGGAGAACATCAGCTCCATGATCGGTCCAT
>CAXTLO010000176.1:0-569 GCA_964244965.1 uncultured Marisediminicola sp.
CCGGCAGTACCTCGGAGATGATGCCGAAGAACGGCAGCGCGATGATGTACACCTCGGGGTGACCGAAGAACCAGAACAGATGCTGCCAGAGTATGGCTCCGCCCGCTTCGGGATTGTAAAGCTGGGAGCCGAGCACCCTGTCGAATCCGAGGGCGAAGAACGCGGCGGCCAGCACGGGGAACGCCATGATCACGAGGATCGAGGTGATCAGCGTGTTCCAGGTGAAGATCGGCATGCGGAACATCGTCATGCCGGGCGCGCGCATGGTGATGATGGTCGTGATGAAGTTCACGGCGCCGAGGATGGTGCCGAAACCGCTCAGCGCCAAACCGAACACCCACAGGTTGCCGCCGAGGCCCGGCGTGAAGGTCGTCGTCGACAGCGGGGCGTACGCGGTCCAGCCGAATGATGCCGCGCCCTCTGGTGTGAGGAAGCCGCCGACGGCGATGAGGGAGCCGAAGCTGTACAGCCAGTACGCGAAGGCGTTCAGCCGCGGGAACGCGACATCCGGTGCTCCGATCTGCAGGGGCATGAGCACGTTGGCGAACCCGGCGAACAGCGGAGTCGCG
>CAXTLO010000176.1:622-5853 GCA_964244965.1 uncultured Marisediminicola sp.
ATCGTGAACAGCTGGTTGTACTGCTCCTTGCTGGCGAGCAGGTCGAGTCCGGGCTCGAACAGCTGGGCGCGGATGACCAGCGCCATGATCCCGCCGAGGCAGAAGTACAGGAACGAGGTGATCAGGTACAGGTACCCGATCTTCTTGTGATCGGTCGTGGTGATGTACTCGACGACCAGGTTGCCCTTGCGCTTGACGCTGGGGGGACCGACACGGGGAGTCGCCGGAGCGCCGGTCGATGGGCCACCGGTGGTGGTCGTCGGGGGTGCAGTCGTGGTGGTCATTCTTCCCGTTCCGGGTTCTCGGTACCAGGCTGGTATTGGGTCACGTTGAGTGTGTCGTCGGCGACTCCGACATTGCCGGCGGCGGCGAGGGAGGCGATGTAGGCGTCGTACTCGTCCTGCTCGACGACCTTCACGGTGAACAGCATCAGCGAGTGGAACTCGCCGCAGAGTTCGGCGCATTTACCGGTGAAGGTGCCGGTCTGCTCCGGCGTGAAGTACATATAGTTCGTGCGCCCGGGGATCAGATCCTTCTTGTAGAGGAAGTCCACGACCCAGAAGGAGTGCCCGACATCGCGCGTGCGGATGTCGATCTCGACGGTGCGGTCGACGGGGAGGTAGAGGGTCGGCAACTGCGAATAGTCGATGGTGTCGGCGGTATCGGTCTCCTGCGCCTGGATGCCCTGGGTGAAGACGCCGTCGCCGCCGGGTCCCTCGTTCAGGTAGTTGAAGTCCCATGCCCACCGCTTGCCGTACACCTCGATGGTGACGTCGGGGTCCTCGATGACCGCCTCGATGTCCGCCTGCTCCTTCGCGGTGAAGGCGAAGAAGCCGAGCACCAGGATCAGGGGAACGATCGTGTAGAAGATCTCGATCGGGAGGTTGTACCGCAGCTGCACCGGAAGACCGGTCTGGCCCTTGCGCCGACGATAGACGACCGCCGCCCAGATGATGAGCCCCCAGGTGACGATGCCCACGGCCAGCAGCACGATCCAGGAGGTGACCCAGAGACCCGTGATGTCGTCGGTGTGGTTGGTCACGCCCGGCTCGCCAGGGAGGTAGCCGCGGAGCTGGGCCTGAGAGCATCCGGCGAGCGCGATGACGAGCATCGCGGCGACCGGAACGGAAGCCCTGCGGAGACGGCGGGAAGAGCGCACCGGTGACCTTTCGGATGACGCGGACCGAGACAAGTGAAGTCGAGAGGACTCGCCTCAGCTTACCGTCCGCGCACCTGGCGGGCGGACTCCGGTGCACCGTCGTGGCGGCGAATCGGGCAGGTTCCCAGACACAGAAATGGGAACCGCCGACGAGGCGATTCCCATTCTGGATGTTCTCTCCGTACAGGTGGAACGCTGCCTGGACTCGAGCGGTGAGCTGCTAGTGGAAGGAGTCTCCGCACGCGCAGCTGCCGCCCGCATTGGGGTTGTCGATGGTGAAGCCCTGCTTCTGGATCGTGTCTTCGAAGTCGATGGTCGCGCCGTCGAGGTACGGCACGCTCATCGGGTCCACGACGACCTCGACGCCGTCGAAGTCGACGGTGGCGTCGCCGTCGAGCAGGCGCTCGTCGAAGTACAGCTGATAGATCAGGCCGGAGCATCCGCCGGGCTGGACCGCGACCCTGAGCCGGAGGTCGTCACGGCCCTCCTGCTCGTAGAGGCTCCTCACTTTGGCTGCGGCGGGGTCGGTGAGGCCGACGCCGTGCGCACGAGCGAGATCCTGCAGCTCGGTGCCGTCGATTGACGGTGTCTCCGTGGGCGGAACAAGTGTGGTGTCGGTCATGATCGGTCTCCCAGCGTGTGATCGTTCCGCGCCCGCGAGGGGCGTCGGGATAAGCCTTCCAATCAGTGTAAGCGCCGCATCTGCGCATCCGGCGTGCGGCGCTCGATCAGTGTGTGCTCGCGCGCGAATCGAGACGCGCGAGCAGCACCGCCTCGGTGAGAATCGCCTTGCGGAACACTCCGAGGTGCAGCGACTCGTTCGGACTGTGCGCCCGGCTGTCCGGATCCTCGACACCCGTCACCAGGATCTGCGCCTCCGGGAAGGTGCGCACCAGGTCGGCGATGAACGGGATGGATCCGCCGACCCCGGTCTGCACCGGGTCGACACCCCAGGCATCCGCCATCGACCGCTCCGCCTCGGCGACCGCCCACCCGGTGGTGTCGACCAGGAACGGGTCGCCCGTGTCGACGTCGGAGAGCTCGAGGTGCGCCCCGAACGGCACGTGAGCACGGAGGTGCCGCTCGATCGCGGCGAACGCGTCGGACGCGCGCTGCCCCGGGGCGACCCGAGCACTCACCTTCGCGGTGATGGAGGGCGCGAGCGTATTCGATGCGTTGGCGACAGAGGGTGCATCGATACCCGTCACGGTGATCGAGGGCTTCGACCAGATCCGCGCGAGAATCGGCCCCGTGCCGATCGGGCTGACGCCGTCGAGCAGACCGGTCTCATGACGGAGCTGCTGCTCGGTGAACTCCGGCGTCGGTGCTGTGCGATCGGTCAACCCTGCGACGGCGACCGAGCCGTCCTCCGCGTGCAGCGTCGACAGGAGTCGCACGATGGCCAGCATCGCGTCGGGCACCGCACCCCCGAACATGCCGGAGTGCGAGGCGTGGTCGAGCGTGCTCACGGTGAGGGCGAAAGTGACATTGCCCCGCAGCCCGACGGTCAGCGAGGGCGTTTCGGCGTCCCAGTTGTCGGAATCGGCGACCACGATGACGTCGGCGGTGAGCGCCTCGCGGTGGCGGTCGAGGAAGTCGGCGAACGAACGCGACCCGAATTCCTCCTCGCCCTCGACGAACAGCACCAGCCCCAGGTCGAAGTCGGGCCCCACCGAGGCGACGAAGGCACGGATGGCGGCGATGTGAGCCATCACCCCCGCCTTGTCATCCGCCGCTCCCCTGCCATACAGGCGGTCGCCGCGAGCCGTCGGCTCGAACGGCGGCGACTCCCATTCGGCGTCGTCACCGGGGGGCTGCACGTCGTGGTGAGCGTAGAGGAGCACGGTCGGCGCCCCCCGCTTGGCGGCCCGGGTTGCGAGGACTGCGGGTTGCCCGAGTCGCTCGGTGCCAGCCTCGGTCGCCCTGGCGATCTCCACGGAGTCGAATACGCCCAGGTCGCCGGCCAATCGTGCGACGGCTTCCGCGCTGCGCTGCACAGGAGCCGGATCGAAGGCCGCCCATGACACCGAGGGGATGCGGACCAGTTCCGCGAGTTCGCCGACGGCCGAGGGGAAGCCGGCCTGCACGGCATCGGTGAGTGAGGCGAGTAGCTCAGGGGGCGTGGGAAGGGCAGTGACCATGCGAGTAATCTTGACAGGCACGTGACGAGGCGAGGATTCGATGGCCAGAGCATTCGGTAACACCAGCGACGGCGACCGCAGCGCCCGCGACTCTGCCGCCCGTGATCCGGCAGCACCGGTGGCTGCTGAGACGGCGGTCGGCAAGGGACGCGCGACGCCGACCCGCAAGGAGCGGGAGGCGGCCAATCTCCGGCCGCTGGTGTCCAACGACCGCCGCGCCGCCAACAAGGCATCTCGCGCCAAGCTCGCCGAGACGCGGGAACGCGCTCGCCTCGGCATGGCCAACGGCGAGGAGCGCTACCTGCGCGTAGCCGACCGGGGACCGCAGCGTCGGTTCGTCCGCGACTACGTCGACGCGCGCTTCAGCGTCGGCGAGGCGCTCATCCCGGTGCTGTTCGTCTTCATCCTCGGGTCCCTCATCCCGCAGATCGCCGACTACCTGTTCCTGGTCGTGTGGCTGTTCTTCCTCGCGAGCATCATCGACTGCGTCATTCTCGCTGCGATCCTCCGCCGCCGGATCCGCGCGAAGTTCGGAGCGGACAGTCTCCAGCGCGGCACCGGCTGGTACGCGGGCATGCGCGCGATCCAGTTGCGTCCGCTGCGCCTGCCGAAGCCCCAGGTCAAGCGGTTCGACCGCCCTGAGTAGGCGCCCCGAGTAGGCGCCGCGAGTAGGCGCAGGGGTAAGGCACCGGCATCAGGCGCCGGGGTCCAGCGGCTACGGCTGCGGAACGCGGCGGCGGACGGTCATGAGCCCGCGGTTGATCTGCCGCGCCCACAGCGGCCCCCGGTAGAGGAACGCCGTGTAGCCCTGTACGAGGGTCGCTCCGGCCTCCAGTCGTGACGCGACATCCGCAGCCGTCTCCACTCCCCCGACGGAGATGACGCACAGCTCGGGTGGGACGACCGACCGGATGACCCGCAGCACCTCGAGCGAGCGCGCGCTCAGCGGCGCTCCCGACAGACCGCCCGGGCCGGCCGCGTCGACGAGACGGCGGGGGGTGCGAAGTCCGGCTCGAGAGAGCGTGGTGTTGGTGGCGATGATGCCATCGAGATGCAGGCGGACGACCAGCTCCGAGATGCGCCGCACCTCGGCGTCGTCGAGATCGGGCGCGATCTTGACCAGCACCGGAGTGGCTCCCGCCGTCTGCGCGACCGCCGTGAGCAGCGGCGCGAGCCGGTCGAGCTCCTGCAGCCCCCTCAGCCCCGGGGTGTTCGGCGAGCTCACGTTCACCGCGAGGTAGTCGCAGACGGGTGCGAGAAGCCGGGTGCTGACGAGGTAGTCGTCGATCGCGTCATCCACATCGACGATCCGCGACTTCCCTACATTGGCGCCGATCACCGGGCGGATACGGCGGCTCCTCGCCGCACGGAGGCGATCGGCAACTGCGACGGCGCCCGAGTTGTTGAAGCCCATGCGGTTGATCACTGCGCGATCGGCCAGGAGGCGGAAGAGCCGGGGGCGGTCGTTACCCGGTTGAGCGACCGCCGTCACGGTGCCGACCTCGACGTGGCCGAAGCCGAGGAGTCCGAGTCCCTCGATGCCTTCGCCGTTCTTGTCGAATCCGGCGGCGACACCGAACGGCGAACCGAACTCCAGACCGAGCGCCCGGGTGGCGAGCGCGGGGTGCGGCCCGGTCAGTGCGCGCATCGCGCGACCGATCCCGAGCCTGGGCAGCAGACGGATGACCGTGAACGCGAGGTGGTGCGCGTGTTCAGGGTCGAGGCGGCGCAGGACGAGGGAGAAAAGGAGCCGGTACATGCGGTGCTCAGGCTACCGCCGTCGGGGCGGGCGCCCCGCGCTGGTCACGCTGCGGGGTCCGCGGGCGGGGCGTGCTCGACTCGGAGCTGCGAGATGGCCGCCTCGAAGTCGTCGAGTGAGTCGAAGCCTTGGTAGACGCTCGCGAAACGGAGGTACGCGACCTCATCCAGCT
>CAXTLO010000177.1:0-5845 GCA_964244965.1 uncultured Marisediminicola sp.
CGTGCTCGAGCCCCGTGTCGCTGTCGGGCAGGCCGGAGAGCAGTCTGGCCATCTCGGCTGCACGATCGTCGCCCTCGAGCACCTCGACGCTGCTCGAGGTGACCGATCCCAACGAGTCCTTCGCCACGCGGAGGTGCCGATTCGCGAAGGCCGCGACCTGGGCGAGGTGGGTGACGACGATCACCTGCGAGGTCGTCGCGAGCACGGCGAGTCGACGCCCCACCTCGATCGCCGACGCACCGCCGACGCCGGCGTCCACCTCGTCGAAGATGAACGTCGGAACCGGATTCGACCCGGCGATCACGACCTCGATCGCGAGCATCACCCGGGACAGCTCGCCACCGGATGCTCCCCGTCCGAGTGGACGAGGCGCGGCGCCCGGATGCGGTTGCAGTAGGAACGCCACCTGATCCTTGCCGAGCGGGGTGTAGTCGCCACGATCCGACACGTCGATGACGAACCGGGCATCGGCCATCGCGAGCGCTGCGAGTTCCCGCGTCACCCGCTCGGCGAGAGCTTCGGCGGCGCGAGTGCGCACCGCCGTGAGGTGCTCCGCGCGGCCTTCGAGTTCGACGTGGTCGCTCTCGACCTGCTGCGCCAGCGCCTCGATCCGTTCCTCGTCCGTGTCCAGTTCGACCAGACGGGCGCTTCCGGTATCCAGATAGGCGATCACGTCATCGAGGGTTGGACCATACCGCCGGGTCAGGTCGCTGAGCAGGGCCCGGCGATTCTGCACGACGCCGAGCTCGCGGGCGGTGTCGTCGTCGAGTCCCGCGAGGTAGCTCGACAGCTGCTGCGCGACATCGACCGCGAGGTAGGAGGCCTCGCGGACGGCATCGACGATCATCGCGAGTCTGGGGTCGTGCTGGGCGACGCGTTCCAGCTGCCGTCGCGCATCGTCGAGCAGCCCGAGAACGTCGTGCGGTTCGCCGATCTCCTCGGAGGACATGTGCTCGTGGGCGACGGATGCGGCGAGCCGGAGGTCCTCCGTGTTCGCCAGCACCTCCGCGCGTTCGGCGAGCTCCGCGTCCTCCCCGGTCACCGGCGCGCCATGCTCGATCTCGGCGATCGCGGCGCGCAGTCCGTCGGCCTCGCGTGCGCGCCTGACGCGCTCCGCGGTGAGAACCTCCAGTTCTCCCTGAGCCGACCGCCAGCGCTCATGCACTGCGCCGTAAGCGGCGACCGCATCCGCGAGCTCCACGCCGCCGAAGCGGTCAACGGCCTCCCGTTGCGCGACCGGCGATCGGAGTCGGAGCTGATCGGATTGCCCATGCACGACCACGAGGTGCTCGCCCACTTCGGAGAGCACCCCGATCGGCACCGAGCGGCCGCCGAGCGTCGCGCGACTGCGTCCCTCCTGGGAGACCGAGCGGCCGAGGATGAGCTCGCCGTCGTCGATCTCTCCACCGGCGTCGTCGACACGGTCCGCGACCGCGCCGACGGGGTCGACCCGCCACCGCCCTTCGACGATCGACTGGCCGGCACCCGCGCGGACGGCGTGCGTGTCGGCACGTTCGCCGAGGAGCAGACCCAGTGCGGTCACGACCATCGTCTTGCCCGCCCCGGTCTCTCCGGTCAACACCGTGAGGCCCGGCCCGAGCGGCAGAGTAGCCTCGCCGATCACCCCGAGGTTCCTGATGGATATCTCCTCGATCACGAAGGGCCGCCGGGGACGGGGCCGCGCCATCCGGTGGTCGGGAGCTTGAACTTTTCGACGAGTCGGTCGGTGAAGGGGCCCTGATGCAACCGAGCCAGACGCACGGGAACCGGGGATCGGTGCACGATAACCCGGGATCCACGCGCCAGGTCGTGGGTGCGGCGCCCGTCGCACCAGAGCACCCCGGTTCCCTGATTGCGCCCGAGCACGTCGATGGCGAAGGTCGAGTCTGGGCCGACGACGAGCGGACGGGCGAAGAGAGCATGCGGACTCAGGGGGACCATCAGCATCGCGTCGAGCTCGGGCCACACGATCGGCCCGCCTGCTGAGAACGCGTAGGCGGTCGATCCGGTGGGCGTGGACATCACGACCCCGTCGCAGCCGAATGTGGACAGTGGGCGCCCGTCGACCTCGATGACGACCTCGAGCATCCGTTCCCGGCTCGCCTTCTCGACGGTGGCCTCGTTGAGAGCCCACGTTCGGTACACGAGCTCGGCATCGATCTCGACGCGTACGTCGAGCGTCATCCGCTCCTCCACGAGGTAGTCGCGTTCCACTGCTCGGCGCACCGTGGCGGTGAGATCGTCGCGCTCAGATTCGGCGAGGAAACCCACGTGCCCGAGGTTCACACCCAGAAGCGGTGCCGCGAATCCCCTGACGACTTCGGCAGCCCGCAGGATGGTGCCGTCTCCACCGAGCACGACGACGAGTTCGATATCGCCCAGACCGACCTGCTCGTCGTCGCCGACGGCGTCGATGTCGATGTCGATGTCGACCCGGACGCCTCGGGCGAGGAGGCGGATGTCGAGCGCGGGATCCTGCTCGACGATATCGGCGCGCTCCTGCTCGGTCGTGACCGGCACCACACCCGCAGCGACGAGTTGGCGGCAGACCTCGACAGCAGCGTCGAGCGAGTCGGAACGGCCGGTGTGGGCGACGACGAGGAAGTGACGTGCTGGCATGTCGGTTCTCCTCGAATCAGTCCGGTGCGTTCCGGGTCCGGTCACCGCATGCACCGCGTCATCGATGCGTCCGACCGTGGAGGTGTCACGGCGTCTCGGTGAGAGACGTGACCCGCTCCGACCATTCTGACGGATTGGATCCGGCGCGGGTGCTGAGATGCACGAGATACTCCCGGTTGCCATTGGTGCCGGCGATCGGGGAGGACAGGACTCCGGCCGTGGGAAGCCCCAGATCCCACGCCGCCCAGAGCACTCCCATCACCGCGTCGGTGCGCAGCTCGGGGCGTCGGACGATCCCCTCTTTCACACCGGAGCGTCCGACCTCGAATTGCGGCTTGACCAGCAGAACGTAATCGGCGACGAGACCGACGGTCGCGGTCAGTGCAGGCAGCACGGTCGGCAGGCCGATGAAGGAGAGGTCGGCGACGACCACGGACACCTGCGACGCGGATGGGGCGACGGCGGCCAGAGCCGGGCCGGTCAGGTAGCGGGCGTTGACTCCCTCGACCGTGGTCACCCGATGATCCGACCTGATCGACGGCGACAGCTGAGCGTGCCCCACGTCGAGCGCGATCAGGGATGCGGCACCGCGCTCGAGCAGCACCTGGCTGAAGCCGCCAGTGGACGCCCCGACATCGAGCGCCGTCCGACCCCGCACGTCGAGCGAGAAGGCGTCGAGGGCGGCGAGGAGCTTGTGCGCAGCACGGCTGACGTAGTGGTCGAGGGCCGCGATGTCGATGAGTTGCGACGGTCCGACACGGGCGGATGCCTTCACCACCGGTACTCCGTCGATGCTGACCAGTCCCGCCGCGATCAGCTTCGCCGCATGGGTGCGCGAGCGGGCGAAGCCTCGTTCCGCGAGCGCGGCGTCGAGGCGGGCCTCCGTCACAGGGCCTGTCGCGGAGGGCCGTCGTCGAGGGCCGCCTGGAGCTCGTCGTGAAGGTGCTCGTAGGCGGGCGCTCGCTGGTCAAGCTGCTGGTCCTCGATCAGCCGCAGGCGGGAGAGCAGAGCATCCGCGTCGTCGTCGATGCCATGGTCCTCCGTCATCGTTCCACTCTAGGTGTAGAGCTCCTCGGGCACCTCGAGCCCGTAGATGGCGAGCCCGGATCCCCAGATGGCTGCAGCTCCCGCTCGCAGGAGATCGGTGCGGTCGGGTCCCTCCGCCTCGATCGTGACGACGTTGCGACGGATCCGGACTCGTGCCTGCCCCACCGTGATCGCTCGATCGGCGTCGGCGTACCGCTCTTCGAGCGCGTCCGGATACGGTTCGTGAAGGCCGCGGAGGTCTCCGAGGATGTAGGTCGGACGGCTGGTGCGGTCGGCGGCCAGCACCTGCTTGGGCCCGTCGACGCCGGTGAGCACGAGCACCGAATCGATGCCGGATCGATTCGCCCCGAGGATGTCGGTGTCGAGCCGGTCCCCTAGGAACAGCACTTTCTCTCCGCCGAAGCGGCGTACGGCCTCTTCGAAGATCGGGGTCTCCGGCTTGCCCGCCACAGCGGGTAGGCGCCCCACCGCGGTGTGGACGGCCGACACCAGCGTGCCGTTTCCCGGGGCGATGCCGCGTGCAACGGGAATCGTCCAGTCCGTGTTCGTCGCGATCCACGGAATACCGGTGTGCAGCGCGAACGACGCTTCCGCCAGCTGCGTCCAGCCCACCGAGGGGTGGAAACCCTGGATGACGGCAGCCGGCGAGTCCTCCGCGCTGGTGGTGACCCGGAAGCCTGCCTTGAGCACCTCGTCGGTGAGCCCCTCCCCTCCGACGACCAGGACTATCGCTCCCGCGGGTACGGCGTCAGCGAGCAGTCGGACGGCGGCTTGCGGCGAGGTGACGACGTCGTCTGCCGCAACCCGCAGGCCCAGCCCGGTGAGGTGCTCGGCGACCGAGTTCGCCGTTCGCGAGGCGTTGTTGGTGATGTACCCGGCACGACGAGACTGCGCAGCGCGGTTGATGCTCTCGACCGCGAATGGGATCGCGGCGGCGCCCTTGTAGACGACACCGTCGAGATCGGCGAGAAGTAGATCGACGCCGTCGAGCGGAGTTCTCATGAGCCGCTTCCCCGGCGATCACGATCGTCAGGTCCCGGCTCGGGGCCGGTTCCACTGGGATCAACGTCCTCGCCGGCCGCGTCGACCTCCTCCTCGAGGATCTCGACGACCTCCTGCCCCTCGTCGTCCCCACCGCTTAGGGCGGCCCGAGCCCGATCGGCGCGCTCGAACCAGAGGTCCGCGTCATCCGCTCGCCCGACCTCCTCCAGCACAATGGCGTAGGCGTCGAACAGCGCGGGGCTCCAAGAGAACGCTCGATCGGGGTCCACACCCAGGCTCTCGAGCTCGGCGAGAGCGAGTTCGGCGCGGCCCTGGTCGAGCCGTGCACCGGACATCGCGATTGCCAGTTCGACCTGCACCTCGGTCGGCAGCGACTCACGCGGTACCGATCGCCCGAGCTCGAGGGCGCGGTCCGGTCGCCCCAGTCCGCGCTCGCTGTCGACCATCATCGGCAACTGGTCGTCACGACCCGAGATACGTCGATAGGTACGCAGCTCCCGCAGCGCGAGGGCGTAATCGCCGGTGGAGTACGCCGTGATCGCGAGAGTTTCCCGCACGACCGCGATTCTCCCGGCGCGACGTGCAGCGGACACCGCATGTCGATGCGCCAGCTGCGGATCCTCCTCGATGAGTCGGGCGGCCATGGCGAGATGGCGGGCGACCTCATCGGCATTCTCCTTGCTCAACGTCTTCAGCTGAGTTCGCGCCACACGGTCGAGGTCCTTCGGTTGCACATCTTCCGGGATGGGCGGATCGTCGTGACGGGTGCGCACCGACTTGGTCCCATAGGGGTCGCGGTCCTCCACCTCCCGTTCACGACCGCCGCGGTCCGGGCGCTTGGTGAACGGATTACCCGCGGAGCGGTCGACCCTTGGACCGCCGTTGTGCGACGGACGCCCCGTGTCAGCTCGTCCTCCGGTCGGGCGTCGACTCGACCGCGCCGGTCGATCGCCTGAATCAGTCACGAAATCTCCTAGTGGATCGTCGGGCCGCCGGCCTGCCGTTAACGCGAAATAGCCACCCCGAAAGGGTGGCTATCTCACAAAGAAGTCCGGCGGTGTCCTACTCTCCCACAAGGTCCCCCTTGCAGTACCATCGGCGCAGAGAGTCTTAGCTTCCGGGTTCGGAATGTGACCGGGCGTTTCCCTCTCGCTATGGCCGCCGAAACACTATTGAT
>CAXTLO010000178.1:0-5821 GCA_964244965.1 uncultured Marisediminicola sp.
GCGGGTCTCGATGGTGGGCTTCCCGTGCGCGTCGGTCAGCAGCAGATCCTCGATCGGCTCGGCGAGCACGCCGTTCAGCGAGCTGATGGCGGCGTGCTGCAGCTGGGCGGCGGTGATACCGCCCTGCACCAGTCGATGCGGTGCGTGCAGACCGAACACGGTCAGGGTGTGGGCCCCGGATGCAGCGAGCTCGGGCGAGAGGATGCTCGAATCGGTGAGCGTGTGGCAGTACACCTCGACGGGAAGCGGATCGGGTATCGAGCCGGTGGACGCCGCCCGGTACGCGGACTCGAGCTGAGAGTACGTTTCGTTGACGTGGAAGGTACCGCCGAACGCCGCGGCGGGATCGACCCCGGGCTCGCGCAGGCGGGGCAGACGCCGGAGAAGGAGATTCACCTTCACCTGCGACCCCTCGGGATCCCGACGCCACCCGCGCCTTCCGCCCCCACCGCTGGTCGAGCTTGCCGAGACCTCCAGCAGTTCATCGAGCACCGCGGGCGCCACGCCCACGAGCACCGTCGACGCGCCGATCGTCGCCTCCCGGTCGCGGTGGCGGTAGCGGACCTCGCCGTCCGGAGTGATCGAGGTGACCTCGGCTCCGGTGACGATCGTGGCGCCCGCGCGGCGCGCGGCCGACTCCAGGGCGCCGCTCACCGCGCCCATGCCGCCGACCGGCACATCCCAGTCCCCCGTGCCGTTACCGATCACGTGATAGAGGAAGCACCGGTTGGCGAGGAGGTTCGCATCCATCGCGGGGGCGAAGGTGCCGATGAGCGCATCGGTGAGAACGACGCCCCGCACGAGGTCGTCGGCGAAGGTGCGCTCGATCGTCTCGCCGATGGGCCGATCCACCACCGTCGACCACAGGGCGTCGTCGCCGAGCGTGCGTCGCAACTCGGAGCGACGCGGTAGCGGCTCGCAGACGGTCGGGAAGACCGCGCGCGCGAGCCGCGACTGGTCGGCGTAGAAATCGCCCCAGGCGGCCGCATCCGCTTCCGTGCCGAGCGCCGAGAATGAACTCGCGGTCGCCGCCGGGTCCTGGTGGTCGATCAGCAGTCCGCGCTGGCCGCCGGGCCGCGAGGTGCCGGGCAGCGGGGTGTACGAGGAGTAGCGCCGCGCGCGCAGCTCCAGGTCCAGCCCGAGCTCGCGGATGATGCGTGCCGGCAGCAATGACACGAGGTAGGAGTAGCGCGACAGCCTCGCCTGGATCCCCGCGAAGGGCTCCTCGGAGACCGCCGCGCCGCCCACATGGTCCAGCCGCTCGAGCACGGTCACGCGCTTGCCGGCGCCCGCCAGGTAGGCCGCTGCGACGAGCGCGTTGTGCCCCCCGCCGACGATGACGACGTCGTGATCGCTCATGGCCGAAGCCTAGCCACGCATGGCGAGTTCCTCGTCGGCCGGCTGGCCCATGGCCCTCAGCGCGCGCTCCGAGAACGTGCGGACGACTCGAGCGGAATCGTCGTCGAGCTGGTCGAAGAAGAACCGTTCGAGCGCTGCGGTATGCCCCCGCATGGCGGCGAGGACGGTGCGACGGCCATGCGTGGTGAGAGCGACCCACATGCCGCGGGCATCCGTCTCACATGCGACCCTCTCGATCAGGGCTCGGCGCTCCATCCTCGTCAACTGGTGGGAGAGGCGGCTCTTCTCCCAGCCCATCCCGAGGGCGAGATCACGGGCGCGCAGACGACGATCGGATGACCGGTTGAGCGCGATGAGCACCTCGTATTCCGGCGCGGAAATGTCGGAGTCGCGCTGCAGTTGGAGGTCGAGCGTGCGGTCGAGCCGGCGCCGCATCCGGTAGAACGCGTCCCACGTCTCCCATTGATCATCGGTCGGCATGAATAGATCCTAGCAATTGGTTGATATGTCAACAATGGGGTTACGATGACGTGTCAACCGCAGTGGATCAGGAAGAGGACCATGAGTCTCCGTATCGCCATCATCATCGGAAGCACCCGTCCCGGACGCAACGGCGAGGCCGTCGCGCACTGGGTCGCCAATAAGGCTCAGTCGCGCACCGGGGCCGAGTACGACCTGGTCGACCTCGCGGACTTCTCCCTGCCCCTCCTCGACGAAGCCGTGCCCCCGTCGTTGGGGCAGTATGCGAACGCTCACACCAAGGCGTGGGCGGCGAAGATCGCCGAGTACGACGGATACGTCTTCGTCACGCCCGAGTACAACCACACGACATCCGGTGTGCTCAAGAACGCCATCGACTTCCTCTACGCCGAATGGAACAACAAGGCCGCCGGCTTCGTCAGCTATGGCAGCGCGGGCGGGGTCCGCGCGGTCGAGAACCTGCGCCTGATCATGGGTGAGCTGCAGATCGCGGATGTGCGCGCGCAGGTCGCCTTCTCACTCGCCACCGACTTCGAGAACTACTCGGTCTTCACTCCCGGCGCTCAGCACGAGCAGAACCTCACGACGATGCTCGACCAGCTCGAGTCGTGGTCGACCGCACTCCAGTCCGTGCGGGAGCCGGCGGTCGCGCAAGCCGCCTAGTACCAGGCCACGTAGTACCACTGCGCTGAGCTGAAGTGGCGGCCAGCCGACGGTCCTCGGTCAGCCCGGAGGATTATCCTCGAGACCATGCCAACTGAGCTCTCGGGAACGACGACGCGACCGGGCGATCTCGCTGATCGCACAGTGGAGACGGTGCGCCGCTGGCTGGCCGAGAGCGCGAATGTCGCACCGGACGCATCGGCGGAGCGGCTGGCCGGCGTGCTCAAGGATCCCGTCGGACTCGAGTTCACGATCGGCTTCGTCGACAAGGTTGTGCGCCCCGAGGATCTGCGGGTCGCCGGGCGGAACCTGGACCGGATCTCCCGCCGCGTGCCCAAGTTCCTGCCCTGGTACATGCGACTGGCCATTCAGTTCGGCGGCGGGTTCGCCCCGCTCGTACCCTGGCCGATCGTGCCCATCGCCCGTGCCGTGCTGCGCCGGATGGTGAGCCACCTCATCCTCGACGCCACACCCAAGCAACTCGATACGTCCATCGCGGCTCTGCGTGCGGACGGCGCGCGCCTCAACGTGAACCTCCTCGGCGAGGCTGTGCTCGGCGATGGCGAGGCTGACAGACGACTCGAGGGCACCCGGCAGCTGCTCGAACGCGAGGACGTCGACTACGTGTCGATCAAGGTCTCGTCGGTCGCGAGTCAGCTGTCGATGTGGGCGTTCGACGAGACCGTCGAGCGGGTCGCCGAGAGGCTCGCGACCCTGTACGACCTCGCCGCGTCATCCGGCGGCAAATTCATCAACCTCGACATGGAGGAATTCCGCGATCTCGATCTCACGATCGCGGTGTTCAAGCGCATCCTCGACCGTCCGTCGCTTCGTGGGCTCGAGGCGGGCATCGTGCTGCAGGCGTACCTCCCCGACGCCCTCGGCGCTCTGCAGGATCTGACCGCCTGGGCACAGGAGCGCCGAGCAGCTGGCGGCGCAGGCATCAAGGTGCGCGTGGTCAAGGGCGCGAACCTCGCCATGGAGAAAGTGGATGCTCAGCTGCACGGCTGGCCGGTAGCGACCTATTCGACCAAGCAGGACAGCGACACCAACTACAAGCGCGTGCTCGACTGGGCGTTCACCCGCGAACGTACCGACGCCGTGCGCATCGGGGTCGCTGGCCACAACCTGTTCGACGTCGCGTTTGCCTGGCTGCTCGCCACGCACCGGGGAGTGCAGGATCGCGTCGACTTCGAGATGCTGCTCGGCATGGCCACCGGTCAGGCGCAGGCGGTGCGAAAGGACGTCGGCTCACTGCTGCTCTACACGCCCGTCGTGCAGCCGGCCGAGTTCGATTCGGCCATCTCGTACCTGATCCGCCGACTGGAAGAGAACGCGAGCACCGAGAACTTCATGTCCGGTGTGTTCGAGCTGGCCACCTCCAGCGACGTCTTCGCGCGCGAGGAGCGCCGCTTCCTCGACTCGCTCGCGCAGCTCGAGGACCCGGTGTCGGGGGCGCCTCAGTCCAATCGCATCCAGAACCGGATGGCCGGCTCCGGGGCCGCGCCGGATGAGTTCGGCAATGCGCCTGACACCGATCCGGCGATCGACGTCAATCGCGCCTGGGGTCGACGGATCCTGGCTCGCGCGACGGCGAGCACCCTCGGGCAGGCGCAGCTCGCCGAGGCGAGGGTGACGGATGCGGCCGAGCTCGACTCGATCGTCGAAGCCACTGCCGCGGCCGGTTCGAGTTGGGGAGAGCGACGTGGCAGCACGCGAGCCGCGGTGCTCCGCAGCGCCGGCGAATCGCTCGAAGCGGCGCGCGCCCAGCTGATCGAGGTGATGGCGTCGGAGACCGGCAAGACCATCGCCGAGGCCGACGTCGAGGTGAGTGAGGCGGTCGACTTCGCCCACTACTACGCCGACCGTGCGATCGAGCTGTCGGAGATCGACAACGCTCGATTCGTCCCCTCGCGGCTCATCGTGGTGGCACCGCCGTGGAACTTCCCCGTCGCCATCCCCGCCGGGAGCGTGCTGGCCGGCCTCGCCTCCGGCGCGGGCGTCATCATCAAGCCGGCGCCTCAGGCGAGGCGCTCCGCCGCGGTGATGGTGCAGGCGCTGTGGGACGGTGGCGTGCCGCGCGAGGTGTTGTCGCTGGTCGACATCGAGGAAGGGCACGGCGACGAGCGCGACCTCGGGCGACAGCTCATCTCCCACCGGGCGGTCGGGCGGGTCATCCTCACCGGTGGGTGGGAGACCGCGCAACTGTTCCGCTCCTGGCGCCCGGATCTTCCCCTGCTCGCCGAAACCAGCGGTAAGAACGCCGTCATCGTGACACCGAGCGCCGACCTCGACCTCGCCGCCGCCGATGTCGTGAAGAGCGCCTTCGGCCACGCCGGACAGAAGTGCTCGGCGGCATCGCTGGTCGTCCTCGTCGGGTCGGTGGCCACATCCGATCGATTCCGCAGGCAACTCGTCGACGCCGTGAAGACGCTCAAGGTGGGGTGGCCCCACGACCCGCGCACGCAGATGGGGCCGGTCATCGAACCGGTGCATGGCAAGCTCCTCCGCGGGCTCACCGAACTCGGGGACGGAGAGAGCTGGCTGGTCGAGCCCCGACCGCTCGACGGCACGGGACGGCTCTGGTCACCCGGAGTACGCGAGGGTGTGCGGGCCGGTAGCGAGTTCCACCTCACCGAGTACTTCGGGCCGGTGCTCGGCGTCATGCACGCCGACACGCTCGAAGAGGCGATCGAGCTGCAGAACGCTCCGGCATACGGGCTGACGGCCGGCATCCATTCGCTCGATGCGGCCGAAGTCGAAGAGTGGATCGACGAGGTACAGGCGGGAAACCCCTACGTGAACCGCGGCATCACCGGTGCGATCGTGCGCCGTCAGCCGTTCGGTGGATGGAAGCGCTCGGCGGTCGGGACCGGCGCCAAGGCCGGCGGTCCGAACTACCTGCTCACGCTCGGCGAGGTCGAGCCGGTGTTCTCCGAGCCGAGGAGCTCCGTCGTCATCCGCGGCGTAGCGGACGATGTGACGCGGTTGGTCGAAGCGGCGCAACCGGGTATGGAGTTCCTCGAGTTCGACAGAGTGCGCGCGGCGGCCCGGAGCGACCAGGTCGCATGGGAAGCGGAGTACGGGATCGCGCGCGATGTCTCCGGGCTCGAGGTCGAGCGCAACATCTTCCGGTACCGGCCCACCGAGGTCACCGTACGCCTCGCGGACCGGTCGGCTCCCGCCCAGCTGGTGCGCGTGCTCGCCGCGGCAACCAGGGCAGATGCGACCGTGACCATCTCGTCGGCCTTGCCCGTTCCGGCTGGACTGATGCAGCTGTTCCGAGGCGAGGACACCCCGCTCGACGTGATCGAGGCGG
>CAXTLO010000179.1:0-5815 GCA_964244965.1 uncultured Marisediminicola sp.
CCGATGAGGAGCACATGGACAAGCAGCGCGACTTCGTTCTCCGCACGATCGAGGAACGTGGGATCAAGTTCGTCCGGCTCTGGTTCACCGACGTCATCGGCACGTTGAAGTCCGTGGCGATCGCCCCCGCCGAGGTCGAAGGGGCCTTCGCGGAGGGCCTCGGATTCGACGGTTCGGCCATCGAGGGGCTCACTCGTTCCTATGAGGCCGACGTGCTCGCGCACCCGGATCCGACGACCTTTCAGATCCTGCCGTGGCGGGGAGAGATCGACCCTACGGCGCGGATGTTCTGCGACATCACCACTCCGGACGGTCAGCCGGCGGTGGCCGATCCCCGCAATGTGCTCAAGCGCACCCTGGCCAAGGCCGCCGATCGCGGTTTCACCTTCTACACGCATCCGGAGGTGGAGTTCTACCTGCTCAAGAGCTCCGAGTACGCCCTCGACGGACCCCAGCCGGTCGACTCTGCGGGCTACTTCGACAACGTCCCCGGCGGGACGGCCCACGACTTCCGTCGACGGTCGGTGCGGATGCTGGAGGACCTCGGCATCTCCGTGGAGTTCAGCCATCACGAGGCGGGACCGGGGCAGAACGAGATCGACCTCCGCTACGCCGACGCGCTCACCACCGCCGACAACATCATGACCTTCCGCACCGTGATCAAGGAAGTGGCCATCGAGCAGGGCGTCTATGCGACGTTCATGCCGAAGCCTCTGTCAGGGGAGCCTGGCTCGGGTATGCACACCCACATGTCGCTGTTCGAGGGCGATTCGAACGCGTTCTACGAGGCCGGCGGTCAGTACCAGCTCTCGACCATCGGCCGCCAGTTCATCGCGGGGCTGCTCAAGCACGCCCCGGAGATCACCGCTGTCACCAATCAGTTCGTGAATTCCTACAAGCGACTCTGGGGCGGATCGACGCAGAAGAAGCTCGGCGAAGCGCCGAGCTTCGTCACCTGGGGGCACAACAACCGGTCCGCTCTGGTGCGGGTGCCGCTCTACAAGCCCAATAAGGGGCAGAGCGCGCGAGTCGAGTACCGGGCCATCGACTCTGCAGCGAATCCGTATCTCGCGTTCTCGCTCATGCTCGCCGCGGGTCTCAAGGGCATCGAGGGCGGCTACGAGCTGCCGGCCGAGGCCGAGGACAATGTCTGGAGCCTCAGCGATGCCGAGCGCCGCGCCCTCGGGTACGACCAGCTCCCCGCCAGCCTCGACCGCGCAGTGAGCCTGATGGAGGAGTCGGAGCTGGTCGCCGAGACCCTCGGGGAGCAGGTGTTCAACTTCGTGCTCCTGAATAAGCGCCAGGAGTGGCGCGAGTACCGCGCCCAGGTGACGCCCTTCGAGTTGAAGAGCAACCTGGAGATGCTCTAGAACTGCGATGACCCGGCCCCAGAACATCCTGAGCGATCTGGCGCGCCTCGGATTCACCGAACTAGGGCCGGCAGCAGAGCTGCTGCGGGAGCTTGGCACCGAGCTTCAGGTCGACGAGATCCTCCCGGCGTTCGCGGTCAGCGCGGACTCCGATTCCGCGCTCCGGCAACTGGTCGCGATCATGCGAGTAGCACCCGGACTCCTCCGTGATCAGTTGGGGGCACCGGGTGGCACGGAACGGCTCTTGGCGGTTCTCGGCGCCTCGGCCGGACTCGGAGAGTTCCTCCGCCGGCATCCGGATCGACTGACCCTGCTGGCCGAACCGGCTCCCACACCGCAGGACGGCGATGGCTACACCTCGGTGCTGATGAGTTCGGTGACCGCCGTCGACTCGGTCGCCCGATCGACCGAAGACGCCGGATGGCAAGCGCTCCGAATCGCCTACCGCAGCTGCCTGGTGCAGATCGCGGCGTGGGACATCGCACAGCCCGATCCGCTCGCCGCGGTCGACACCGTGGCCACGGCCCTCGCCGACCTCGCCGGTGCCGCGCTCGACGCGGGACTTGCCGTCGCGAGAACCGGCACTCGCTTCCCCTCAGCCGAGGTCGCGGGCACCAGGCTGGCCATCATCGGAATGGGTAAGGCCGGCGCCAGCGAGTTGAACTACGTCAGCGACGTCGACGTCATCTTCGTCGCCGAAGGCACGGATGGGATCACAGGGGAGCGCGCGGTCGAGATCGGCACCCAACTCGCGATGGCGACCATCCGAGCCGTGTTCGACCTGTGTATCGAGCCTGGCCTCTGGGAGGTGGATGCGAACCTCCGCCCCGAGGGGAAGGACGGAGCGCTGGTGCGAACGCTCGACTCGCACATCGCCTACTACGACCGGTGGGCCAAGAGCTGGGAGTTCCAGGCGCTGCTCAAGGCGCGGCCGCTGGCCGGAGACCGCGAACTCGGTGAGCGCTACGTGAACGCGATGGCGCCGCGGATCTGGAACAGCGCCTCGCGCGAGAACTTCGTCGAGTCGGTGCAGCAGATGCGCGAGCGCGTCACCGCCAACATCCCGAAGGACGAACTCGACTATCAGATCAAGCTCGGCCCCGGAGGACTGCGCGACGTCGAGTTCACGATTCAGCTGCTTCAGCTCGTGCACGGTCAGACCGACGCGGGTGTCCGACAGTGCGGCACCCTGCCCGCTCTCGCCGCCCTGGCCGAGCGCGGGTACATCGGCCGCGCCGAGTCGGCGGAGTTCGCCCGCGAGTACCGCTTCCTCCGCCTGCTCGAACACCGTCTTCAGCTGTCGGGGATGCGGCGCACGCACCTGATGCCGAAAGAGCCGGACGCCGTGCGGGTACTGGCGAGAGCGACCGGGCTGCACGTGACCGGGCAGGAACTCCTCGAGCGGTGGAACCGCACCAAACTGACCGTGCGCGGTCTGCACGAGCGCCTGTTCTACCGACCGCTGCTCAGCGCGGTGGCCAGGATGCGCGACGACGACATCGCGCTGACCAGTGCGCAGGCGGCCGCGAGACTCGCAGCGATCGGCTTTCGTGATCCCGACCGGGCCCTGTCGCATATTCGGGCGCTGACGTCGGGCGTATCCCGCCGGGCCGCCATCCAGCGGCACCTGCTCCCCGTGATGCTGCAGTGGTTCGCCGAGGGAGCCGACCCCGACTACGGACTGCTCGCGTTCCGTCGGCTCAGCGAGGATCTGGGGGAGTCGTACTGGTTTTTGCGCATGCTGCGGGACTCCTCTGGAGCAGCCAAGCGCCTGACCAGCGTGCTGTCGGCATCGCGCTTCATCGGCGCACTGTTCGAGCGACTGCCAGAAGCGGCGGCGTGGCTCGAGAACGACGAGGAGCTCGCGCCGCGCAGTCTCGGGTCGCTCCTCGAGGAGGCCAGAGCTACGTCGGCGAGACACGACGACCCGGCCGCCGCCGCCGCCGCACTGCGCACGGCGAGGCGCAGGGAGGTGCTGCGCCTGGCGGTGGCCGCCGTGGTCGGGTTGATCGATGTCCAGCAGCTCGGTCGTGCGCTGAGCGACGTGACGACGACGCTGATCACCGGAGTGCTCGAACTCGCGCGATCGGAGGACGACGGCATCGAGTTCGGCGTCGTCGCTCTCGGGCGGTACGGCGGCGGCGAGTTGGGCTTCGGATCAGATGCCGACGTGGTCTACGTGTACCGTCCGACCACTGCTGATCCGGAGCGGGCGCGGACGACGGCTCAGCGGATCGTGCAGAAGCTGGTCGCCTGGACCGAGGACGTGCGTCTGCCGTTCGAGCTCGACATCGACCTGCGTCCGGAGGGGAAGAACGGTCCCGTCGTGCGCTCGCTCGACTCCTACCGCGCCTACTACGCACGGTGGTCGCTCACCTGGGAGGCGCAGGCGCTGCTCAGAGCCAGGGGAGTCGCGGGCGATCACGCACTCCTCGGAGACTTCGAATCGATGGCCGACGCGGTGCGCTATCCCCTCTCGATCGATGACCGCAGTGTGCGCGAGGTGAAGCGGATCAAGGCACGGGTGGAGTCGGAGCGGCTCCCTCAGGCAGCCGATCCCGCGCGCCACTTGAAGCTCGGACGCGGCTCGCTGAGCGACGTGGAGTGGTTCGTGCAGCTCATCCAGCTCCAGCACGCCGCTCGGGTACCGGATCTACGGACGACATCCACTCTCGAGGCGCTCGATGCCGCCGTCGCGCACGGCTTCGTGCCCGACCGCGACGCCGCGCGACTACGAGCCGCATGGATTCTCGCGTCCAGGGCGAGGTCGGCCATGACGCTGTGGATGGTGCGGACCACCGACGTGCTGCCCGTGGATCGTCCCCAGCTCGAGGGTATTGCCCGGCTCATGGAGTATCCACCGGGGAGCGCCAGCGTGCTCGAGGACGACTACCTGCGCACGACGCGGCTCGCCCGTCAGGTGTTCGAACGGCGTTTCTACGGCTGAGCCGGAACGTCGAAGGGCCGCACCTGAATGAGGTGCGGCCCTTCGACGTTCGACCGGTCAGACTCCGAAGTACAGCTCGTACTCGAAGGGGTGCGGACGCTGTGCAGCGGGAATGATCTCCTTCTCGCGCTTGTACGCGATCCAGTTCTCAATCAGGTCGGGCGTGAACACGTTCCCGGCGATGAGGAAGTCGTGGTCGGCCTCCAGCGCGTCGAGCGCCTCGGCAAGCGACCCGGGAACCTGCGGGATGCTCTTGGCCTCCTCCGGCGGAAGCTCGTACAGGTCCTTGTCCACCGGCTCGTGCGGCTCGATCCGGTTGATGATCCCATCGATCCCGGCCATCAGCTGCGCCGCGAATGCGAGGTAGGGGTTGCCCGAGGCATCGGGCGCGCGGAACTCGATGCGCTTGGCCTTCGGGTTGGTACCGGTGATCGGGATGCGGATGGACGCCGAGCGATTGCCAGCGGAGTAGACCAGGTTCACCGGAGCCTCGAACCCAGGGATCAGCCGGCGGTACGAGTTCAGGGTGGGGTTGGTGAAGGCGAGCACCGCGGGCGCGTGCTTGAGCAACCCGCCGATGTACCAGCGGGCGATGTCGCTGAGTCCGCCGTAGCCGCTCTCGTCGTAGAACAGCGGCGTGCCGTCGTTCCACAGCGACTGGTGGGTGTGCATACCCGATCCGTTGTCGCCGAACAGGGGCTTGGGCATGAACGTCGCCGTCTTGCCCCACTCGTTCGCGGTGTTCTTGACGATGTACTTGAACTTCAGGATGTCGTCGGCAGCATGCACCATCGTGTCGAAGCGGTAGTTGATCTCCGCCTGGCCGCCGGTGCCGACCTCGTGGTGAGCGCGCTCGAGGATGAGGCCCGCGTCGATGAGCTTGAGGCTGATGTCGTCGCGGAGGTCGGCCTGCTTGTCGACCGGACTGACCGGGAAGTACCCGCCCTTGTACGGCGTCTTGTTCGCGAGGTTGCCGCCGACCTCGACCCGGCCGGTGTTCCAGGCTCCCTCGTCGGAGTCGACCTCGTAGAAGCTCGAGTTCTGCTTGGTCTCGTAGCGCACGTCGTCGAAGATGTAGAACTCCGCCTCGGGGGCGAAGAACGCGGTGTCGGCGATGCCGGTGGACGCGAGGAACTTCTCGGCCTTCTTGGCCACCTGGCGGGGATCACGGTGATAGATCTCGCCGTTGCGGGGGTTGTAGATGTCGAACACCATGATCAGCGTCCGCTCGGTGCGAAAGGGGTCGACATACGCCGTCGTCACATCGGGGATGAGCTGCATGTCGGACTCGTGGATCGAGGCGAAGCCGCGGATGGATGACCCGTCGAACAGCTGGCCGACGGCGAAGAACTCCTCATCGACGGTGGACGCCGGGATGTTGAAGTGCTGCTGCACTCCGGGCAGGTCCGTGAACCGGATATCGAGGAACTTGACGTCGGTGTCCTTGATGAACTTGAGCACCTCGGAAGAATCACTGAACATGGGACTCCAATGAGCA
>CAXTLO010000180.1:0-5670 GCA_964244965.1 uncultured Marisediminicola sp.
GGTAGCGCTTGTCATCCGGATGCGCGACCACGGCGACGCACGCGGGCAGCAGCTCTGGACGGGTGGTCTCGATCACCACGTCGCCGTCTTCGCCGCTGGTCGGGTGAAAGGCGAGCCGGTGATACGCGGCGGGCTGCTCCTTGTCCTCCAGCTCGGCCTGGGCGACGGCGGTCCGGAAGGTCACATCCCACAGTGTGGGAGCATCCGCCTGATACGCCTCACCGCGGGCGAGGTTGCGGAGGAAGGCGCGCTGGGCGGCGCGCTGCGCGTCGTCGCCGATCGTGCGGTAGCTCTGGGTCCAGTCGACCGACAGGCCGAGCTTGCGCCACACGTCTTCGAACTGCTTCTCGTCCTCGAGGGTGAGCTTCTCGCACAGCTCGACGAAGTTGCGTCGCGAGATGGGCTGCTGATCCGCCGCTTTCGAGGAGGCGCCGCTCCCGCCGTCCAAGGGTGGCGTGTAGTCCGAGAGGTAGGGAAGGCTGGGATCACAGCGCACCCCGTAGTAGTTCTGCACCCGGCGCTCGGTCGGCAGACCGTTGTCATCCCAGCCCATCGGGTAGAAGATGCTGCGTCCGCGCATGCGCTGGTAACGGGCGGCCAGATCCATGTGGGTGTAGCTGAACACGTGGCCGATGTGCAGGCTGCCCGACGCCGTCGGCGGGGGAGTGTCGATCGAGAACACGTTGTCGCGGGTCGTCGCCGCCCGATCGAACCGGTACGTGCCATCCGTTTCCCAGCGTGGGCCCCACTTGTGCTCCAGCCCCTCGAGGGCGGGCTTGTCGGGAATGGCGTGGCTCATGGTGGCGCTCCGGTTCGATATGTGCGGCACCGCGTCAGCAGAAGGTGCCTGAGTGTGAGAAGCGTCGATTCTACCGGCTCACCGGAACCCCGCGCCGAGGGAGAGGTCACCGCGTGCAGTCGAAAGGCGAGAAGTACCGCCCCTTTCGCCATGCTCAGGATATCGCCCGCGTAGGGGCTTGCCGCAAGACCCATGATGCCGACCAGAATGGCCGACCGCGGGCGAAGACCCCGCTCTATGAGGGGGGTTTCGATGTTCGATGTGATCATCAGCGGCGGTGGGCCGACAGGGATGATGCTGGCCGCCGAGCTACGACTGCACGAAGTGAACGTGCTGGTGCTGGAGCGGGATGCCGAGCCGAGCCGGGCAGTCCGATCGCTCGGCCTCCACCCGCGCAGCATCGAGATCCTGGATCAACGCGGATTGCTCAACCGGTTCCTCGAGCTCGGACGCCGGTATCCCGACGGCATCGGGAGCTTTGCAGGGATCGAGCCGCCTCGGCCGGTGACACTCGACACTGCGCACGGCTATGTGCTCGGCATCCCTCAGCCCGTCACCGACCGGCTGCTGGCAGAGCGCGCCGGCGAGCTCGGTGCGCAGATACGGCGAGGAGTCGAGGTGACGGGTGTCGAGCAGCATGAGGAGGAGGTGCGCGTCGATCTCGCTGACGGCACGTGTCTGCGGGCGCGCTGGCTGGTCGGCTGCGACGGCGGACGCAGCCTCGTGCGCCGACTCCTCGGCGTGGGCTTCCCCGGGGAGCCCGCGACGACGGAGTGGCTGCTCGGTGAGGTGGAGGTCACCACCGCGCACGACGAGGTGATCGCCGTGGCGGAGGAGGTGCGCAGAACCAATCGGGGGTTCGGCATCGGACCCGCCGGTGAGGGTGTGTACCGCGCGGTCGTGCCCGCGGCCGCCGTGTCCGAAGACCGTTCGACTCCGCCGACACTGGAGGAGTTCCGCGCGCAGCTGCGGGCTTTCGCGGGTTCGGATTTCGGCGTCCACTCGCCGCGTTGGTTGTCTCGCTTCACGGACGCCACCCGTCTGGTCGATCGTTATCAGGTCGGCCGCGTCCTTCTGGCCGGAGACGCGGCACACGTTCACCCGCCGCTGGGAGGGCAGGGTCTGAATCTCGGTATCCAGGATGCCTTCAACCTCGGCTGGAAGCTCGCCGCCGAGGTCGCCGGTTGGGCACCTGACGGACTACTCGACAGCTACGAGAGCGAGCGCCGCCCGGTGGCCGAGGACGTGCTGACCAGCACCCGAGCGCAGAGCGAACTCGTGTCGGCACAGCCCGGTGCGCAGGCGGTTCGACGGGTGTTGACCGAGCTGATGGGTATCGAGGGTGTCGCCTCGCTGCTAGCCGAGAAGGTCGCCGCGCTCGGCATCCGCTACGACTTCGGCGGCGGACCCGACCTGCTCGGCCGACGACTGCGCGATATTCCACTGACGCGCGGCCGCCTCTACGAACGGACCCGCGACGGGCGCGGACTCCTGCTGGATCGAACCGGTGAGCTCTCCTTGACGGGCTGGAGCGACCGGGTCGACCTGATCACGGATGTCGACGCACCACTGGATGCCCCCGCGGTGTTGTTGCGCCCGGATGGTCACGTGGCGTGGATCGGCGACGACCAGAGCGACCTCATCCGGCACCTGCCGACCTGGTTCGGGAACGCCTCCGACGACGCCGGAGGGAGGCGCGACCGCCTGGCCTGACGACAGGTATGGCTCGCGCTAATCCTCGAGCGCGCGACGCAGCGTAACCGACTGGTTCGTCAGGTCGCCCTGCGCGTTCTCCAATGACACGGTGTAGATCTCGGTCTCACGTGAGCAGTCGAACACCAGGTCGCGGTACGTGCCACTCGGGTCCACTCCGGCATCGGGGTTGGCCCGGGCATCCGTCTCACCTGCCGCGATCCAGGCGCGCTCGGCATCGGTGCTCGTCCAGGAGAAGGTCAGCGGCACGTCGCTGGTGTCGTCGGGGCAGCTGATCTCGGTGCCGTCGGCGGGGGAGAAGCTCACGAACGAGGCGGGCGCCGGTTGCGGTTCCGGTTCCGGTTCCGGTTCCTCGGTCTCGGTGGGTGTTGGTTCCTCGCTCGGGGTCGGCGACGGGGTCGCGGACTCGCTCGGAGTAGGTGACGGGGATGCCCCGACGGGCGTGCTGTTCTGCCCGGAGAAGTACACCAGCGCGAGGACGACGAGCGCGATGAACAGCAGCGACCCGATCACGATCAGCGCGGTCGTGGCTGCGTTGGATCGCTTCGTCTTCTCCACCGGCGGCGTGGTCCGCGGCGCCGTGGTTCGCGGAGCCGGCGCCACCGGGGTCGCGTAGACGGGGATGTCAGACGGGGCGGGCTGCCATGACGGTGTGGCGCTCTGCTGCCCGAAGCGCTCGGTGGGGGCGTCGGCACCCGGATTCGCCATGCGCCGGGTCGCGGCATCCGCGCTCGGATCCTGGGGGAGAGGCAAGCGACGCGTGGCGGCGTCGCCGGGATCCGCCTCACCGGAACGATCTGCGACGTCGAACCGCTCGGTCGGCGCCCCCGTGTCATCCGATGCGGCGTCAAAGCGTTCGGTCGGCGTGTCGCTGTCGTGATCGCGGCCGTCGCTCGAATCCGACGGGGTGTTTTTGTCGCTCATGATCGCCCTCGGTGGTCTCTGTGGTCGGTCGCGCGCCCCAGTTTAGGGCGTGGCTTCCCCATGGCGATGCGCTGTCGCTCGGCGTCATGACGATGCGGGGAGCAGTTCAGCCGAGACGCAGCACATCGTCGCTCATGTGCTGGATCACGTCCTCGTCATGCGAGATGAATAAGAAGCTCAGGTCGCGCTCACGCTGCAGGTCGTCGAGCAGGTCGAGGATCTGCGCCTGGATCGACACGTCGAGCGAGGACACCGGTTCATCGAGCACGATCACTTGCGGGTTCGCCGCGAGAGCGCGCGCGATCGCCACCCGCTGTCGCTGACCGCCGGAGAGATTCCGCGGTGAACGGACAGCTATGTCTCGATCCAGTCCGACAGCTGCGAGCAGATCGACGACAGCGGCGGATGACGGATCCGGAAGTACCTCGCGCGTACCGCCCACCGCGTCCGCGAGAATGCGCCGCACACTGAAGCGCGGATCGAACGACCCGAGCGGGTCCTGGTAGACCGCGCCGATCGCACCGCGATGGCGGCGCCGACCGCGCTCGGAGAGCGCAGACCATGGCTGGCCGAACAGGCGGAGCTCGCCGGCATCCGGCTGCTCGAGCCCCAGCGCGATCCGACCGACCGTCGTCTTGCCCGAGCCCGAGGGACCGACCAGTCCGAGCGTGCGCCCGGCCGGGAGCGTGAAAGACACATTGTCGAGTACCTGTCGTGGCCCGCCGCCCGGCTCATCGAACGCGATACCGAGCCCGACGGCCTCGAGCGCCGGCGCCACCCCGATCGTCGGTGCCATGGTGGGCGCGATCGGGGCGACGGCGTCTCCGCGGGAAGGGGATAGCCGCTCGAACCTTCCCCTGCCCGACGGGTTCGCCGCCAGCAGTCGCCGGGTGTACGGATGCGACGGCGCGCGGAGCACGTCGGCCGTTCGTCCCTCCTCGACCACCCTGCCCCCGGTCATCACGATCACGCGGGAGGCGATCCGACGCACCACGTCGAGATCATGACTGATCAGGAGCACCGCCGTGCCGTCGTCCACCTGACGGCCGATCAGATCGAGCACTCCATCGCGCACCTGCCGGTCGAGCGCGGTGGTCGGCTCGTCGGCGATGAGCAGCCGCGGTGACCCGGCCATCGCGGCAGCGATCAGCGCCCGTTGACGGAGGCCTCCGCTCAGCTGATCCGACCGCTGGCCCGCCCGCACCGCGGCGTCGGGGATGCCGGCATCCGAGAGCAACTCGAGCACACGCGCCCGTCGCTGGACCGGTGGGAGTGTGGTGTGCAGCCGGAGGGCGTCTTCGACCTCTCGGCCGACCAGCCGGAGCGGGTCGAGTGCGACCAGGGCGTCCTGGCTCACCGTGCCGACCACCGCCCCGCGCATCCGCTCGAGCCGGCGGCGTCCTGCGCTGAGCACGTCGATCCCGTCCACTGAGAGGCGATCGGCCGTCACCCGAGCTCCGGCGCCGGCCAGCCCGACGATGGTTCGTGCCGTGACGCTCTTCCCCGAGCCGGACTCGCCCACGAGCGCGACGCACTCGCCGGCGCGGATGGTGAGCGAGAGTCCGTCGACGACGGTCGCCTGGCCGAATCTCACGACGAGGTTCTCGACGGAGAGCACGTGATCCGTCACCGGAGCCTCATCCGACGCTGCAGGCTGCGGCCGAGCAGGGTCGTGCTGGCCGCGCTCAGCACGATGGCCAGGCCGGGGAAGAAGGTCAACCACCACGCGGTCGCGATGTAGGTGCGCCCCGCGTTGAGCATCGCCCCCCACTCGGCTGCGGGCGGAGGCACCCCGAGCCCGAGGAAGCTCAGCGACGACGACCAGACGATCGCCTGCCCCACGCCGAGGGTGACGAGAACGAAGAGGGTGCCACCGACATTCGGCAGCACGTGGCGCACCAGACGGGACCACGGCCCTCGTCCCAGCACCACCGCGGCTTCGACGTAGCTCGCGCGGCGGACCGACAGAGTGCGGCTGCGGATGAGGCGTGCGTATCCCGGCGCGGTCGCGAGCCCGACCGCGACGGTCGAGGTGAGCGGTCCAGGGCCGGCGATCACGATGAACAGCAGCGCGAGCAGCAGACCGGGGAAGGCGAACAGCACCTCGACCAGACGGGTGGTGCCGACATCCACCCAGCGCGGTCCGAGCCCGCCGAGCAGGCCGAGCAGTGCGCCGAGTCCCACTCCGATCGCCGTCGCGAGGATGCCGATGAGCAGGGAGGGTGCGGCACCGT
>CAXTLO010000181.1:0-5658 GCA_964244965.1 uncultured Marisediminicola sp.
GTCGCGGAGGTAGTTCCACAGGTTCAGCAGTGTCAGGAAGTCGCTGGTGCGGTCGGTGAAGCGGGCGTGCGATTGATCGGCTTGAGCACGGCGCTCGAGCGGACGCTCGCGCGGGTCCTGGATGCTCAGCGCCGCGACGATCGCCATCACCTCGCGGGTGACGCCGTGCTCCTTCGATTCGATCACCATCCGAGCCAACCGCGGGTCGATCGGCAGCCGGGTCAGCTGGCGGCCGACTCTGGTGATGCGGGGTGTTGACCTCGGCGGGCTCGGATCCCGGGGTGCGCTCGGTGCGCTTGTCGCGCCCGTCGAGACCTGCACCGCACCGAGTTCCCGCAGCAGGTCGACACCGTCTTTGATCCCGCGGGAGTCCGGCGGTTCGAGGAACGGGAAAGCGGCGATGTCGCCGAGTCCCAGCGAGATCATCTGCAGGATCACGGCGGCGAGATTCGTGCGCAGGATCTCGGGCTCCGTGTACTCCGGGCGACCTGTGAAGTCGGCCTCTGAGTACAACCGGATGGCGATCCCTGGACTGGTGCGCCCGGAGCGGCCCGACCTCTGATTCGCGGACGCCTGCGAGATCGGCTCAATCGGCAGTCGCTGTACCTTCGCTCGGGTGCTGTACCGCGAGATCCGTGCCGTCCCGGCATCGATGACGTAGCGGATTCCCGGCACGGTGAGGCTGGTCTCGGCCACATTCGTCGACAGGATCACGCGGCGCCGGGTCCCCGCCACGGCGGAGGGCCGGAACACCCGGTGCTGGTCGGCCGAACTGAGTCTGCCGTAGAGAGGCAGCACCTCCGTGCCCGGGAGGTTGCGCCCGCGGATCGCGTCCTCTGCGTCGCGGATCTCAGCTTCGCCGCTCAGGAAGACCAGTACGTCCCCGTCGGATTCCCGCGCGAGCTCATCGAGCGCCGCGTTGATCCCCTCGAGCGGGTCGATTGCGCGACTCGAGCCCGCCGCATCCTCGTCATCGCTCGGATCGGCGTCGGCGAGATCGGTGACCAGTGGCCGGTAGCGCACCTCGACCGGATAGGTCCGGCCCGAGACCTCGACGATGGGCGCCGGGTTTCCGGTCGCGTCGGCGAAGTGCCGGGCGAAGCTCTCCGGGTCGATGGTCGCGGAGGTGACGACGATCTTGAGTTCCGGTCGGCGGGGGAGCAGCTGCTTGAGGTACCCCAGCAGGAAATCGATGGTGAGGCTGCGCTCGTGCGCCTCGTCGATGATGATCGCGTCGTACCGCTTCAGGTCGCGGTCGCGGTGGATCTCGTTGAGCAAGATGCCGTCGGTCATCAGTTTGATGCGGGTGTCCTTGCCGACCCGGTCGGTGAACCGCACCTGATAGCCGACGACTCCGCCGAGTTCCTGCCCGAGTTCTTCGGCGATGCGCTCCGCGATAGTGCGCGCGGCGATGCGTCGCGGTTGCGTGTGGCCGATGCTGTGACATCCGAGTTCGAGAAGGATCTTCGGCAGTTGCGTCGTCTTGCCCGACCCGGTCGCGCCCGCCACGATGACCACCTGGTGGTCGCGGATGGCGGCGGCGATGTCGTCGCGCCGCTGGCTCACCGGAAGTTCCGGCGGGTAGGCGATGGTGAGCGGGGCGTCGGACATCAGCCCTCTATCGTAGGCGCCCGCCAGAACGAAGGTTCATCTCCGACCCGACGACTGCTGAGTCCCGCTGCCGGCCACGGGCGTTCCGCGAAGGAGCCGCCCGCGGCGCCTCACCGACGTACGGCCGCCAGCGCGTCGACGATGCCCGCGCCGAAGAAACCGTTCTGCGCCGGTGTCCCTTCACAGGTGTGGGTGGTGACGACCGTTCGGTAGCTGCCATCCGACTGCGGCACGCGGCGGGTGTAGGTGAAGTCCGCCGGTGTCGGGCATCGGGTCTCGGTCGCGCTAGCGAACAAGCGCTCCTCGACCGCATACGGAGGAAGGGTCTTGCCCGCCCGCCCCCGATCCGACTTGCCGAAGCGGCTGACGATCAGCGCGGCGACTCCCGCGGCGTGCGGTGCTGCCATCGACGTGCCCTGGAGGTACTGGTAGTACCCGCAGGCCTTCCCCTTGGCGTCACAACTCTTGATCACCGAGGGATCGGTCGGCTCGCCGCTTTCGTCCAGTTGCTCATTGGCGATCGCCAGCGACTCCGGGTAAGCGGCCAGAACAGCGCCGGCTAGATCGCGGTCGCCCGTCGGGGTGTCATAGGAGTCCCCGCCGGGGGCCGCGACGTCGACGTACCCGTTGCCGTAGTCCGAGAAGTAGGACTTGCGCTCGGACGGCCCGGTGCTGCTCACGGAGATGACGCCATCGCCCTCGGACGGCATCGACACGCAGTCAGCGGGGTCGAGGAGGTCGCGGGTGTACGCGACCTCTCCAGCCACGTCGGCGAAGTCGGGGCTCGACGAGTCGGTGAGCGGCTTCGTGTAGTCGCTCGCGCCGTTGCCGGCCGCAGAAACCAGGGTGACGCTGCGATCGCGCGCATAGTCGAGAGCACGCTGCATCGCCGCCACGATGGTCCGCTGCTCCTGCTGGTCGGCGGGGGAATCGGCCGGGTTGCTCGCGCAGTTGAACAGCCACGGGTCGATGTAGTAGCTCATGTTGATCACGTCGACACCGTTGTCACCGGCGTACGTGAGAGCGTCGAGCGACGGCTGCAGGAAGAAGTAACCGGAATCCTGCCCGGCGCGTAGGTTCACGATCGACACGTTCGGCGCAACTCCCGCGATACCGATGCCGTTGATCGGCGAGGCGATCGTCGACGCGACATGGGTGCCGTGGCCGTCTTCATCTACATCGGCAGGGTCCTCACACGAGAGATCCGGCTCCTCCTCGCACGGCCCGTCGATCGAGTCGCCGTTGGCGTCCACCGGTATGTCGGTGGTGAAGTTGCGGCTGAGGTGACGGTCGAAGTTCGGCGCGATATCGGGGTGTGTTCCATCGACCCCGGTGTCGAGCACGCCTACCAGCACAGACCTCTTTCCCCGCTCCACTCGGTACGAGCCGTCGGTGGTTGCACCTATCTGCCTCATGTCCCACTGCAGGTTGGCGAGTGGTTCTTCGCGATTGTTCTTCCCGGGCTTCCGCGTGCCGGCTTTCACGGTGCCTTCCCGGAGGTCCGACACGGCCGCATCCGCCTTCTCGGCCCGGCCCGAGGCGTCACGATTGTCGGGCACATCTCCGATGATCCGATTGCGTGCCGTACCTTGAATGGCCGCATTGGACGCGAGCGAGTCCGCGAACGCGGGATCGGCGGCAGACACGGTTGCGGCGCCGATACTCGAGTTCTCCGCGATGATCGATCCGCCGGCCGCGGTGATCGCCGCGTGGGCCGCGTCGAGCGACGCGCCTTCTGCGTAGAGGACCACGAATTCGTGACCGTTCCCGCCGGCGGTGGTCGATGCGGTGGCCGCGCTCCCCGCTACCAGGGTGGTGCCGATCAGCGTGGCGGCCATCGCGGCCCCGAATAGTCTTCTCACAGGTAGCCAGCTCCCCCTCGGTCGGCGCGTCGACGCGCTCGGTGATTGTGACACGTGACCCTTCCGAGGGGCAAGACGATCTGTCTACCCCTTCCGGGAACGCGCAGCGCTCGTCCGCCTTCGGGTAGCTGAGCGCATCGAGCAACCGACCGGATGACGCAGAGTCGCAAACTCGTTGACAGCACAGATGACTTCGCGATACAAACTACGCATGCACAATCCCGCAGAGCCGCCGCACGATTCCGCTCCCGCCGCCGCGACGCCCGACGCCGCCGCGATGATGGCGGTCCTCCGCGACCAGCAACGCCGAGTCGACATCGCGATCCTGAGGCCGATCCCGTGGCTCTACGGCATCTGGGGCGTCGCGTGGCTCGCGGGCTTCCTCGCGCTGTGGTCGGCATGGGACGGCGGCAACCCGTTCTTCCGCATCCCCGGAATCATCGCCGCGATCATCTTCGCCGCGCTGATCATCGGTTCCATCGTCGCTTCTGCGGTGATCGGATCCCGCATCAATCGAGGTGTTCGTGGAGAATCCGACTTCCAGGGTGCGGTCTACGGAATGACCTGGTCGCTCAGCGGACTCGCGTTCTTCGCCCTCGGCTCCGGGCTCGCCTTCAACGGGGCCAGCGATGAACTCATCTCGGTGTACTTCCCCTCCGCCTATGGTTTGTTGGCCGGAACCCTCTACCTCGGCGGCGCCGCGCTATGGCGCGATCGCGGTCAGCTCGTCACCGGCATCATCTTGCTCGTGGTCTCCTCCCTCGCCCCCTTCGCCGGACAGCCGGGTAACAACCTCGTCATGGCACTCGGCGGGGGCGGCACCTTCCTCGCCGCCGCCGCGGTGTCGGCGATCGGGCTGCGTCGATCGCCAACGCGGACATGACCGAACTCGACCCTGTCATCCACGCCGCCGCCCGGTTACGCATCACCGCCACGCTGGCGACGCTCCCCATCGGCGACCGGATGACCTTCCCCCGCCTTCAGGAACTGCTCGACATGACCGCGGGCAACCTGTCCACGCACCTGCGGAAGCTCGAAGACGCCGAGTACATCGCCGTGACCAAAGCCCACCAGGGTCGCACCCCGGTCACGTTCCTCGCACTGAGTAAAACCGGGCGACGCGCGTTCGAGGACTATATGGACACCCTACGAAGCGTTCTAGGAGAACACGCATGACCGCTCTAGCCAGACTCGACCACGTCTCCCGCCGGTATGGCGACATCATCGCGGTCGACGACGTGAATCTCGACATCGACGCCGGCTCGATCGTCGGGCTGCTCGGCCCGAACGGAGCGGGTAAGACGACGTTGATCTCGCTGCTGCAAGGGCTCCGGCGTCCCACCTCGGGTCGAGTCGCACTGTTCGGCGGCGATCCCGGCGACGCCCGCAGCCGGCGACGCCTCGGCAGCACCCCGCAGGAGACCGCTCTCCCGCCCACGCTCAAAGTGGGGGAGGTGATCGACTTCGTCGGCGCGCACTTCCCCGATCGAATCCCCACCGCCGCGCTCGCCGCCGAATTCGGGCTCGACGAGCTGCTCCGGCGTCAGGCGGGGTCGCTGTCGGGCGGGCAGAAGCGACGACTCAGCGTCGCGCTCGCCTTCGTCGGCGACCCGCAGCTCGTGCTCCTCGATGAACCCACCACAGGTCTGGACGTCGACGCACGACGGACGCTCTGGGACGCCCTCCGGAGGCAGCACGATCGCGGCGCGACCATCGTGGTCACCAGCCACTACCTCGAGGAGATCGAAGCACTCGCGCAACGGGTCATCGTGATGGGAGCCGGCCGCGTGCTCGCAGACGACAGTCTGCGCGGGGTGCTCGACCGCGTCGGTGTGCGACGAGTGCGCCTCGAATCGTCCAGGCTCGACGACGTGCTCTCGCTCGAGGGAGTCGACAGGTCCGAGCGCGACGGCGTCGCCGCGATCGTCTACGTGCGGGATTCGGATGCCTTCATCTCCGCCCTTGTGCACAGCGGGCTCCCGTTCCGGGATCTCACCGTGCGCGGGGCGACGCTGGAGGAGGCGTTCCTCTCCCTCACGGGAAGCGAGGCCGCGGCATCCGCCCCATCTGCGGCATCCGCTCACCCGGCTGTCCTCTCGACCGCACAGGAGCGCTGATGACCGCCACCGCACTGACCCTCGTCCACACCAAGTACCAGCTCATCGAGACGGCACGGGTGCCGATC
>CAXTLO010000182.1:0-248 GCA_964244965.1 uncultured Marisediminicola sp.
CGGGCCAGTCGCGGGTGGAGAAGAGATTGGACCGGTATGTCGCGCACTGACCGGGTGGCTGCCGCACCTGTGATCGTCGCATCGCAGCTCTCGAAGTCCTTCGGCGGCACCGAGGTGCTCACGTCCATCGACCTACGGGTGGAGCGCGGCCGCGTGCTCGTACTCATCGGGCCGAGCGGGTCGGGCAAGACGACGGTGCTCCGCTGCCTCAACGGGCTCGAGCAGCCGGACGCGGGCATGATCGCCGT
>CAXTLO010000182.1:258-3477 GCA_964244965.1 uncultured Marisediminicola sp.
GCTGGGTCTGCTGCGCGATCGGTCGGCGATGGTGTTCCAGAACTACAACCTGTTCCCGCACAAGACGGTGCTGGAGAACATCCTCGAGGGTCCGATCGTCGTGCAACGCCGTTCACGCGCGGAGGTCGACGCCGAGGCGCGCGCCCTCCTGGCCCGCGTCGGTCTCGCCGGGAGAGAGGACGCGTACCCGTTCGAGCTCTCCGGCGGTCAGCAGCAGCGCGTCGGCATCGTGCGCGCTCTTGCGCTGCGACCCCGGTTGCTGCTGTTCGACGAGCCGACGTCGTCCCTCGATCCGGAACTCGTCGGCGACGTGCTCACCGTGATGAAGGAGCTGGCGGACGAGGGCTGGACCATGGTGGTCGTCACCCACGAGTTGGTCTTCGCCAGACAGGTCGCCGACGAGGTGCTGTTCCTCGATGGCGGGGTGATCGTCGAGCGCGGCGCACCATCGCAGGTGTTCACGTCCCCGCGCGAGGAGCGGACAAAACGCTTCCTCGACCGGCTGATCAACCCACTGTGACGGCCGAGCTCTACTCCGGTCGCTCCGCGCCTGCGAGGCTGAGGGGATGATCCCCGCCCTCGATCTCCCCGCCCTCATGCACGCTCGGAACCGGCAGGTGATCCTCCGGCGGGCCGTGGAGTCCGATCTCCCCGCGATCATGAGCCTGCTCGCCGACGACCCGGTGAGCGCAGCGCGCGGCGATCGAGCGGACCCGGGCGATGAGGGCGCCTACCGGTCGGCGCTGCGCGACGTGATCGGCGATGCCTCCAACGAGCTCCTTGTCGTCGTGGATGGAACCGGCGACGTGATCGCCACCATGCAGCTCACCCGCATCCCGGGTCTCGCCCGCCGCGGGTCGACACGGCTGCTCGTCGAGGCGGTACGGGTGCGCGGTGATCAGCGATCGAGTGGGATCGGATCCGCGATGATGCACTGGGTGACGGAAACGGCAGCCGCGGCGGTCGGCGCCTCGCTCGTGCAGCTGACGTCCGATGAGAGCCGGACCGATGCGCACCGCTTCTATGAGCGGCTCGGCTTCGTCGGCTCGCATCGCGGATTCAAGTTCGCGGTGCCCTGATGGCTGCGACACTGCTGGCTGGGACAATGACCGGATGACCGCGATACGCCCGGAACCCCGTGCCCTCGAGGGCCGCTTCATCACTCTGGAGCCGATGACGCGCGACCACCTGCCGGCGCTGTTCGCAGCGATCGCGCATCCGATCGTCTTCGCCGGCGGATACGGGGGTGGGCCTGCAGGGTACCGGGACACTCTCTCCGCGTTCCTCGAGTGGGCGGAGTCGTACTACGCCTGGGAGGCCGGCAACCCGTACGCGGTGTTCATCGCCGGTGGTCCGCATCGAGGAGAGTTGGTTGGCACTACGACTCTCGCCGATTTCGAGCCGGAGTTCGAGGCGACCCACATCGGGTGGACCGCCTACGATCCGAGGGTCTGGGGCACCGCGGTCAACGCCGAGGCGAAGCGCCTGCTATTGACCGAGGCGTTCGGATGCGGCTTCGGCCGCGTGAAGATCCAGGCCGACGCCCTGAACGCGCGGTCCCGCGCCGCCATCGCGGGTATCGGAGCGACGTTCGAGGGCATCTTCCGCCGAGACCGCCCGCGCGCGGACGGCACCTGGCGCGACAGCGCCGTCTTCTCGATCATCATCGAGGACTGGCCCAGGGTGCGAGCGTTACTCGACGAGCGGCTCGCGTCGTACGGCGACGCTCCGGTGCGCCATCGGAGCCGCCCGGAGTCCCCGGTTACTTAGCCCCAGCGCCTAGATTTGTCGCCATGCACTCACCCGCCGACCACTCCAGGCCCGATGATGCGGCGAACGAGATCGCCGAGAAGCTCCTCGACCTCCGGCGCAGCATCGACAACATCGACGCGGCGGTCGTGCACATGCTCGCCGAGCGGTTCAAGATCACCCAGGAGGTCGGTCGGCTGAAGGCGGATGCGGGGCTGCCGCCATCCGATCCGGAGCGGGAGAAGGTACAGATCGCGCGCCTCCGGTCACTCGCTGAGGAATCGCATCTCGACCCCGGGTTCGCGGAGAAGTTCCTGCAATTCATCGTCGCCGAAGTCATCCACCATCACGAGCAACTGGCCTCCACCGGAGCGATCGAGACACACCGCGCATCCACGTAGCATGGAACGCGCAGAAATGAGCAGAGTCGCGCAGCCTTGACCACCGCCGGGGTACAGGCTGATACTCCAGAGGGCCCTCGAATTCAGGGTCTAGAGACGGGACGACTTCATGCAACTCAGCAGGCGTGCATTCCTCGGGGCGGCCGGAGCAGCGACGGCGACAGGAGCGCTTGCCGGTTGCGCGGGATTCTCTCGCCAGTCCGAATCCTCGGGTGCGAACGAGCTGACCTTCACCACGTGGGGCAGCGAGACCGAGGAGGCGGGGTTCCGGGCCGGTATCGCCGCGTTCGAAGCAGCCAATTCCGGGGTGACGGTCGCGCTCGACCTGGTGCCATACGAGTCGATGTTCGAGAACATCGACGCGCAGCTCCAGTCCGGCACGGCGCCCGACATCTTCCGCGTCGACTACGGCAACCTCGGGGTCTATTCGAGCCAGGAGCAACTGCTCGACCTCAGCCCCTACTTCGACACCGCCGCGGGAGATGCGTTCATCCCGGCGCTGTGGCAGGCGGTGCAATTCGACGGCACCGCCTTCGGGGTGCCGCACCAGACCGACACCTCCGCGATCCTCTATAACCGACCGATGTTCGAGGCAGCAGGCATCACCTCGGTGCCCGACACGCTCGAGTCCGCCTGGACCTGGGAGGATTTCGCCGCGGTCGCCGCGCAGCTGCGTGAGAGCCTTCCGGCGGATCAGTACCCCTTCGTCTACAACTGGCAGCTGGGAGGCGTCACCCGCTGGCTCAACTGGTTGTTCCAGGCGGGTGGTCGCTATCTCGAAGACGACCTCGTCACGCCGGCGATCGACTCGTCCGAGGCGCGCGAGACGCTCGATTTCACCAAGAGTTTCTTCGACCAGAACTGGGTGCCAGCCAACAGCTCGGTCAAGTCGTCGAGCTATGCCGACGAGATCTTCTACGGCGGCACCACGGCCATGGGTTTCGTCGGCAACTTCCTGCTGCCCGACATCGATTCGCTCGCGGAATTCGAATGGGGCGCGACATTCATGCCCCGCAACGCGCGCGGAGGCAGCGACCTCGGCGGCAACGCCATCGTCGCGGCGAAGGAC
>CAXTLO010000182.1:3487-5645 GCA_964244965.1 uncultured Marisediminicola sp.
CGGCCACCGAGAAGGCCGATCTCGCCGCCGAGTTCCTCGCCTTCATGGTGAGCGAGGAGCAGATGGAGAACTTCTGCGCCGCGACGACGGAGCTGCCGACCCTGCAGAGCCTCACCGGTGTCGATATCGAGTTCGCCACCCGCCCCGACGTCATGCCCGTGTTCGTACAACAGGCGACCACCATCGAGGAGACGGATGTCGCGCAGCTGTCCTCCCCGTCGATGGCAGCCATCAACGCGGTTCTCAGCGACCAGCTCGAGCTCGCCTTCACGCAGGGCCAGAGCACCGACGACACCATCACCGCGATCGCCGAGGGAATCGCTGCGGCCACCGCATGACCACCACCATCCGCCCGCCCGTATCTGACGAGCAGGTGGCAGCATCGAGCCGTCCCGTTCCGCGCCGCGGGCGTCGCCGGCGAGGACTCGGGGATGCGCTCGCGGGGTACACGTTCCTCACGCCGAACCTGATCCTCCTCGGGCTGTTCCTGTTCCTCCCGGTGATCTGGGCCTTCCAGTTGAGCTTCCAGGAGACGGGTGGCTTCGGCGACGGCGTCTTCGTCGGACTCGACAACTACGCGCGCCTGGTGGGCGATCCGGTGTTCTGGCAGTCGACTCTGAACACGGTACTGTTCACCGCCCTCACCGTGCCGCTCAGCATGGGCATCGGCCTCGGTCTCGCCGTGCTGATGAACTCGGTGCTGCCGGCGCGGGGACTGTTCCGCACGATCATCGTGCTTCCGATGGTGATCTCGGGCGTCGCGACCGCCCTGGTCGGGGTACTGATCTTCAACCAGAACAACGGCATCATCAACAAGCTGCTCCGCGTGACCGGACTGGGCGAGCTGCCGTGGCAGTCCGGCAGTGCGGCGGCGGTGCTCTCGGTCGTGCTCGTGACGCTCTGGATCCGAGTCGGGTTCAACATGATCATCTACCTGGCCGGTCTGCAGGGGGTGTCGCCGGAGCTGTACGAATCGGCCCGCATCGACGGCGCGGGCGCATTCCAGCAGTTCCGCTACATCACCGTGCCGATGGTCGGGCCATCGACGTTCTTCCTGCTCATCATGAACGTGATCTACTCCTTCCAGGTCTTCGACGTCATCTACGTGCTCACCGGCGGCGGCCCGGGCTTCTCCACTTCCGTGCTCGTCACCTACGCCTACCAGAACGCGTTCGTCACCCGAGATCAGGGCTATGCCGCCGCGATCGGCATGGTGCTGCTGCTGATCATGCTGACCTTCACCGCGATCCAATGGAGAGCCAGTCGATCGAAGGACCTGGTGGAATGACATGACGACGACCACCCCTGCGCTCGCCGTCGCATCCGCCGACGCCGCCGCCCGCCCCCGACGACGTCGATCCCTCGACGGGTCCCGCGGATCGTACGTCGCACGACTCGTGTTGGCGATCGTCACCGCCGTCGTGATGTTGTTCCCGCTCTACTGGATGCTGGTTGTCGCGTTCTCTCCACGCGGTGAGCTGTTGGGGCGAGAGCTCAGGCTGTGGCCGAGGGAGTTCACGCTCGCCAACTTCGACAAGGTCTTCGCCACCTTCCCGACGGTGGGCTGGATCGGCAACTCGATCGTCATCGCGGTGTTCGTCACCGTGCTCACCGTGGTGGTGAACCTGCTCTCCGGCTACGCATTCGCCCGGCTGCCGTTCCGTGGCAGCAATGTGCTGTTCCTGCTCACGCTGTCGACCCTGATGCTGCCCGTGCAGGTGATCATGGTGTCGCAGTTCACGCTGGTGACCGAACTCGGGCTCTACGGCACCTACTGGGCGGTCATCCTCCCGTCCGCCGCGACGGCGTTCGGGATCTTCCTCGCCCGGCAGTTCATCATCGGCATCCCCCAGGAGATCATCGAGGCGGCGAGGGTCGACGGCGCCGGACACTTCCGCATCTTCGCCCAGATCGTGCTGCCGCTGTGCAAGCCGCTGATCGCCGTGCTGATCCTGCTCACGTTCCTGTCCACCTGGAACGACTTCGCCTGGCCGCTCATCGCACTGAAGGAGAACGAACTGTTCACGCTGCCGGTGGGCCTGCTGTTCCTCAAGGGGCAGTTCGGATCCGACTACGGCGCCATCATGGCACTCGCGCTCATCTCGGTGATCCCGATGATCCTCGTGTTCCTGTTCTTCCAGCGCTACTTCGTGCAGGG
>CAXTLO010000183.1:0-5600 GCA_964244965.1 uncultured Marisediminicola sp.
CCGTCTCGCGGCTGTTCGGCTCGCCCCCCGGCTACGTGGGGTACGAGGAGGGCGGGCAGCTCACCGAGAAGGTGCGCCGCAAGCCGTTCTCCGTGGTGCTGTTCGACGAGATCGAGAAGGCGCACCCCGACATCTTCAACTCGCTCCTCCAGATCCTGGAAGAGGGACGTCTGACCGATGGCCAGGGCCGCGTGGTCGACTTCAAGAACACGGTGATCATCATGACCACCAACCTCGGTACGAAGGACATCACGGGCACGCCGATCGGCTTCACGTCGTCGACCGATACCGCCTCCGGATACGACCGGATGCGCGGAAAGGTCGTCGAGGAGCTGAAGAAGCACTTCAAGCCGGAGTTCTTGAACCGCGTCGACGAGACGATCGTCTTCCCGCAGCTCAGCCCCGAGGAGTTGCTGCAGATCGTCGACCTGTTCGTCAAGCGTCTGGCCGAGCGTCTGCTCGACCGGGACATGACGATCGAGTTGACGCAGTCGACCAAGGAGCAGCTCATCAAGATCGGCTTCGATCCCTCGCTCGGTGCGCGCCCGTTGCGTCGCGCCGTGCAGCACGAGATCGAGGACCGGCTGAGCGAGCGCATCCTCGAGGGACGGTTGAACTCGGGCGATCACGTGCACGTCGACTACCTCGACGGCGAGTACGTGTTCACCACGGCCCGCCAGCCCGGACGCGAGGAGCTCGACGCTCCCGTGGCGGCGCTGGAGGCGTAACAACACCGCTGGTCGAGCTTGTCGAGACCAAGGGCCGGGAGCATCGCGCTCCCGGCCCTTTCGCGTGCGCCGCTTCGGTCCGCCCCCGTCGGAAATTCAGGAATCTCGCACTCGCTAGGCTCGAAGGCGCTATGACGACGGCGGTCGCGCGTAGATTCTCCTGAATTTCCACGGCGGCACGCGAAGACGGAAGGGGCGGGATGACCGAGTTCTCGGTGCGAACTGCCCGTACCTCTGATGTGCCGCACATCCAGAAGCTCATCGAGCCGCTCGTGAACCGGCGGATCCTGCTCGGCAAAGACAACGTCGTGTTCTACGAGGCGATTCAGGAGTTCCGCGTCGCGGAGAGCGCCGACGGCGAGGTGATCGGATGCGGAGCACTGCACGTCATCTGGCAGGACCTCGGCGAGGTGCGCACCCTCGCCGTAGTGCCCGATTGGCTGCACCGCGGCGTCGGGCACGCCATGCTCGAGCGGCTCGAGGACGACGCCAAAGTGTTGGGCCTCACCAGGCTGTTCTGCCTCACCTTCGAGGTCGACTTCTTCGACCGGCACGGGTTCGCGCCCATGCAGGAGGAGCCGCTCGACCCCGCGGTGTATGCGGAGTTGGTGCGGAGTCCGGATGAGGGCGTCGCCGAATTCCTCGATCTGGCTCGGGTAAAGCCGAACACGCTCGGCAATACCCGGATGATCAAACGACTGTAGTTAGCCTGTGGGCATGTCGACGTTTCGGAACCCCGTCGGCCCCCAGCCGAGTCGCGTGTATTGGCGACGCCGCCTGCTCGTTCTTCTCGGTGTCGCCGCGGTCATCGCGGTGGTGCTGCTCATCGTGTTCCGTCCGGGAGCGAGCGACAGGGCGAACGCTCCGGAGGCCACTGGCGGCGCTGATGCCGGTGAGACATCGGAGTCGCCGGAGCCCACCCCGACGGTGGAGCCCGTCGAGGGCGGTGACTGCGACCCCGCGACGATCAAGCTCGAGGCGATCACTGACACGAACGTGTATGCGGCGGGGCAGATCCCGCAGCTCTCCTTCCGCATCACCAACACGGGCGGCGTCTCCTGCATGTTCAACCTCGGGAGTACGCAGCAGACCTACGTCATCACGAGCGGCGAGGAGCAGTACTGGTCGTCGCGCGACTGCCAGACCGACGCCGTGGACGCACCGATGATGCTCGAGCCCAATCTCGCGCAGACCTCAGCGGCCCTCCCGTGGGATCGGACCCGCTCATCGGTCGACTCGTGCGATCAACCGGGCGACCCGGTTCCCGCCGCAGGCGCCACCTACAACTACAAGGTGACCGTCGGTCCCGTCGAGTCGGAGTTCGTCTCCTTCATCCTCAACTGATCGACAGGGGCACGCGATTCCGCCTAGAACTCGGGGATCGACACCCGCTCGTCGACGCGCGCCGCTGTGGCGAACGCGAGACGGATGGCCTCGCCGAGGTGGCCGGATGCTGCATCCACAATCGTCGTGAATCCCAGGCGGGAGGCTTCGGCCACGCGCTGCTTCGACGAAGATGCCGCGCGCACCTCACCGGCGAGGCTGACCTCCCCCACTGCCGCGAGGGATCCCGCGAAAGGGCGGTCCTTCACGGCGCTGGCGATCGCGAGCGCGATCGCCAGATCGGCGCCCGGCTCGGTGACGCGGATGCCGCCGACCGTCGACACGTACACATCGTGGTCCGACAGCCGCATTCCGCCGCGGCGTTCGAGCACGGCCAGCAGCATGGCGACGCGGGAAGAATCCACGCCGTTCACGACGCGACGCGGCTGCGGGGCCGATGACTTCACCACGAGGGCCTGGATCTCGACGGGGAGCGCGCGCCGCCCCTCGACCGCGATGGTGACGCAGGTTCCGGAGACGGCCATGGCGCCTCGGGAGAGGAACAGCCCGCTCGGGTCGGCCACTTCGGCGATGCCGTCGCCGGTCATCTCGAAGCAGCCGACCTCGTCGGTGGAGCCGAAGCGATTCTTGTGTGAGCGCACGAACCGCAACGCCGTCTGACGGTCGCCCTCGAAATGGAGCACCACATCGACGAGGTGCTCGAGGAGGCGTGGACCCGCGATCGAGCCGTCTTTGGTCACGTGACCGACCAGCAGGATGGGCAGGTTCCGGTCTTTCGAGACGCGGATGAGGGTCGCCGCGACCTCACGCACCTGCGATGGACCGCCCGCCAGCCCGTCGGAGAGGGCGGATGCCACGGTCTGCACCGAGTCGACGATGAGCAGCGCGGGCTGCACCTGGTCGATCTGACCGAGGATCGTGCCCAGGTCGGTCTCGGCGGCCAGGAACAGCGATGGTTCCAATGCGCCGGTGCGCTGGGCGCGCAGTCGCACCTGGCTGACGGACTCCTCGGCGGTGACGTAGAGCACTTTCGCGCCGGTGGCGGCCGCGCGCGAAGCCACCTCGAGCAGAAGCGTCGACTTCCCCACGCCGGGCTCACCGCTCAGCAGAATCGTGGCGCCCGGAACGATCCCGCCGCCCAGGACCCTGTCGAACTCGCCGATGCCGCTTGGCCAGTGTGCAACCGAATTGGCGTCGATATCGACGATGGAACGGGCCGCTCCACTCTCGGGGATCAGCACGGGCTTCACCGCCGGTCGGAGGTTGACGACTTCCGACGCTTCGATGACGGTGCCCCACGACTGGCACTCGCCACATCGTCCGGCCCACTTGAGAGTCGACCAGCCGCACTCCGTGCAACGGAAGTTCGACTGGGGGCGGGCCACGCCGTCAGCCTATGCGCGGCATCCGACATCGACACCGGGCGCGCGGCATCGGTTCACTCCGCCGCCGGGATGCGGCTGAGAAGGAGTGGTTCGAACGCCGACGCCCAGACGGCGTAGCCGCGATCGTTGGGATGGAAGAAGTCCGCCGCCACGTCGCGGAGGGCGGTGCGGGCCGCGGTCCGGCGTCGGGTGACGGCGTGCAGCGGAGCGACCGTGAGCCCGAAGTCATCCGCTGTTCGGTGCACGATCTCGTTGGCGATCCGCACCCGCCGTTCGTACTCACCGAAGTAGAACGACGGCAGATCGGCGACCACCGCGGATGTCGGCAGCGCCGAGTACAGCTCGCGGAGCTCCCGCTCGAAGCGGTCGGCGTCGAAGGAGGGGATGTCGTTGGCGCCGATCGAGACGGTCACGATGTCGGGCTCGAGTTTCCGCAGCGCCGCTACCTGCTTGTCGAGAGCTTCGCGGAGGCGTCCGCCGGACTGGCTGAGGTTCACCACCCGCACGGAACGACCGGCGTGGCGGCGTATGGAGCGCGCGAGCAGGCCGACGTAGCTCCGACCGGGACGACTACCGCCGATGCCCTGCGCCGCAGAGTCGCCGATCGCCACGTACAGCAGATCGCCGTGCTTGAGGCGCTGCTCTCTCCAGTAGGCGGCGTTGACCGGGATCGCTTCGGTGAGGCGGATGACGGCACCCGACCGACGGCGTAGCACGAGGTAGCGCCCGACCAGCGCGGTGCCGCTGAGAGCGGCGGCCGTGACGGAGGTGATCGCGGTCAGCCGGATGACGAGACGCATGGCACGACTGTATCCATCGGCTCTTCGCGTTCGCCCCGCCGGGTAGCCTTCTGGCATGGCCTGGCTGGATGACCTCGAACGTCGGGCGTATGACCAGCTCGAGTGGTACGTCCGCGACTACTTCGGTGCCTCCGCCGGTTCGGCCGAGGAGTACCGCGCGACGCTCGCCGAGTGGGACGCGGTCACCTTTCGGCCCCGCGCCCTCCGCGGACCGAAGTCGCTCGACCTCTCGACGACTGTGCTCGGTCAGCCGGTATCCAGTCCGATCCTGGTCGCCCCGATGGCCCAGCAGGTGGCCGCCGATCCGCGCGGAGAACTCGCGACCGCCGAGGCGGTGCGAGGCGTCGGCTCGCTGCTCGGAGTGTCTACGAACACCGCAGTTCCCTTCGACGAGCTCGGCGCGACCGGGGCGCCGTGGTGGTTCCAGCTCTATTTGTTCCGCGAGCGTCCCACCACCGAGATGATCGTCGCGCGAGCCGTCGCGGGCGGGGCGACCGCGCTGATGCTCACCGTGGACACCACCGCTCTTATCGCCTCCCGCCCAGGGATAGAGCCGACGGACTGGCCCGACGTGCCGGGCCGCGTCCGCCTGGCCAACCTCACGCCGGAGGAGTACGAGACCGAGCGTTCCCTCGCGGAGGCGATCAATCCGGGCCTCGACGACATCGCCTGGCTCGCCGAGATCAGCGGACTGCCCATCGTCGTGAAGGGCATCCTGCGGGCGGATGATGCGACCGATGCCGTCGACGCGGGCGCCTCGGCCATCGTCGTCTCGACTCACGGCGGGCGCCGGCTCGGCCGTTCGATCTCGTCGCTGCGGGCGCTGCCAGAGGTCGTGCACGCGGTGGGGGAGCGCACCGAGGTGCTCGTGGACAGCGGCATCCGCTCGGGATCCCACGTCCTCGCCGCGCTGGCGCTCGGTGCACGCGCGGTCTTCGTCGGGCGACCGGTGATGTGGGGGCTGACCACTGGCGGTGCCGCGGGCGTGACGTCCGTACTGGAGAGATTGAACGCCGAACTCATTCTCGCGCTGGACCAGAGCGGTGTGGCCGGCATCGACCAGCTGAGCCCCGATCTCGTCCGCCTCTGAGCATCGCTGTACTAAGATCGACGGCGGTACCGTGTCCGAGCGGCCGAAGGTGCAACTCTCGAAAAGTTGTGTGGGTGAAAGTCCACCGTGGGTTCAAATCCCACCGGTACCGCCAACGAAATTCCCCGGATCCAGAGCATTTCCGGGCCTCCCACTGTCGATTCGCAGCAGTCGCCCAGATGCGACCCGTCGTGCCGTGCCGCGCCGTCGCGCGGTATGCGGCACCTCAGTCGGATGGCGGTACCTGCCTTCC
>CAXTLO010000184.1:0-5581 GCA_964244965.1 uncultured Marisediminicola sp.
GCACGAGCAGATCCCAGTACGGGATGGCGCCGTACAGGTCGACGACGCTCGACCAGCCGGCGACGATCAGGATGACGCCGAGCCCGATGTCGAACGCGGGCGCCGCACCGATGAAGCGCGGCAGCACCAGTCCGATCAGCACCAGCCCCATTACGCCCGCGGCGGTGCCGCCCCAGCCGATGGCAGCGGCGATCACCGCGATCAGACCCAGCACGCGTACGGCGTCGGCGATGTACATGCCGGCTCCCACGGGTCGGCGCAGGAACATCCGGCTCATAGAGCGGCGCGTCATGACCCGCCCCTCACGATCCGCCCAGCCTGACGACGGCCTGCACGGGCGCGTGATCGGATGGCCAGCCCTCGTCGTAGCGGGTGACGTTGATGGCGGCGCGGAGCACGGCGAAGGTGGGGGTCGCGAGGATCCAGTCGATCCGCTTGGTGCCCCGCTTCGGAGCGCGGTAGTTCGGGAACGACCCCCACGAGGCGGTCACGCGCTCCTCGGCCATCAGCCAGGTGTCGGTGAGCCGTCGGTCGGTTGTGAACGCGCGGTAGGGGCCGGAACCGACGTCGGTATTGAAGTCGCCGGTGATCAGGGCGGGGAGGTCGGCGGCGAGGGCGAGTCGCCGGATGGCGCGTGCAGAGGTGAGGCGGGAAGTGCGCGAGATGTGGTCGAGGTGCGTGTTGATCGCGAGGAAGCGCTGCCCGGTAGCGGTGTCGCGGAACTCGGCGCTCACCACGACGCGGGGGATCCAGTTGCCCCAGCCGGTCGACCCCGGCACATCGGGAGTGTCCGATAGTGCCCGCTGGCGCCAGTCGAGCAGCTCGAGCCGCGCCGAGTCGTAGAACAGCGGTGAGCGCTCGCCGTCCTGGCCGGGGCGGCGACCGTAGCCGAGTGAACGGTAGGGCGGGCCGAGCGCGTCGAGCACGGCGTCCTCCTGGTCGGGCATCGCCTCCTGCACGCCGAGCAGCGCGGGCCGCTCGGCGGTGAGGAGGCGCGCGATCAGGGGCTCGCGACGGCGCCACCGATCGGGGCTGCGCCGGGTCAGATGCGGCATCCGGCGGCGGATATTGAACGACATCACATGCAGTCCGGGCGCTTCGACGGGTCCGATCAGGGTGGTGGACGCGAGCTGCGTCGAATCCGTCATGCCTCAACCCTAGGTCGGCCGGCCACGATGTCTGGATGCCTGGCATTTCTGGATGCCTGCGCGCGGCCGTCGCCCACGGCAGCCGGATGTTCCTCGACCGCTACCGGCTGGAATACCGCGTCGTCATGCTGATCGAGAAGCTGCTCGCCGGGCACAAGCGACGCGTCATGCTGCGGATCTCACCCTCCTGAGCCGCATCGCCGGCGCCACGGCCGGCCAGCTCGCGACCACGAGCACGATCAGCACCAGGTGCACCGCATCGCCTCCGTACGACATGATCTGCGCCCCTACCTCTGCCTGGCCGATGGGAATCCCCGGGCGCGGCTCGGCGTAGAGGTACTTCGCGAGCACCTCGTGCGACGCGATCGCCAGGGCGAGGAGCCCGAGCCGAAGCGGAGCGCTTCCCCGGTGCGGGTCGGGGTCGATCCCGACCATCGCGGCGGTGAACAGGTACCCGCTGCCGAGCACGTGCACCATCACGAGCGCCATGACCACCGGTACGTCGTGCGCCACCGCATACAGGTCGGTCGCGTACAGCAGCCACAGGCCGCCGACACTGAGGATCGTCGCGGTGACCGGATGCGACAGCATCCGCACCGGTGAAGTGCGGAGCAGTCGGGACAGTCGACGCGCCGGGGTGAGCTCGAGCGACCGCAGCGCGAGCGTGACGGGCGCGGCCAGCACCAGCAGCAGCGGAGCGACCATCCCCAGCAGCAGATGGGTGACCATGTGCCAGCGGAAGTCGCCGTGCGCGGCATCCGCGACCGGTCCGACGACGGATGCCGCGGCCACCGCGACACCGGCGACCCAGTACGCCGATCGACGCGCGGACCACTCGCCGCCCCGGCGGGGCCGCGAGGCCGCGATCAGGTACACCGCCACGACGCCGATAGCGATCGCGAGCACCACGAGGGTCGGAAAGCCGTCGAGCGCGTGCCCGTACGCATGGCCGCGCTCAGGCACCTCCGACATCCGCCCGCCGCCGGTCGGCCACGAGCATGATCACGCCGGCGACGATGAGTAGCGCGCCGACGAGGTTCCAGGCGATGTCGTACGGGAGCAGGTCGACGCCGTACCGCACCTGGTGCAGGCCGAAGATCTTGTGCTGCACCAGTCCGTCGTACACCTGAAATCCGCCGGCTCCTACCAGCACCGCACCCCACCAACGGCGCCAGCTCACGGCGCCCCGGCGTCTCAGGTCGGCGAGCAGGAACAACGCCACCACGGTCGCGACCCATGAGAAGGCGTGCAGGATCCCGTCCGACACCACCCCGGCGATCGAGCTCTCCCGGTCGACGAAGTGATGCCACTGCAGCAGCTGGTGGAACACGATCTCGTCGACGGCGGCTGCGGCGGCGACGCCGAACAGGGCACCGGCGAGCACGACCCGCGACCTGGCCGCCGGGCCGGTGGTGGCGATGCGAGCCGCCTCGCGTGTGTCGTCGGCCGGCTGGCTGTGTGTCATGTGTTCTCCCGTTCTCTCACCTGCCACGACAGTAGGCAGGGGGTCGTACGGATGACAGGGCTGGACACCACCCGGGCATCCCTTCGCATGATCGGATCGGTCCGTTCAAGCACTTGGGCCACCGGCCTGCCCCTGGCAGGCTCGAGGCTATGAGCGACGACTCCGCGACCGGACCCACCCGGCTCTGGCTGACCCGGCACGGCGAGAGTCTCGCGAATGTGAGCGCGACCGCCGCCGACCGCGCGGGGGCCGAGGTCATCGAGGTGGACCACCGCGACGCCGACGTGCCCCTGTCGCCGGCGGGGGAGCAGCAGGCGGATGCGCTCGGAGCCTGGCTCACCGACCACCGTGACGAGCTCGCCGATGCGCAGCTGTGGTGTTCCCCCTATCTCCGCGCGCAGCAGACCATCGGCATCGCGCTCCGACGTGCCGGTGTCGAGATGCCGGTGCGGGTCGATGAACGACTACGGGATCGGGAGCTCGGCATCCTCGACCTCCTCACCAGCCGCGGCGTCGAGCGGCGGCATCCGGATGAGGCGGCGCGCCGGCGCTGGCTCGGCAAGTTCTACTACCGACCACCGGGCGGCGAATCGTGGAGCGATGTGGCGCTGCGGCTGCGCTCGCTGATGGGCGACCTCGAACGTGCACCCGGACTGGTCTTCATCACCGCTCACGACGCGGTGGTCATGCTCATGCTGTACCTCTGCCTCGGGTTCAGCGAGCGGGAGCTGCTCGACTTCGCCCGTGGCAACACCGTCGCGAACGCCTCGATCACCGTGCTGTCGCGCTCGTCCGACGCGCCTGCCGGCTGGACGCTGGACACGTTCTCGACGGTCGAGCACCTCTCCGCTGTAGGAGCGCCGAGAACCGAACACCAGGGAGACCGCGATGTCCATCCGCACTGAGCCGATCACGCCCGCACTCCTCCGCGAGTGGACGCTGCCGGCACCGGGAGAGTCGAAGTACAGCCGCGGTCAGGTGATCGTCATCGGCGGCGCGGCGGGCACCCCGGGCGCGGCGATGCTCTCCGGAATCGCCGCCCTGCGTGTCGGCGCCGGCCGCCTGACCCTCGCGGTAGCCCGATCGGTAGCGCCACACGTAGCGGTCGCGATCCCCGAGAGCGGTGTCGTCCCACTCGACGAGTCGGATGGCGGAAGCGTGCGCGGTGCGGCTCTGATCGCCGCGACCGACGACATCGCCGGGGCGGACGCGGTGCTCGTCGGCCCAGGACTCGACGACGCGGACGAGGCACGCGAGCTGCTGGAGCGGATGCCGCCGCTGCCGTCATCCGACGCGATCCTCGCACTCGACGCCTTCGCCCTCGGCGTGCTGCGCGACGTGCCCGCGATCGCCGATGCGTTCGGCGGCCGACTCGTATTGTCGCCGAACACCGGCGAGGCGGCTCGGCTGCTCGACGCCGACCCATCGGATGACCCCGCGGCCGATGCCCTCCGCATCGCCGAGCACTTCGGTGCGGTGGTGACCTACTCCGGGGTGATCGCCGCGCCGGACGGTCGGGTGTGGGCATCCGGTACCGGACACGGCGGGCTCGCGACATCCGGCAGCGGGGACGTGCTCTCCGGCGCCATCGTCGGGTTGTGCGCTCGCGGAGCGTCCGTCGAGCAGGCCGCGGTGTGGGCGACGCACGCGCACGCGGCATCCGGAGATCGTCTGTCGGTGCGGGTGGGTCCGCTCGGGTTTCTCGCCCGGGAACTGCTCGACGAGCTGCCGCGCGTGATCGTCGAGGTGGAGTCCGGCGCCGGAGGTTGAGTCCGAGCCGGGCGCTGCGTACTCCAATCCGCGGCGAGGGGACCCCGGGCCGCCTGCTGTATGTCGTCGTGTCTGTTTGTCGTGCTCGAGTAGTCGCATGTCGTGCTCGAGTGATCGCCGACGCGCCACGCGAAGCGCTGCCCTGCAGTCCCCTGCAGGGCAGCGCTCACCAGGTGCACACCACGGGGCTACGGGGTGACGGGCACCAACGTCAGGGCGTTGACGAGCGGCTGGTTCGCCTTCCCGCGCACGAACTCCACGGTGACGGTGCCGCTGGCATCGGCGACGACGGGCAGGACGCGCTCGACGCCGAAGTTGTTCGCTCCGTCAGCTCCCCGCTCGTTGAGGACCTTCCTGATGTCGAAGTCGACCAGCGCGGGCTTTCCCTGCACGCGCACGTCGAAGACACGCTGGCCGATGCGGAGGAAGTACCAGTCCATGAAGTAGAGCCGCAACTCGTAGCTCGCACCCGGGGTGAGCCCGGGGATCGTGGTGGTGGATTCCAGGATGCGGGCCGTGTGCCACACGTCTTCGGAGATCGGGTGCGGCACCGTCGCTGCGAAGTTCGGCAGGCTCGGCTTCGCTGCGGGCTTGGTCTCGAGGTACCCGCCGGTGCTGAAGGTGTCGGGCACGAACGTGCCGTCCGCCACCTTTCCGCCGAGATCGACGGACACCCCCGCTGCCAGCGGCGCACGCTCCTCGGCTAGAGCACCGGTGGTGGTGAACCCGAGGCTTCCCAGCACGAGGGCTGTGGCGAGAGCAGCGGTCCCGCCCCGTGCGGTGATGCGCGGGCTGAATCTCCTGGTCTTACGGTCGAACGTTGACATGGAATCCCCTCTGAAATGCGCTTCCGCCGTGCGGCTCGCGCACGGCGCTCCGCCATGGTGACGGGTGGTGATGAGGTTACTGGTCAGTAACCTTAGCTGTCCATAGCCGACACACCCCTGCCGCGACAGGCGATCCACGTCGGAGGGCCAACCCCCCCCGGCGCGCATGTGGACCAGCCGCAGGTGGTGGCGGGGGCGGCGGTGAGGCGCTCCCCTTTCAGTCCGTGGCGTCAGCCGCGTTGACCGCGAGTAGACCAGTCGCCTAGAGTCGTGCAGCAAGCGAGGTTCTGCAGCCCGTCGGCGACATCTCGACGAGTGTCGGCCTTTCGCCAAAGGTTCGGTGTGGCACCGCGGAGCACGTGTCTCCCCTC
>CAXTLO010000185.1:0-5553 GCA_964244965.1 uncultured Marisediminicola sp.
TCTGCGAGTGCCATAACACGTTCTCCCCTCCGCGCAGGGCTCCGGCTCGCGCCTGTCGCGTATGGGACTAATTACACCCGTGTAGTTCCCGCCGAGTCAAGTCGCAGATTGTAAACTCTCGATCAGCCGTCGAGGGTTCGTGACGCGCCGCGAACTGTGCCGTTGCCGCCGGTTCATCCCGCGCCTCGAACCGGTCACGATCAGCCGACGTCGGCTGCACGGCGGCGCGCGGACCAGGCGCTCTCGACCATGTCGCGTAACGAGTGGCGCATCCGCCAGTCGAGGTCTCGGGCGGCGAGTGCGCCACTCGCGACGATGCGCGCAGGGTCGCCGGGGCGTCGAGGCCCGATATCTGGTGTGAACTCAATGCCGGTCACATCCGCGATAGTCGACATTATCTCGCCCACCGAGGCGCCATCCCCGCTGCCGAGGTTGTATGCCGCCTCGATGGCTTGATCCGATTCGAGCCGGCGGGCGGCGGCGACGTGGGAGGACGCAAGATCGGCGACATGGATGTAGTCGCGCACGTTCGTGCCGTCCGGTGTCGGGTAATCGTCGCCGTTGATCCGCGGCGTCCGGCCCTCGAGGAGCGCCTCGAACACGATGGGGAACAGGTTGTGCGGGCTGACGTCGTAGACGCCGTCGTCTCCTGAGCCGACCACGTTGAAGTAGCGCAGCGACGTGTGCCGAAGTCCCGCCGCCACGCCCTGATCGCGAAGCAGCCACTCGCCGATGAGCTTCGATTCGCCATACGGCGACTGCGGATCCTTCGGGGTGTCCTCGGTGACCAGGTCGGTGTCCGGCGTGCCGTAGACGGCGGCACTCGACGAGAAGACGATCCGGTCGACCCCGCGGTCCTGCATCGCGTCGAGCAGCACCGCCGTGCCGGTCACGTTCTGCTCGTACGTGTGTAGCGGACGGGTGACCGACACCCCGGCGTATTTGAATCCGGCCACGTGGATGACGCCGGTCACCTCGTGGCGCTCCATCACCTGACGCAGCAGTGCGCCGTCGAGGATGTCACCTCGCTCCAAAGGCACGCCGTCGGGCACGAACGCCGCACGACCGCTCACGAGCGAGTCGACGACAACCGCGCCCAACCCGGAGTCCACCAGCGAGCGCGCGACGTGCGATCCGATGTAGCCGGCGCCGCCGGTCACTAGCCAGGTCATGGGGTCAACGGTAGCGCGCGGGTGCCTCCTGCTCCGAGTCCGGCGGGCGCACCGGCATCCGGTGGTAGCCGTCGGTAACGAGCGCGTGCACGGTGATGCCGATCGCGATGACCGAGAGGATCACGAGAATGAGAAGAAGAGCCATGGCAGAAAAGGTACGATTTGCGCAAAACGGCCACCAGTGGCAGGGTTGCCCCAGATCAGCACATTCCTGCCACGAAGGATCGCTATGCTCCGCACGGTCGTCCTCCTCGCCATCCCGGGTGTCACCCCCTTCGAATTCGGCGTCGTGAGCGAGGTGTTCGGTATCGACCGCCGTGATTCAGGCGGTCCCGCCTTCGACTTCACCGTCGCCACCGCGGAGCCCGGGCCGGTGCCGATGAGCCTCGGGCTCGAGCTCAGCGTGTCCTCCGACCTCTCCGTCGCCGCGGGCGCCGACCTCATCGCGGTGCCCGCGCACAATATCGACGGGGATATCGACGAGCGGTTCCTCGACGTGATCCGTGCCGCCGAAGCGCGCGGCGCGTGGGTGCTCAGCGTGTGCAGCGGAGCATTCTCGCTCGCCCGCGCCGGGATACTCGACGGGCGGCGCGCCACCACTCACTGGATGTACACCACACGACTCGCCGCGCACTATCCGGCAGTCGCCGTAGACCCGGACGTGCTCTTCGTCGAGGACCGGAGGGTGATCACCAGCGCCGGAACCGCGGCCGGGATCGACGCGTGCCTCCATCTGGTCCGTCGAGAGCACGGCGCCGCGGCTGCGAACGTCATCGCCCGCCGGATGGTCGTTCCGCCGCAACGCGACGGCGGTCAGTCCCAGTACATCGCGACGCCGGTACAGGAGTGCAAGGTGGACTCGTTCGCCGTCGTGGCGCAGTGGATGGTGGAGAACCTCCGCGACGATCTCACCGTCGACCAGCTGGCACGGAGGGCACTCATGTCGCCGCGCACCTTCGCGCGTCGCTTCCGCGCCGACATGGGGACTACCCCGGCGGCATGGCTCAACCGGCAGCGCCTCATCCGCGCCCAGCAGTTGCTGGAGGAGACCGACACCCCTCTCGAAGCGGTCGCGAACGAGACCGGATTCGGCACGGCTGCCGTGATGCGCCACCACTTCCTCAAAGTGCTTCAGACCACGCCTGCGGCCTATCGCCGTACCTTCGGCGAGCGCGTCGCGGTCTGATTCCGACGTCGTAATCCGCGAGGGTGCCCCAGCCGGCATGGGACAGTTGACGCGTGCTCGCCGTCATCCGTCGCCTGCTCCGCGACGAGCGGGTGCGGTTCGTCATCATCGGCGGCGTCAACACCGTCGTCGCGTACCTGCTGTTCGTCGTGTTCGAAGTGACGCTCGGCGGCCGGTACTTCCTCAGCCTGTTTCTCTCCTACCTGCTGGCGACGCTCCTGGCTTTCGTGCTGCATCGCCGTTTCACCTTCGGCGTGACCGGCCGCGACAGCCTCATCCTCGACTTCCTCCGCTTCGAGAGTGTCTACGTCGTGATGTTCCTGCTGAATGCGGCGCTTCTCCCGCTTCTCATCGAGGTCGCCGGATGGTCGTCGCTGATCGCGCAGGCGGTGATCGTGGTGATCACCACCGTCGTGAGCTACCTCGGGCACAAGTTCTTCTCGTTCCGGCGGGGAAGACCCGCCCCCTGAGCCCCATCGCGCCGGCGGGAACGTTACGGAACCGTACGCAGACGGGCCCCAGCCGGACCCGATCAGTTCATAAGCTCGCCTCGTGTTCACTCGTAGAAATTCGCCTCTACATCTCGCTGCGGCAGTTCTCGTCCTCGCGATGCTTGCCGGATGCAGCCCTGAGCCGAAGGTCGAGCAGCCCGAGCCGTCACCGACAACGTCACCGACCGCTTCGCCGTCGCCGGAAGCACTACCGGCCCCGCCCTCTCACATACAGGTTCCCTGTGAAGAGCTGATCCCGAGCGGGCTCGGTGAGGGGCTACTCGTTGAACAACTCCCTCCGCTCGTTTCGGAGAAATTTTTCGCGAACGCGCAGGTCCCGCGCCCACACGAGTTCGCCACTGCCCAGGCTGGTGGACTGTTCTGCTCATCTTCGAACGGCGAGGCTTTCAGCCTGGGCGACACCCTCAATCCGAATCTGGTCAGCCTGTCGGTGCGGCTAGTGCCAGGGGCTGCCGCAGAGTTCCCCGATTACCTTGCGATGTACGGTCGAGACGCCGACCTCGGCGGGTATTGCGCGAGCGGAGAGCCGGATTCCTGCTCCGTCGGTGTGCTCGCTGATGATGTGTGGGTGGCCGTCGATGCCTACGGCGTCGATCCGGCCTTGCTGGACGCGAGCGGCGGCATGCCGGCACAGATGCGGGAGATCGTCGACGGGGTTCGCTGGACGTCTTCGGTGAGCATTCCGTGCTCCCGGGGGGCCAGTGGGCGTTCGATCAGCTCGAACGCGACGGCGCTTTCGCCGAGTACGACCAGTTGCCCCTCGATGGCCTCACGGACGAAGACAAGGCGGTGACCTCCTGCGCCGTCGTAGAGGACGCGTGCGTCGCACAGGCGACCGTCGGCCGGAATTGGATCTACTTCGTCGTCCGAATGTCTCCGAACGGACTGGACCAGTCCGGAGCCCAGGAGAAGTTGACCGGTCTGGCGCAGACCGCGGTGGACGTGATCCGTCCTTAGCGGCTGCCGTTCGTCATGGCGACGAAGAGCTCGCCGTCTCCCTCGATCCGGAGTACTCGCTCCTCCGGCGTGATGAAGACCGCGTCACCTCTTCCGAGACGGGTCGAATGGCGCCCCGCAATCTCGAACGATCCGCTCGTGCAGATCGCGATCGCCGGACCATCCGGATCGAGCGTCCCAGAGCCGGTGACGTGTGCCAACGCGAACCCCGGGTCGGGCGCGGCGAACACCTCGACGTTCTTCAACGGATGCGTCGGCTCGAGGTACGGGATCGGCGCGACCGAGAAGTCGAGGACGTGCAGGAGCTCGTGAACATCCACGTGCTTCGGAGTCAGCCCGCCCCGCAGCACGTTGTCAGACGCGATCATCAGCTCCACCCCCAATCCCGCAAGGTAGGCGTGGATGTTGCCTGCCGGGAGGTAGAGCGCCTCCCCGCGCCGCAGCGTCACGTGATTGAGCAGCAGCGCGATGACGATGCCGGGGTCGCCGGGGTATTGCGCCGCGAGCCGGGTGACGAGTTCCGGAGCGCGGGGGGCGGATGACACCCGCTCGACGACGGCGTCGACCTCCGGGCCGCCCTCGCTCAGCCAGCGCACGAGCTCGGGAAGCGCCGCATCCGACGACGCCCGCTCGATCAAGGGAGCAAGTCCCGGATCATCGAGGGCGACGACCGCGTCGAGGAACGAATCAACCGAGCGGAACCCGCACAGCGCCTCGAAGGTGTCGCTCAGGGCGTAGATGAGCTCGGGCTTCGGGAACGGGTCCTTGTAGTTCCGCTCGGCCGCGTCGATCGGAACGCCGGCCTCCTTCTCCCGGTCGAAGCCCTCTTGGGCCTGTTCTGGCGTGGGATGCGCCTGCAGCGAGAGCGGCGACTCCGCGGCGAGGATCTTGAGCAGGAACGGAAGGCGGGCGGATGCGGCATGCGCCCCGAGCGCGGTCCGCGGGTCCGCGGCGATCCACTCCTCGAGAGTGCGCGCTCCCCCGGTCTGCGACGGGTCGACGATCGCGCTCGGCGACCCGGAGTGCGCTCCGAGCCATAGTTCCGCCTCCGGGTCGCCGGACGGCTTCCGCCCGAGCACGTCGGCGATCGCGGTACGCGAGCCCCAGGCATACGGGCGGGGAGTGTTGGTGATGGCGACGAACATCCGGGGCTTCTCCTATCGGAAACCTACACAGTGACGCGACCTACAAACGGGCGCCAGGAGTGCGGCTCGAGGTTGGATCTAAGCGTCAACGCTATTGGTAGCGGCAGCCGTGGTGCTTAGGCTGCCCGGTGCGAGCATGGTTCGGTATCCCGCCGCGCACCCGCACATGCATCGGCTTCGACCGCCACGCCCACAACGCCAACGGAGGACCTCCATGACCGTCGACACCCTCACCCGCACCTTCGAGCCCCTCGTCGCCGACTTCTACGGATACGAGAACGCACTGACCGACGACGAGAAGGCGCTCATCGTCGAGCTCCGCGCCTACCTCGAGACCGAGGTGCGTCCGATGGTCAACGACCTGTGGGCGAAGGCGGAGTTCTTCCCCCGCTCGGTCATCGACAAGCTCGCCGAGCTCGGCCTCTTCGGCCAGCCGTGGGCAGAGACCAAGCGCTTCGAGAACTCAGCGGTGTTCCGCGGATGGGTCGCGCTCGAACTCGCCCGCGTCGACGCAAGCCTCGCGACTCTCGTCGGGATGCAGAACGGCCTGGTGATGGGATCGATCGCCGTCGCCGGCTCAC
>CAXTLO010000186.1:0-5535 GCA_964244965.1 uncultured Marisediminicola sp.
CCAAGGGCGGCATCATCCGCCGGGAGATGGAGGACTACTCCAGGCGCAAGCACGAACAGGAGGGGTACTCCTTCGTGAACACCCCGCACATCACCAAGGCGGCTCTGTTCGAGCAGAGCGGGCATCTGGGCTGGTACCGCGACGGCATGTTCCCCCCGATGCACCTCGACGAGGCGCGGAACGAGGAGGGGGAGATCACCCGGCAGGGCGCGGACTACTACCTCAAGCCGATGAACTGCCCGATGCATATCCTGGTCTACCGCTCCAGTGGGCGGTCGTACCGGGACCTGCCGATGAGATTATTCGAGTTCGGCACCGTGTACCGCAACGAGAAGTCCGGAGTCGTCCACGGCCTGACCAGGGTGCGCGGACTGACGATGGACGACGCGCACATCTTCACCACCCGAGAGGACATGAAGCGCGAGCTGGCCCAGACCCTCACCTTCGTGCTGGACTTGCTGCGCGATTACGGCCTCACCGAGTTCTACCTCGAGCTGTCGACGAAAGACCCTGAGAAGTACGTGGGCGATGATGAGACGTGGGATGACGCGACCACCATCCTCGCGGAGGTCGCCGCCGACTCCGGGCTCGAACTAGTGCCTGATCCCGGCGGCGCCGCCTTCTATGGACCGAAGATCTCCGTGCAGGCCCGCGACGCGATCGGGCGCACCTGGCAGCTGTCGACGGTGCAGCTCGACTTCAACCTCCCCGAGCGCTTCGAGCTCGAGTACACCGCAGCCGATGGGACACGTCAGCGGCCGGTAATGATCCATCGCGCCCTGTTCGGATCGATTGAGCGGTTCTTCGGCGTGCTCACCGAGCACTACGCCGGCGCGTTCCCCGTGTGGCTCTCGCCTGTGCAGGTCGTCGGCATCCCCGTCGCCGAGGAATACGGCCCCTACCTCGACGAAGTGATCGGGCGGCTCCGCACGGCCGGGGTCCGCGCCGAGGTGGACCACTCGAGCGACCGGATGCCGAAGAAGATCCGCACCCACACCAAGGCGAAGGTCCCGTACCAGCTGATCGCGGGCGAGGACGACCGCGCCGCCGGCGCGGTGAGCTTCCGCTTCCGCGACGGCACCCAGGAGAACGGCATCCCGGTGGATGACGCGATCGAACGCATCACCACCGCCATCCGCACTCGGGCCCAGGTGTGACGGTGAGCGGCGACGATCGTGTCGAACTCGAGCACTCCGGCGACTTCGTCGGCGTTCCCGACGAGTTCCAGCGGCTGTGGGTGCCGCACCGCATGGTCTACATCGAGAGCGGGCGGGCTCCTCACGAGGCGCCCGCGGATGATGCGTGTCCCTTCTGTGTCGCCCCGACGCTCGACGACGAGCAGGCTCTGATCGTCGCGCGGGGGGAGCACGCCTACGTGCTCCTCAACCTGTTTCCGTACAACAGCGGTCATCTGCTGGTCTGCCCCTACCGACATGTCGCGATGTACGACGACGCAACACCTGCGGAGACAGCGGAGATGGCTGCTCTCACCCAGACGTCGATGCGGGTGCTGAAGCAGGTCTCACGCAACGACGGGTACAACATCGGCATGAATCAGGGTCGGCTCGCCGGAGCGGGGGTCGCCGATCACCTGCACCAGCACGTCGTGCCGCGCTGGGCGACGGACGCGAACTTCTTCCCGATCATCGCGAAGACCAAGGCGATCCCGCAGCTGCTCGGCGACGTGCGCGCTGCCCTCGCCGACGCCTGGCCTGCCTCGAGCTGACCGACCACTCCGGGGGCGGACACCGCATGAGCTCTCGCTACGAATCCCTCGTCGTGGATTCGATCCCGCCGGGCTGCGCGCGGGCGCTCGACGTCGGATGCGGTAACGGCGACCTGTCGCGTGAGTTGCGTCGGCGGGGCGTTCCCGAGGTCACCGGCATCGACGCGGACAGCGGGTGCATCGCCCGTTGCAGGACGCATCCCGACGCCGGCGACATCAGCTACCTCTCCGGCGACGTGCTCACCACACCGTTGGCGTCGGGGAGCTTCGATCTCGTGAGCGCTGTGGCGTCGTTGCATCACATGGACGCGCGTGCGGGACTACTCCGGCTGCGGAACTTGGTTGCGCCTGGCGGGGTGCTGATCGTGATCGGGCTCGCGAAAGCCGAGTTTCCAAAGGACATCCCGATCGAGCTCGCAGCCCTCACTGTCAACCGGCTGCGGCGACGGCCGAAGGCGCCCGGTGACGGCACGGCAGGTCCTCCGCTCGTATGGCCGCCGCCGGAGCGCTACTCGACGATGTATCGTCTCGGCGCTGAGCTGCTGCCGGGCGTGTCATGGCGACGGCACCTGATGTGGCGATACTCGTTGGTCTGGACGAATCAGCCCTGATGCGGCCGGTTGAGCAGACCGATAGTGGCGATCGGCCGCCGGTCGCCGTCGGGACGACGGGTAGAATTGGACCATGAGCATTGACACGTCGATCAACACCGGGACGTCCGACTTCGTAAGCAGCACCCTTCCTCCCGAGGTGGGCACGAGCCGCGTGAAGCGGGGCCTCGCCGAGATGCTCAAGGGCGGCGTGATCATGGATGTGGTCAACGCCGAGCAGGCGAAGATCGCGGAGGATGCGGGCGCCGTGGCCGTCATGGCCCTGGAGCGCGTGCCTGCCGACATCCGCTCCCAGGGTGGCGTCGCGCGAATGAGCGACCCCGACCTGATCGACGCGATCATCGACACGGTCTCGATCCCTGTGATGGCGAAGGCTCGTATCGGCCACTTCGTCGAAGCACAGGTACTGGAAGCGCTCAAGGTCGACTACATCGACGAGTCCGAGGTACTGTCACCGGCGGACTACGTCAATCACATCGACAAGTGGAAGTTCACTGTTCCGTTCGTCTGCGGTGCGACCAATCTCGGGGAGGCCCTCCGGCGTATCACCGAGGGGGCGGCGATGATCCGCTCGAAGGGCGAGGCCGGCACCGGCGACGTCTCAGAAGCGACCAAGCACATCCGCACCATCAAGGGCGAGATCGCAGCGTTGTCGTCCAAGAACCCGGACGAGTTGTACGTCGCCGCGAAGGAGCTGCAGGCACCCTACGAACTCGTCGCCGAGGTCGCCCGCCTGGGGTCGCTGCCCGTCGTGCTGTTCACAGCCGGTGGTGTCGCCACTCCCGCAGATGCCGCCCTGATGATGCAGCTCGGAGCCGACGGCGTCTTCGTCGGATCGGGGATCTTCAAGTCGGGCAACCCGGCCGCTCGCGCCGCCGCGATCGTCAAGGCGACCACGTTCTACGACGACGCCTCGGTCATCGCGGATGTCTCACGCGGGCTCGGCGAGGCGATCGTCGGCATCAACGTGTCGGACATCCCCGCGCCGCACCGACTCGCCGAGCGTGGCTGGTAACACCACGAGCCCGAACACGACAAGCGCAGGCGCGATCGGGGTCCTCGCGCTCCAGGGCGACTTCCGGGAGCACATCGCGGTACTGACGCGCCTCGGCGCCGTCGCCCGGCCGGTACGTCGCGCCGCCGAACTCGCCGACGTGTCGGGACTGGTCATCCCCGGCGGTGAATCCACGGTGATGGACAAGTTGACCCGCACCTTCGGGCTGGCGGAGCCGCTGTCATCCGCGATCCACTCCGGCATGCCGGTGTACGGAACCTGCGCCGGCCTGATCATGCTCGCCGACCGACTGCTCGACGCCGTTCCAGGCCAGCAGACCCTCGGGGGCTTCGACGTGGCGGTGCGCCGCAATGCGTTCGGGTCGCAGACCGACTCGTTCGAGGTGGACCTCGACGTTCCGGAACTGGGGGCGCCTGCAGTGCACGCCGTCTTCATCCGGGCGCCGGTGATCGAGCAGGCGGGGCCCGGCGTCACCGCTCTTGCGAGTGTCCCCGACGGCCGCGTCGTGGCAGCGCGCCAGGGCAACCTGCTCGGCACCTCGTTCCACCCGGAGATGACGGGGGAGTACCGCTTCCACGAGCTCTTTCTCCGGATGGTGGCCGAGGCGTAGCGACGTGTCTCACCGATGCGGCGAGGGCGCCATGTCGTAGGTGATCCACTCTGTCGGGGTCGCCTCGGAGTCGTACAGGCTGCGCGCGACAGCGTTCTCGGCGGCAGTGATCCAGCGGACGACGCTGAGCCCTTCGCGATCGGCGATCGACGCGATCTCCCTGATCAGGAGTCGACCGATCCCTCGTCCCCGGTTGTCCGGATGCGTGAACAGGTCGTCGAGGTAGAGCCCGGTCGTAGCTGTTGACGGCCGATCGAACCGGCGGATGTGGGCGAGCCCGAGAACAGCACCGCCATCGCCGACCGCCACCAGACCCTCGGTCGACCTCCCGGAATCGTGAAGCCACGACCATACGGTGTCCAGAACGGCATCACTGGGCGCCTGCCCATAGAAGGTCCGGTACCGCGAGTAGAGATCTCGCCATTGCGCCTCATCCGGAACCTCGACGGATCGCACGCGCGCTTCGCTCATCTGAGCACCGTCTCACACCAGCCCGACGATGTGAGTCGTCGTTGACCGTGTGGCTCATCGATCGGCCACACCGTCAACACATCTCCACACGGTTCAGCGACGGGCGCATCGGAGACACCTGCTCGGGCCCGGTTTCGCGCTGGCACATAGTTGACTCATGAAGATGTACTCCGACTTCCCCGTCGCCCGCTCAGGGCAGATCATCGCCGACCTGGCCTCGGTCGCGGCTATCGTGCTGTTCGTCTCGCTCGGAGTCGCCACACACGCGCTCGTCGTGACGTTCGCCGACCTGGGGCGACAACTCGAGGGGGCGGGGTCGGGGTTCCAACAGACGATGACGGATGCCGCGGACCGGCTCGGGGATGTGCCGCTGATCGGCAGCGGCATCCGCGGTCCATTCGACAGCGCGAGCGATGCGGGTGGTCTGCTACAGGAGGCAGGACGCAGCCAGCAGGCCGCCGTGGAGCAGGCGGCGGTGCTGATCGGGCTGACCGTGGCGCTCGTTCCGATCGCGCTCCTCGTGCGCTATTGGCTTCTCCGCCGGATCGCGTTCGCGAGGCGGGCGAGCGAGGCGGCTGCCCTCGCTCGCATTCCCGGCGGAGTCGACCTGCTCGCCTTACGCGCGCTAGCCACCCGGACGCCGACGGCTCTCTTACGCGTCGCCGACGATCCGGCCGGTGCCTGGCGCGCTGGGGATGAGCCGGCACTGCAGGCACTCGCCGCCCTCGCACTCCGCGACGCGGGGGTACGGCAGGGCTGACGGGCGCCGCTGGCTACACTATTCAGGCACCGGATCGACCGTTCCCGAGCCGGTGGGATTCGTAGGGAGACGCATGTCCGGCCACTCCAAATGGGCGACCACCAAGCACAAGAAGGCGATCATCGACTCGCGTCGCGCCAAGTCCTTCGCGAAGCTCATCAAGAATATCGAGGTCGCCGCGAAGCTCGGCGGTGCCGACCTCTCGGGTAATCCGACGCTCGTCGACGCCATCCAGAAGGCGAAGAAGACCTCGGTGCCGAACTCGAACATCGACTCGGCGGTCAAGCGCGGGTCGGGTCAGCTCGGCGACGCGGTCGACTACCAGACCATCATGTACGAGGG
>CAXTLO010000187.1:0-5501 GCA_964244965.1 uncultured Marisediminicola sp.
AGGGCATCGGCCGCTCGCTCCATCTCGATCGGATCGGTGATGTCGTGCTTCTGCTCCTTCGACAGTGCCAGCGGCGACCAGAATCGGGTGTTCTCGAGCGCGACCTCGGGGTCGGTGTCGTAGGAGAGCTTGATCTCGATCATCCGGTCGATGGAGTCGTAGTCGCGTTCCATCTTCGCGGCGCCCTCCTTGACGGCCGGGATGAGGTCGTCGGTATACAGCGACATGCCTTTGCCGGACGTGCAGATGAAGCCGTCGCCGGCGCGCCCGGCGTACCGGGCGACGACGGGGCCGCCGGCGGCGATGTAGACGGGGATGCCGCGCTCGGGGACGTCGTAGATCGACGCGTCATGCGTGGAGTAGTACTCGCCCCGGAAGTTGACTCGGTCGCCGGTCCACAGCTCGCGCATGAGCTGCACGGCCTCACGGAGTCGGGCGAACCGCTCCTTGAACTCGGGCCAGTCCTGAGATCCGGCGCCTCGGAATCCGGTCGCGATCTCGTTCAGCGCCTCGCCCGTGCCGACGCCGAGGAAGATGCGGTCGGGGTAGAGCAGACCCATCGTCGCGAACGCCTGCGCGAGAACCGCGGGGTTGTAGCGGAAGGTGGGCGTCATGACGCTCGTGCCGATGCGGATGGTCGACGTGCGCTCACCCACCGCCGCCATCCAGCTCAGGGAGAACGATGCGTGTCCGCCCTCGTGCCGCCACGGCTGGAAGTGATCGCTGACGGCGACGCTCTCCATGCCGTGCGCCTCCGCTGCGACGGCGATCTCGACGAGCTCGCGCGGGTCGAACTGCTCGGCGGATGCCTTGTATCCCAGTGTGATGGCCATGCGTCGATCCTCGCACTGTCGAGTGAGAGGTCAGTCGCCGCCGCCTCCTCCGCCACCTCCATCGCCGCCACCCCCACCGCTGTCGCCCGCGCTGCCGCCCTGGCCGCCGCCGTCGTTCGGAGCGCCACCGTCGTCATGGCTTCCGCTGCCGCCGCCACCGGCGTCTCCCGCGTAGTAGGCGGGCGAGGAGTCGCCACCTCGACTCCGATCTCCGGCGGAACGGCGGGGCTGCTGCGCTCGCGACCGCGCGGCGAGCTGCCTCACCAGCCAGATCGCCGCGATGACGCTGACCACGAGGACGACGATGACGATGACCGCTGAGGGCTCCATGCCGAAACCATAGCTTCGCTCTCGCTCTCGCCCGGGCGACCTACTTCCGGAGCGTGGGCAGCACCTCACGGGCGAACACGTCGATCCACTCCCGCTGGTTGCGTCCGACGTTGTGCAGGTAGATGCGCGTGAAGCCGAGGTCGATGAACCGCTGGATGCTGGCGCGATGCACGTCGGGGTCGGACGAGATGACCAGGTTGCCTGCGAAGTCTTCCGGGCGCACCAATTTCGCGAGCTGCTCGAATTCGAACGGGGAGCGGATGTCGCCGCGCGGGAACCGCATCGCCGCCATCGGCCACTGCGTCATGGCGTTGGCCATCGCCGCCTCATCCGTCTCAGCCCAGGAGAGGTGCAGCTGCAGTGCCTTCGGCATCCCAGACGGATCCTTGCCCGCTTCGCGGGCTCCGTCGGCGAAGCGGGCGAGCAGCGTCTCGAGCTTGGGTAGTGGTGCGCCGACGGCGATCAGGCCGTCGACGGTGCGGCCCGCCCGGCGCGCGGTGACGGGACCTGCGGTGGCGACGAGGATGTCGGGTGCCACCTCGGGCATCGTCCACAGCCGGGTCGATTCGAGCTGGAAGTGCTGCCCGGAGTGCTTGACGTCTCGCCCGGAGATCGACGCCGCGAACAGCTTCTTGATGAGCTCGATCGCTTCGAACATGCGATTGATGCGGCCGGGCGCCTCTGGCCAGTACTCGCCGACGATGTGCTCGTTCAGTGCCTCACCCGCGCCGATGCCGAGCCAGTGGCGGCCCGGGTGCATCGCAGCGAGCGTGGCGCTGGCCTGCGCGACCATAGCCGGATGCCAGCGGAACGTCGGCACCGTCACCCCCGGACCGAGGTTGCCGATAGTGCGCTGACAGAGTGCGCCGAGCACGTTCCACACGAACGAGGCGTGCCCCTGCTGCGGCAGCCACGGCTGGAAATGGTCGGCCGCCATCACTCCGGAGAAGCCCTGGGACTCGGCATAGGCGGCGAGCTCGACGGCCTCTGTCGGATGCAACTGCTCCAGCATCGCGGCGAATCCGACGGTGAACCGGCTCATCCGCTGATTCTGCCATCCGCCGTCGGGAGAGCCGCGCTCACCGAACGGCCGCGCTCACTTGACGGAGACGGGCACCCGTTCGCGGAACACGTGCGCCATCCACCACCAGGCGAGCCAGCCGACGACACCGACCAGGCCGATCGAGAGCACGACGAAGACCAGCGCGACCACCACCCCGGTCGCGACCGACGCCTGGTCGGGCGCCGACCCGCCCTGCGCGGCCGCGAAGAAAGTGCTGAACGTCGCGAAGTAACCGACGAACTGGCCGATGGTCGAGGCGATCGTGTTCACGATGAAGAGCACCGGCACACTGATCCCGAAGGCGGCCCAGGTCACCGCCCACGGCCGGCGCACCCGCGCTCCGCGGAGGATGCCGACGCTCACCAGGAGTCCCGCCGCGAAGATGATCAGGCCGAGCACGCCCGCCCCGATCAACCAGAGCGCCAGGTTGTACTCGGACACGAAATCGTCGAAGCCCTGGAGCCCTGAGCTCGGTTCTGCCGACGCGGAGATGCCTGCAAACAGCGTGACGAACAGCCCGACCAGCAGCGCGACGAGCACGAGTCCGCTGCCGAGGTTCAACAGGTTCAAGCCGATGAATCCAGCCCAGAAGGATGCCCGTTTATGCTTTCGGTCGAGTGGGGCGTACACCGGGCGAGGCGCGTAGTTCGGATACGGGCTCGGTGCATATGGGCCGGTCGGATACGGGCCGGTCGGATACGGGCCGGGCGCGCCGTGCGGCCTGCCGTCGGGCTGGGTGAACTGGCCGGGGAAGTACGGCTGCGGTGAATCACTCACGATGCGGCTCCGTTTCGTGGGGTGCGGAGGAACTCGGCGACCGCGGCCGGCACGTACGGGTCGATGTCGCCGCCGAGCGACGCCACCTGCCTCACCAGTGAGCTGGATACGTGCGCGTGCGCAGGGTCGGGGAGCAGGAAGACGGTCTCGACTCCGGCGAGGTTGCGGTTCACGATGGCCATGGGCGTCTCGTAGGCCACATCGACCTGGGACCGGATGCCCTTCACCAGCACGCTCGCACCGACGTCGGTGCAGTAGTCGACCAGCAGTCCGACGCTCCACGAGGTCACCTTGATGGTGCCGGCGAACGCGGCATCCGTCACCGCTCTCTCGATCAGCGAAACCCGCTGCGCGACCGGCAGCAGCGCCGTCTTCGACGGGTTGTGCACCACGAGAACGTGCACTTCGTCGAAGATGCCCGCGGATCGCTCGATCACGTCCAAGTGCCCGAGGGTTACCGGGTCGAACGATCCGGGGACGACGGCGATCCTGGTCATGGGTGAACACTATCCGGCGAAGGTAGCTCGATCAGCGGGGACGGCTCAGTTCTTGCTGAGGTACGCGGTCGCCGACTCGTCGAGGCGCCGGGCGAGCGCGTCGCGCAGCAGCGGATGGCGCTCGAGCGCCGGATCCTCCTCCAGCACGGCGGACGCCAGATCCCGTGCCTCGACGATGAGCTTGGCATCCTTCACCACCCGCAGCAGGCGCAGAGACGAGCGGCCCCCGGATTGAGTGCTGCCGAGCACATCCCCCTCCCGACGCAGCTCCAGATCCTTCTGAGCCAACTCGAACCCGTCGAGGGTTGAGGCCACCGCATCCACGCGCTCCCGCGCCGGCGTCTCCGCCTCGGCGTGGGTCACCAGCAGGCAGATCCCCTGCGCGCTCCCGCGCCCGACCCTGCCGCGCAATTGGTGCAGTTGCGACACACCGAAGCGATCGGCGTCGAGCACGACCATCGTCGACGCGTTCGGCACATCGACCCCGACCTCGATCACCGTCGTCGCGACGAGTACGTCAATCTCTCCCGCAGCGAAGGAGCGCATGATCGCGTCCTTCCGGTCGCTGGGCATCCGCCCATGCAGCGCCTCGACTCGGATCTGCGCGAACAGCGGATCGGCACGGACCTCGGCGAGCACCCGGGTGACGTCTGCCCTCATCGGGGCCGATCGCGGGCGCCTGTCGTCATCGGGCGGTCCGGCGTCATCGGGCGGTCTGTCATCATCCGCGTCGCCCTCGTCGGCGGCGTCGATCGCGGGGCAGACGACGAACGCCTGGCGACCCTCGGCCACCTCCTCGGCAATCCGCTGCCAGATGCGCGCCGCCCAGCCCGGCTTGTCGGCGAGAGGCACGACGTGGGTCTGGATGGGAACGCGGCCTGAGGGCAGCTCGGCGATGGTCGAGACGTCGAGATCGCCGAACACCGTCATGGCGACGGTGCGCGGGATCGGCGTCGCGGTCAGAACGAGCACGTGCGGCGGGGTGGGCATCCGCTGGCCGCTCGTCATGCTGCCCGGGCCCTGCCCCTTCTGTCGGAGCGCCTCACGCTGTTCGACGCCGAAGCGGTGCTGCTCGTCGACGACCACCAGTCCCAGGTCGAAGAACCCGACGTTGTCGCTCATGAGCGCGTGTGTTCCTACGACAATCCGCGCCTGCCCACTGACCGCGGCGAGGGTCGCCTTGCGCCGATCGGCGAGGGGCATCTGTCCGGTGATGAGTACGGGGCGGAGCGACGCGGCGAGGTCGGGTCCGAGCGTCTTCGCGATGGAACGCAAGTGCTGGCCGGCCAGCACCTCGGTGGGGGCGAGCAGGGCGGACTGTCCGCCGGAGTCGGCGACGGCGAGCATCGCGCGCAGGGCGACGAGGGTCTTGCCCGACCCGACCTCGCCCTGCAACAGCCGATTCATCGGAGCGTCGGCGGCGAGGTCGGCCGCGACCTCCTCCCCCACCCGCTTTTGATCGCCGGTGAGAGTGAACGGGGTGGCGGAGTCGAACCGCTCCAGCAGACCCCCGCGGATCGGCTCACGGGGGACGGCCCGCTCCATGCGCAGGAACGCCCTCTGCTGCAGAAGGGCCGCCTGCAACACGAACGCCTCCTGGAACCGCAGTGTGGCCCGCGCGGACCCCCAGTCGGCGTCTTTCACGGGGCGGTGGATGAGATCGACGGCACGCGAATACGACATCAGCTTCCGAGTTGCCCGCACGAGCTCCGGCACCGGATCGGGCAGCGGCGGGAGTGTGTCGAGCACGACCGCCACGGTCTTCTCGATCTGCCACGACGCGATGCTGGCCGTGGCGGGGTAGATCGGAACGGGACGGTTCGCGAAGTCGAGGGCCGCGTCGTCCGTGATCCCCTCCCCGGACGGGAAGAGCTGGTAATCCGGGTGGGTGAGCTGCCGCGCCCCGCGGTACTCGCCCACCTTGCCCGCGAACATGCCGCGGGCACCGGTGTGCAGCTCCTGCTTGCGCCAGGCCTGGTTGAAGAAGGTGAGGCTCAGCAC
>CAXTLO010000188.1:0-4751 GCA_964244965.1 uncultured Marisediminicola sp.
CGGCTGCGGCGAGGAGCAACCCGAATGCTCCGAAGCCGATCCACTGCTGCGCTGATCCGGCGAGTGCTGCCTCGCCGGTCTGGCCCGCCGGTACACCGGCGGGTGGGGTCGCGAGACCCGAAATCGTCTGCACCGCGAGGGTGAGCGTATCGTCCTCGAGGCTCCCGATGGCGTAGACGATGGTGTTGACGCCTTCCTGCACTGCCACGTCGGCCGGGCCGATCACGGGCTCGGTGGTGCCAGTGGCGGCGACCGATGCGGAGATCGTGCCGGCGGGGAGGTTGAGGATCTGCTCGTTCGGGTTCACCAGGTTGGTGATCACCGGGGAGCCGCCGGCCAGGATGTCGACGGCAGGCGCTGCCGCCGTGTGACGCACGGTGAGCCGTCCCTGACCGGCAGCGGTCGGGGTCACATCGTTGGCGAACGGGGTCAGCGTCGGAGTGCCGTCGGCCGTGAGGTGCGCCACGGCGGTGAAGTTGCCGCCGGCGGTCAGCGTGAGGTCGGCCGGGCCGATCAGAACGCCCTCGGTGGCGCTAGCGGCATCCGGCTCCGTCACGGCGACAGAGTAGGTGGCGGCCGGCAGAGACAGGGTGGGGCTGAGCGTGGTCGGCTGGAAGTCGTCGAGCGTGAGGGTGCCATCCACCCAGACGTCGACCGGCAGGTTCGGGATTCCGTGCAGCACCGCGAGCTGGGCGTTTCCGGCGGCGGTCGCCGCGACGGCCGTCGAGGGCACCGCGAGCGCGGTGAGCAGAATGGCGCCAGCTGCGGCGCCGACGAGGGGACGAGACGTCATGCGAATGTGCTCCTTCACTAATGCCCGCGACCTGGAGGAGGGGCAGGGGGATGCTGTCGAGAAGGTGGTACTGGCGCTCCACGCGGATCGGATGCACCCGCACCGGAATTCTTTCGAGATCGGGCGATGAGACAGACCCACGTCGGCCAGACTGATGCGGTGCTGCGCAGCGTCCACGAACTCGCCGACCTCGTGGTCGCGCGCGCCGCGGCATCCGAGCGTCTGGTCGTCGGTGTCGCCGGACCGCCCGGAGCAGGCAAATCGACCGTCGCCGAGCACCTCGTTGCGATTCTCGATGGGTCGCGTGCCCTCCCGACGGCGCTGCTACCGATGGACGGATTCCACCTGCCTCAGGCGCGCCTGCTGGAGCTCGGTCGCCGGGACCGGATGGGGGCGGCCGACACGTTCGACGTCGACGCCTTCGCGCGCACCCTCCGCACCGCCGGCGAGCCCGGCACGGAGGTGGTCGCGCCCGGTTTCGATCGCAACATCGAGGAGCCGATGCCGGGCGCCGTCCGCATCCCGACCGACACCAGGGTGATCGTCGCTGAGGGCAATTACCTGCTGCACGACGACGGGGGATGGGAGCAGATCGCACCGCTTCTGCACCTCTCGGTGTACGTCACGGTCGACCGCGACATCCGCCTCGGACGCCTCATCGCCCGCCACGAGCGCTTCGGCAAGTCGGAGGACGACGCACGCGCGTGGGCACTCGGCAGCGACGAGGCCAACGCACGCCTCATCGCCGCCGGCACGACCAGAGCGGACGAATTGCTGCGATCGGACTAACCGGGACCGCCGCTCCTAGGACGTGCGCGCCTGCTGCCGGTCGACGTGGCGGTCGCGGGCGGCCTGGCCCACATCCGTCGCCGGCGATGGCGCGACCGGCTCGTTCCACGACTTCACGATCGCCCATGCGACGGCGGTGAGCGGCACGGCGAGGAGGGTGCCGACGATGCCGCCGACAATGGTGCCGGCGGTCAGGGCGAGCAGCACCACGAGTCCGTGCAGGTTGAGCGATTTGCCGAGCACGAAGGGCTGGAGCACGTTCCCCTCGACCTGCTGCACCACGACGACCACGATGGTGACGACGATCGCCTCGAACGGGCCAACCGTCACCAGGGTCACCAGAGCGGCGAGGATGCCGGCGGTCGTCGCACCCACGATCGGGATGAACGCACCGGCGAAGGTGAGGATGGTCAACGGGAGCGCGAGCGGCACCTGGAAGAAGAACAGCGCCGCGCCGATGAAGATCGCGTCGACGAGAGCCACGATCGCCGTGCCGCGCACGTAGCCGCCGAGGGTCTCCGTCGCCCTCCCGCCGGCCCGCCGCGCTCGCGCATGGCGGTCGGCGTTGAACGGCTTGATCAGGAACGAGAAGATGAGCGGCCCGTCCTTGAGGAAGTAGAACAGGATGAACAGGGCGAGGACCGTTCCGGTCAGCAACTCGACCACCGTCGTCGCGCCCGCCAACGCGCCGGATCCGAATTGCGCACTGGTGAGGTAGTCGAGCACCCCCGCCTGCGCATCCTCGATCTGCTGCTGGTCGATGGGGAGCGGCCCATCATTGATGAACGCGGTGACGGTGTCGATCCCCTCGAGCACCGAGTCGCGCAGCATGTCGAACTGCGACCGGATGTTGAACACGATCAGCGTCACCACGCCGCCGAAGACCGCCACCCCGAGCAGTAGTGTCACGACCGCGGCGAGGCCCCGGGGCATCCACCTCGACAGAAGCCTCACCAGCGGACCGAGGGCCGCCGCGAGGATCAGCGAGATCAGCACCGGGATGACCACGAGCTTGATCTGGATGGTCGCGAAGACGATCGCCACGACGACGATCAGCAGCAGCAGCACCTGTGCAGCACGGGTGCCGGCGCGCCCGAGGACATCCGTCCACAGCAGTCCGGGCTTGCGGACTCCCGCCGCGGCCTCCGAGGTCGTCACGACTCGTACGCGTCTCATCGGCATCCGGTCTCCCCCGTCGTGGTCAGCGTTCCGGTCATGGGAACCGACAGTACGGCACACCATCCGCCCGCGGAGAGGGTTGCGCCGCCGACCCCGCGTGTCCGATGGGCGCCGCCTCGACCGGTGCCGTCGGTAGACTCTTCGGGTCCCCCGCCACTCGCGTTCAGGAGTCCGTCCCGTGCCTGTCATCATCGTCGAGGTCATGCCTAAGGCGGAGCTGCTCGACCCGCAGGGCAAGGCCGTCGCGGGCGCTCTCGGCCGCACCGGCTCGCGCTTCGACGCGGTGCGTATCGGCAAGCGCTTCGAGCTGACATATGAGGGCGACGCGGATGACGCGGCGCTCGCCGAGGCTCGCGAGCTGGCCGAACACCTGCTGTCGAACTCGGTGATCGAGGACGTGGTGAGCGTGCACGCGGCGGAGCCGCAGCCGTGACCCGGGTCGGCGTGGTCACCTTCCCCGGCAGCCTCGACGACCGGGACGCACAGCGCGCCGTGCGGCTCGCGGGCGGCACTCCCGTCGCGCTCTGGCACGGATCGCACTCCCTCGACGGCGTGGACGCGATCGTGCTCCCCGGCGGATTCAGCTACGGCGACTACCTGCGCTGCGGCGCGATCGCCTCGCTCTCGCCGATCATGTCCGAGGTCGTCGACGCGGCGGAGTCCGGGATGCCGGTACTCGGCATCTGCAACGGATTTCAGATGCTCGCGGAGGCCCACCTGCTGCCCGGCGGTCTCATCGCCAACGACCACGGCGCGTTCATCTGCCGGGACCAGCGGCTGCTGGTGGAGAGCACCGCCACCGCGTGGACCTCCGGATTCGCTCAGGGCGCCGAGATCACGATCCCCCTCAAGAACGGCGAGGGCGGATTCATCGCGTCCGCCGCCGACGTCGAACGACTCGAGGGCGAGGGCCTGGTCGCCTTCCGCTACCTCGGTGTGAACCCGAACGGATCGGTCAACGACATCGCCGGAGTCGCCAACGCACGCGGCAACGTCGTGGGGTTGATGCCGCATCCGGAGCACGCGACCGAACCCGGCTTCGGCCCCGACACCGACGCCGCGATGCGCTCCGGCACGGACGGGCTCACCGTGTTCCAGTCGGCGATCGCGTCGCTCACGGTGGCAGCCGCCTGACCCCGTCACCCCCGCCGGCCGCGCCCGCCGATATCCGCGCCGCCGGCCTCCTGCCCCACCCCGCTGGTCGAGCTTGCCGAGACTCGTCCGCCCGCTGACCGCGATGACCAAGAACACCCATTACGACACCCGCAGAGACTTCCTCGGCCATCTCGACATGGTGGCGGCGGCAGGAAGGGATCCCGACCTCGACGAAGTGGCGAAGAACAGCCCTGCGTGCGCGACTTAGGGCGCTCTCTGCCATCTCGCCGAGGTGGGGATAACCGCCGGCGTCGCCAGAGCAGATGCACGACCATCTCCGCATGCCGAAGCGCGTTCCCCTCGCCCCCTGCTCGCGGATGGACGATTCTTCAGCCACACCACTGCGGCCGTCCTGTGGTCGTGCCCTCTTCCCGCGGAGTTCGAGACACCGCTACCCGTCCATGTCTCGACGCCTGCGCCGTCGCGTGCCCCTCGACGCAACGCGGTGGTGGGCCACCAGGTAGGCGCAGGACGGATGAAGGTCACCCGCCGCTACGGGCTCACCGTCAGCGATCCGGTCACCCTGTTCTGCCAGCTCGCGCCGATGCTCGCGCTCGACGACCTCGTCGCGGTCGCCGATCATCTGGTGCTCGAGCCGGTGGTGCCCGACCCGTACGACATCCGCCCCCATGTGTCGCTCCCTGAGCTGCGGGCGGAAGTCGACGGTTTCCGCGGACGGACGCTGGCTGGCCCAAGCCGACCTCGTGTACCGGGAGTGGAAGGTGATCGCCGAATACGACGGAGATCATCACCGCACCAACCGCTCTCAATACGAACGCGACCTGGTGCGCACCGAGCGGTTTCAGGACGCCGGATGGATCGTGGTGCGTATCCG
>CAXTLO010000188.1:4761-5401 GCA_964244965.1 uncultured Marisediminicola sp.
GGTGGTGGGCCACCAGGTCGGCGCAGGACGGATGAAGGTCACCCGCCGCTATGGGCTCGCCGTCGGGTCCAACGGGCCCTGGCGAGTCGCGGATGGACTGCTGCGCCCATCGCACCTCGGTAGCGTTGGCATCCCATCCAGCACCCTTGAGCTCCAGGAGTCGAACCGCCGTGTCCCCACGCCTGCTGTACCGGACGGTCGCGATCGCCGAGGCGGTGACCTGGACCCTGCTGATCGCCGGTCTCGTGCTGAAGTACGCCACCGCCACGACGGATCTCGGCGTGACGATCGCGGGCCCCATCCACGGATTCGTGTTCCTCGCCTACGGCGCGACGGCCGTGCTCGTCGGCGTCAACCAGCGCTGGCCGCTCTGGCTCGGTGGAGTGGCGCTGGTCGCGGCGGTGATCCCGTTCGCGACCATCCCCCTCGAGCGCGCTCTCGAGCGGTGCGCGATGCTCTCCGGCGGCTGGCGCCGGCAACCGGATGACGGGCGCCGCGACACTTTCGCGGACCGGATGCTGCGGCTCGTGCTCGTGCGTCCGGTGCTGTCGACGGCTGCCGTGGTCATCGTCGTCGTACTGGCGTTCTCCGCGCTGCTCGCGATCGGGCCGCCGCGCCTCCCGTCGTGAGGATGCGCGCC
>CAXTLO010000189.1:0-5338 GCA_964244965.1 uncultured Marisediminicola sp.
ACGCCCTCCTCGACCCGGCGAACAAGGTGTTCACGCGGGTGGTCATCCCCGAGGGGACGACGCTCACTGGGATACTCGCGCGGCTCTCTGAGGTGAGCGCCGCGACCGGGGTCACCCGCGAGCAACTCGATGCCGCGTCGCAGGACCTCGCGCCCTTCGGGCTCCCCGCCGGGGCGCCGAGCCTCGAGGGCTACCTGTTCCCCGCGACCTACTCGTTCGAGCCCGGCATCGACGCGGTCACCATGCTGCAGACGCTGAGCACCGAGATGACCGGCCGTCTCGATGCGCTCGGCGTGGCGCCGGAGGATCGGAACCGGGTGCTGACCGTCGCATCGCTCATCGAGCGCGAAGCAGGTTCGAACACCGACGACTTCTACAAGGTCTCCCGCGTCATCCAGAACCGGCTCGACTCCGGCACCCCGCTCCAGTTCGACTCCACCGCGCAGTACGGCTTCATCCAGAAGTACGGTGAACGCGACGCGGATTCTGTGTTCACCAACGAGCAGGAGTTGTCGGACGACAATCCGTACAACACGTACGTGATCTCCGGCCTGCCGGTCGGACCCATTGGAGCACCGGGCGAGGTGGCACTCGACGCGGCACTGAACCCCGCCGAAGGCAGCTGGGAGTACTTCGTCACCGTGAACCTCGACACCGGCGAGACCGTGTTCTCGACGACGAACGATGAGCACAACGCCGCTGTGCGACAGCTGCAGGACTGGTGCAGGGAGACCCAGAGCCCGAACTGTGCCTGACCGCACGAGCTGTCCGAGATGACGGCACGCACCCGGCTGGCAGTGCTCGGGTCGCCGATATCGCACTCGCTGTCGCCCGCCCTTCACCGAGCCGCATACGACGTGCTCGGGCTCGACTGGACCTACGACGCGATCGAGGTCACCGAGGCGCACCTCGCGGGCTTCATCGCGGGCCTCGACGACGGATGGCGCGGGCTGTCGCTCACGATGCCGCTGAAGCGAGCCGCACTGGAATTGCCCCTGGTCAGCGTCGACCCCGGTGCGCGCGCGACCGGCTCGGCGAACACCCTGCGGCTCACCGACGACGGAATCATCGCCGCCAACACCGATGTGCTCGGCATCGTCGAGGCGCTTCGCGGCGCCGGCACGCCTCGGTCGGTGTGGATCCTCGGTGCCGGTGCAACCGCTGCATCGGCGGTGGTCGCGGCCGCGCAGATCGGAGCGACCCGGCTGCACCTGTCGGCCCGCAGTCCGGAGAGGGCCGGTCGTCTCCGAGAACTGGGTCTGCAGCAGGGCGTGACGGTCGACATCGGGCGCCTCGACGAGCCGGTCGAGGATGCGAGCGAGATCACGATCAGCACGCTTCCCGGCGGCAGCGACACGTCGTCGGTGCCGATTCCGAGGACCACCATCGGTCGTACCCTGCTCGACGTGGCATACGACCCGTGGCCGAGCGCACTCGGTGAGCGGTGGGCGACGGCCGGGGGAACGGTCGTCTCCGGGCTGGAGATGCTGATCCACCAGGCCGTCGCGCAGATCCGCCTCTTCGCCGCCGCTGACAGCACCCGCCAACTACCGGAAGAAGCGCGGGTGATCTCGGCGATGCGCGCGGCGGTCAGGGGACCCCTCCGGTGACCGACCTGCCGGGATCGCCCGGGCCGGTCTCGACAGCTCGACCAGCGGGGTAGGAATCCTGACCGCACCGGTCGTGAAAGGATCGTCGCATGCTTCGTTGGCTGACCGCAGGGGAATCGCACGGCCCGGAACTGGTCGCGATCCTCGAGGGCCTGCCCGCGGGGGTGCCGGTTTCACTCGAAGACATCCGCGCGGACCTCGCGCGACGCAAACTCGGCTACGGCCGGGGCGCGAGGATGAAGTTCGAGGAGGACCAGCTCGACATCTCGGGCGGGATCCGCTTCGGCGTGAGCATGGGCTCACCGATCGCTCTTCGCATCGGCAACACCGAGTGGCCACGCTGGGTCGACGTGATGAGTGCATCGCCGGTTGACCCCGCGACCCTCCCGAAGGGTCGCGGTGCGCCGCTCACCCGCCCGCGGCCCGGGCACGCGGACCTGGTCGGCATGCAGAAGTACGACTTCCCCGAGGCGCGTAACGTCCTGGAGCGCGCCAGCGCCCGCGAGACAGCGGCCAGGGTCGCGCTCGGCGCCGTGGCGCGCGCGTTCCTCGGGGGGCTCGGCGTGCACCTGGTGAGCCACACCCTGTCCATCGGGCCCGTCCGGGTTCCGGAAGGCTCGCCCCTGCCGGGACCGGCGGATGTCGCGGCGCTGGACGCGGATCCGTTGCGGTGCTTCGACTCCGCCACATCCGCCCGGATGGTGGCCGAGGTGGATCGCGCCCACGACGACGGGGACACGCTCGGCGGCGTGGTGGAGGTGCTCGCCTACGGCCTTCCGCCCGGACTGGGCTCCTACACGCACTGGGACCGGCGCCTCGACTCCCGCCTCGCCGCGGCACTGATGGGTATCCAGGCGATCAAGGGAGTGGAAGTCGGTGACGGCTTCCTCACCACCACGCGGCGGGGGTCAGCCGCACACGACGAACTCGTGCAGACCGATTCGGGTATCGGCCGACTCACCGACCGCGCCGGGGGTACCGAGGGCGGGATGAGTACGGGCACGGTACTGCGCGTCAGCGCCGGGATGAAGCCGATCTCGACCGTTCCGCATGCGCTCCGCACCGTCGACGTCGCTACCGGCTCCGCCGCCGAGGCGCATCATCAGCGCTCCGACGTGTGCGCCGTCCCCGCCGCGGGGGTGGTCGCCGAGGCCATGGTCGCGCTCGTGCTCGCCGATGCGATGCTGGAGAAGTTCGGCGGCGACTCGCTGCCCGAGACCGCCCGCAATCTGGCCGCCTACCTCGCCGCGATCCCTGCCGCGCTCACGACCGCGACCGGCTCCGCCGAGAGCACGGTGAACGCGTGAGTGCGATCAGCCCGATCCTGGTCGTGATCGGAGCGCCGGGCGCGGGGAAGACCCGCATCGGCAAGCGGGTCGCACGCCTCCTCCGAGTGCCGTTCGTCGACACCGATCGCAGGGTCGTGCTCCGCCATGGGCCGATCGCGCAGGTGTTCACCGGTCGGGGCGAAGCCCACTTCCGCAAGATCGAGCGGATCGAAGTCGCGCGAGCCCTGGGGGAGCGCGCCGTGGTGTCGCTCGGCGGGGGTGCCGTACTCGATCCGGAGACGCAGCGTGACCTCGCCGGGCTGCCCGTCGCGCTGATGACGGTGAGCGCCGAGGCGGTGGCCGGTCGGATCGGTACCAAGCGACCACTGCTCCGCGACGGCGGGGTGGCAGCGTGGGAGAAGCTCGTCGCCGACCGGCAGGAGATCTACCAGCGGCTCGCCAGCCGCACCTGGGACACCTCCGAGCGCCCGATCGATCAGATCGCTGCCGAGATAGCCGAGTGGGTCACCGGCCTCGACTCCCAACAGAAGGCATCCGAATGACCGATCATCATGACGACACCACCGTCATCCCGGTCTCCGGAGCATCCCCGTACGACGTCTCCGTCGGACGGGGCATTCTCGGCTCCATCGCCGATGCTCTCCCGTCCGGGGTGGCCAAGATCCTCGTGATCCATCCACCTACCCTCGGCGCGCAGGCGGCGCGACTGCGTGAGAGCCTGCTCGACAGATACGAGGTGCTCCTCGCAGAGGTACCCGACGCTGAGGCGGCCAAGCGCGTCGAGGTGGCCGCGTTCTGCTGGGGTGTGATGGGGCAGGCCGACTTCACCCGATCCGACGCCGTCGTCGGACTCGGCGGGGGAGCGACGACCGACCTCGCCGGTTTCGTCGCCGCGACCTGGCTGCGCGGGGTCTCCCTGGTGCAGGTGCCCACCACCGTGCTCGGGATGGTCGACGCCGCGATCGGCGGGAAGACCGGTATCAACACCGCCGAGGGCAAGAACCTGGTCGGCGCCTTCTACGCTCCCACCGCCGTCGTCGTCGATCTCGACACGCTGCGCGGCATCAGCCAGATGGAGGTGCTCGCCGGGTTCGCCGAGATCGTGAAGGCCGGCTTCATCGCCGTACCGGAGATCCTCGAGATCATCGAAGCGGATGTCGCGGTCGCGACCGACTCCAGCAGCGTCGAGTTCCGTCGCCTGATCGAACTGGCGATCGGCCTCAAGGCCGAGGTCGTCGGCGAGGACTTCACCGAGGCCGGCCGGCGCGAGATCCTCAACTACGGGCACACACTCGGTCACGCGGTGGAATACGCGGAACGGTTCCAGTGGCGGCACGGGGCGGCGGTCTCGATCGGGATGGTGTACGCCGCTGAGCTGGCCAGGCTGACCGGCCGGCTGAGCGACGCCGTAGTGGATCGGCACCGCAGCATCCTGACTTCGCTCCAGCTCCCCATCGACTACCCCATCGGGCGATGGAACACGCTTCACGGTGCCATGCAACGTGACAAGAAAGCGCGCGGAAGCATGCTGCGATTCATCGTGCTCGACGACGTGGCGAAGCCCACGGTGCTGACCGGCCCCGACCAGAGCCTGCTCTTCGCGGCGTATCAGGAGGTCGGCGTATGACCCGCGTGCTCGTTCTCAACGGACCCAACCTCAACCGACTCGGCACCCGCGAGCCCGATGTCTACGGCACGGGGTCGCTCGACGACCTCGCTACGGCACTCCGTGACGTCGAACCCGAGATCGACCTACGCCAGACCAACGATGAGGCAGAACTCATCGGGTGGTTGCACGAAGCGGTCGACACCGGTGCTCCGGTCATCCTCAACCCGGCCGCGTTCACGCATTACTCGTACGCGCTCAGGGATGCCGTGGCGCTGGTGACCGCTGCGGGGCTGATCCTGGTCGAGGTGCACATCTCCAACCCGCACGCCCGCGAGGAGTTCCGCCACACCAGCGTGATCTCGGCAGTGGCCACCGGCGTGATCGCGGGGTTCGGGTTCGACTCCTATCTCCTCGCACTGGAGCTCGTTCGGCGTCGCATCGGGTGACGGCGTAGACTCTATTCTCGGTTTCGATACGCGTGCTCCCTCGTCGCTCGCTACTCAACCAGCGGACCTCGAACGGACGGACATCCCCATGGCCTCAACCGCTGACATCAGGAACGGCGTCGTCCTCAACATGGACGGCCAGCTGTGGACGGTCATCGAGTTCCAGCACGTGAAGCCCGGGAAGGGCGGCGCATTCGTGCGCACCAAGGTGAAGAACGTGATGAGCGGCAAAGTCGTCGACCGTACGTTCAATGCCGGTGCGAAGATCGAGACCGAGACAGTCGACCGCCGTGACTTCCAGTATCTATACCGCGACGGCGACGGCTTCGTGTTCATGGACGTGAGCGACTACGACCAGATCACCCTCAGCGAGACCGTGGTCGG
>CAXTLO010000190.1:0-5310 GCA_964244965.1 uncultured Marisediminicola sp.
CGGCGGCGCCGGCGGTCCACGAGTTCATGGTGTCGATGCTGACCGGGATCCCCCGTGCCACCAGTTCGCGCACCACCGGGAGCACTCGGCGCTGCTCCTCGTCGACGGGGATGCGGTCGGCACCCGGACGCGTCGATTCGCCGCCGACATCGATGACATCGGCGCCAGCCTCGGCCAGCCGAGTGCCGAATTCGACGGCGGAATCGACATCGTCGTGCCGTCCGCCATCGCTGAATGAGTCGGGGGTGACGTTGAGGATGCCAAGCACGACGGGGCGCGCAGGGCCCGTGGGTCGGTCGCGTTCCCGACGCGGCGTCGACTGCGCATCCGCTCGGCGGGCCTCTCGCCGTCGGGACGGAAGGTGCGCGCTACGGGCGGCCTGCTGCACGGGGATCGCCTGGGTGGAGAGACGGTGGGCACGGGCGCGGGATTCAGCCGATCCCGGGAGGAGGTGCGTGTCAGCGGTGACGCCGTGGTGCCCGTCGGTCATCCCACGTCACCGGTGCCGATGAGCGCGAGCACGCCGGCACGCTCGATCGGGTCGGCCAGGGAGCCGCGCGATGCCATCGTCACCGTCGTCGTACCTGGTTGGCGAGCCCCGCGGGTGGTGAGGCACTGCTGTACCGAATCGAGTACCACGAGCACGCCACGCGGGCGGAGTCCGGTCTCAAGCACCTCGGCGATCTCCTCCGTCAATCGTTCCTGAAGTTGCGGACGAGAGGCAAGCGTAGCGACCACGAGGGCCAGTCGACCAAGCCCGACGATGCGCTCGCCGGGCGCATAGGCGACATGCGCGACGCCGGTGAACGGGAGCAGGTGGTGCTCGCAGATCGAGCGGAACGCGATGTCCCTGATCAGCACCAGGTCGCCCGTGTCGGATGCCTCGTCGAGCCCCTCGCGGCGCGCGTCGATCCGCTCGTCGAGCAGGGCCGCGGCATCCGTTCCCACTCCGGAGAAGAACTCGCGGTAGGCGTCGGCGACCCGGGCCGGAGTGTCGACGAGCCCCGGACGGGACGGGTCCTCCCCGATGGCGAGGAGGATCTCGCTCACCGCCGCGGCGATGCGCGCGGAGTCGATCTGGTGCGGCCGGTTGCCCGGCGGCTGGTCGTCGCGCGGCTGGTCGTCCTGTGGTTGAAGGTCGTGCGATCGCCCGGCCATGCGCCGGTCAGGCCGTCGCGATGCCCGGGTTCGTGCGGCGTGGGGCCCGCTTGGGCTTGGGAGCCGGCTCGGAGTCGATGCCGCCGTCGACAGCGCCCGCGTCGATCGGCGCGCGCTCGGGCATGAGGATCGGCGGGCGCGATGACACGGGGCGCTTGTCGCTGGACAGCCACTGCGGACGAGGCGCCAGTCGCTTCACGTCGGCGAAGATCTCCTTGAGCTCGTCCTGGTCGAGCGTCTCCTTCTCGAGGAGCTCCTGCGCCAGGTGGTCGAGGATGTCGCGGTTGTCGTTGAGAACCCCCCACGCCTCGTCGTGCGCCGCCTCGATCAGGGCGCGCACCTCGGCGTCGACCTGCTCGGAGAGTCGCTCGGAGTAGTCACGTGCCCCGCCCATCTCGCGGCCGAACATCTCGTTGTGGTTGGCACCGAGCTTGACCGAGCCGATACTCGCGCTCATGCCGAACTCGGTGACCATCTTGCGAGCGGTCGCGGTCGCCTTCTCGATGTCGTTGGAGGCACCCGTCGTCGGGTCGTGGAACACGATCTCCTCTGCCACCCTCCCGCCCATGGCGTAGGCGAGCTGGTCGAGCAGTTCGTTCCTGGTGACGGAATAGCGGTCCTCGATGGGGATCACCATCGTGTAGCCCAGGGCGCGGCCCCGGGGCAGGATCGTGATCTTGGTCACCGGATCGGTGTTGTTCATCGCCGACGCGACGAGCGCGTGTCCACCCTCGTGGTAGGCGGTGATCAGCTTCTCCTGATCCCGCATCACCCTGGTGCGGCGTTGCGGTCCGGCCATCGCCCGGTCGACCGCCTCGTCGAGCGCGCGATTGTCGATCAGCTGTGCATTGGATCGGGCGGTCAGCAGGGCTGCTTCGTTGAGCACGTTCGCGAGGTCGGCTCCGGTGAAACCCGGGGTCTTGCGAGCGAGCACTTCGAGGTTGACTCCCGCGGCGAGCGGCTTGCCCTTGCCGTGCACCTCGAGGATCTTCTTGCGACCGAGCATGTCGGGAGCGTCGACGCCGATCTGGCGGTCGAAGCGTCCGGGGCGCAGCAGCGCGGGGTCGAGGATGTCCGGGCGGTTGGTCGCGGCGATGAGGATGACGTTGGTCTTGACGTCGAATCCGTCCATCTCGACCAGGAGCTGGTTGAGGGTCTGCTCGCGCTCGTCGTGACCGCCGCCCATGCCGGAGCCGCGGTGGCGGCCGACGGCGTCGATCTCGTCGACGAAGATGATCGCCGGCGAGTTCTCCTTGGCTTGCTGGAACAGATCCCGCACACGGCTGGCCCCCACCCCGACGAACATCTCGACGAAGTCGGAGCCGGAGATCGAGTAGAAGGGCACATTGGCCTCGCCCGCGACGGCGCGGGCCAGGAGGGTCTTTCCGGTTCCGGGAGGGCCGTACAACAGCACACCCTTCGGGATTCGAGCTCCGACCGCCTGGAACTTGGCGGGATCCTTGAGGAAGTCCTTGATCTCCTCGAGCTCCTCGATCGCCTCATCCGACCCCGCGACATCGTCGAACCGCACCTGCGGCGTCTCCTTCGACGCGAGCTTCGCCTTCGACTTGCCGAACTGCATGACCCGACCGCCGCCGCCCTGCATGCGGGTGAGGAGGAAGTAGAAGATCACGCCGATGATGAGGAACGGGATGATCAGCCCGAGCAGCGAGGTCAACCAGTTGGCGGTCACGACCTCGTCATCGAAGTCCACGTTTGCGCCGTCGATCGCGGCGATGACGTCCTCGCCACGGGGCGCGGCGTAGTTGAACTGCACCTGGGTGCCGTCGCCGTCATCCTGGCTGAGCACGAGGTCGACCCGCTGCTCACCGTCGATGACCTTGGCTGATTCGACCTCGCCCGCCTCGAGGTACTCGAGGCCCTGCTGGGTGGTGACCTCGCGGAAGCCCGATCCGGTCAAGAGACTGAACCCGACCGACACCACCACGACGGCGAGGAGGATGTAGACGAGCGGTCCGCGGAAGAGCTTCTTGAAATCCATAGTCAGCGGGCCGATCCGCCCGCGCCTTTCCTGCCGAAGAATGTGACTGCAACAGTATCGCCGCGGCGCTGGATGCGGCCTATGTGTTCGCTGGCCGCTTAGCCGTCACTCCCCGTAGACGTGCGGAGCCAGCACTCCGATACCCCGCAGGTTGCGGTATTTCTCGGCGTAGTCGAGGCCATAACCGATCACGAACTCGTTCGCGATCTCGAATCCGGCGTAGCGTACGTCCACCTCGACCTTGGCGGCTTCGGGTTTGCGAAGCAGAGCGCAGATCTCCACGGATGCCGCACCGCGGCTCAGCAGATTGGCCCTCAGCCACGACAGAGTGAGCCCGGAGTCGATGATGTCCTCGACGATCAGCACCTTGCGCCCGGTGAGGTCGGTGTCGAGATCCTTGAGGATGCGCACCACGCCGGATGACCTGGTGCCCGAGCCGTACGACGACACCGCCATCCAGTCCATCTCGATCGGCAGCGTGAGAGCACGCGCCAGATCGGCCATCACCATCACCGCGCCCTTGAGCACGCCGACGAGCAGAAGCTGCTCCCCCGCGTAATCCGCATCGATGCGGGCAGCGAGCTCGGCGATCTTCTCCTGGATCTGCTCCTCGGTGTACAGCGTTCCGGTGAGGTCGTCGGCGATGTCGTCGAGGTGCACGTCGGCTCCGTTCAGTGCGGCGGGTCGGGTGTCGTCGAGGCGAGACGGAACTCGATCAGCCCGCCCCGGCGTCCCACTGTAATGCCGGGCAGGTCGAGCGGCCCCTGCCCGTGCCAGTCGGTCACCAGGCGCGCGATCTCGAGGGTCTGCCCGCGCGACAGCGACACGTGGAACTCACTTTGCACCGCCAGCCGGATGAGTCGCTGGCGGAGCGCGGCCGGATTGCTCGCGAGCGCGGCCACTGGCAGCGAGATGCCCGCCTCGGCGTGCTCGGCGAGCTCCTCGACGATCTCCTCGGCGAAGTGGTCGAGCGCGTCGGCGTCTTCGCGGAGCTGCTCCGCAGTGCGCGCGAGCGCGTCGGCGATCCCCGGCCCCAGCTCGCGCTCGAGCACCGGCAGCACCTCGTGTCGCACTCGCACCCGGGTGTAGGCGCGATCGACGTTGTGCGGGTCCAGCCACGGAGTCAGCTGGCTGTCACGGCAGAACTCCACGGTGGTGGCACGGCGGATGCCGAGCAGAGGTCGCAGCCACGCCCCATCCGCCCCCTGCATGCCGCGGATGCTGGCGGGGCCGCTGCCGCGCGCCAGTCCCAGCAGCACGGTCTCCGCCTGGTCGTCGAGGGTGTGCCCGAGGAGGACATGAGATGCGCCGAACTCGCGTCGCGTCGCGTCGAGGGCGGCGTAGCGGGCGTCACGTGCGGCGGCCTCGGGGCCGCCGCCCTCACCGACGCTGACCGTGCGCACGATCACCGGGGTGAGACCGAGGGAGGTGGCGGTGGCGGATGCGGCGGCCGCGACATCCGCCGACCCATGCTGGAGGCCGTGGTCGACGATGACCGCACCGACGCTCCTGCCGGCGCGTGGACCCTCGAACGCCGTAGCAGCCGCGAGTGCGAGGGAGTCCGGGCCGCCGCTGAGTGCGACCAGCACGGGAGCATCACCGGTCGCCGTCAGAGCCTCGCGCACCGCCCGCCGCACGTCCGCGATGGCGGGGCTGAGGCGCGGCCGGCGCTCCGAGGGCATCCAGTAACGTTATTGCAGCCATCCGCCGGCAGGGTTCGGCGTTCGACGACCTGAGGAGCACCGTGGCCGCCTACGACGCCATCATCGAGATTCCCCGCGGAAGCCGGAACAAGTACGAGGTGGATCACGCCACCGGTCGCATCAAGCTCGACCGGATGCTGTTCACCGCCACCCGCTACCCCGCGGACTACGGGTTCGTGGAGAACACCCTGGGCGAGGACGGCGACCCGCTGGACGCGCTGGTGCTGCTCGACGAGCCGACCTTCCCGGGCTGCGTGGTGCGCTGCCGGGCGATCGGGATGTTCCACATGCGCGACGAGGCCGGTGGCGACGACAAGGTGATGTGCATCCCCGCGGGCGACCCGCGGATGGACCACATGAAGGACCTCGGCGACATGGGCGAGTTCTACCGGCTGGAGATCCAGCACTTCTTCGAGACCTACAAGGACCTCGAGCCGGGCAAGTCGG
>CAXTLO010000191.1:0-5262 GCA_964244965.1 uncultured Marisediminicola sp.
GCCCGGTGGGGACCGGCGAATGTCCCTATCGTCGTCAGACGTCGGCTACCGCTGAACCGATTCTCATGCACTGTCGGACAACTACCCGCTCATCCTGATTAGCAAATAGCGTGAGCGCGTGGAAGATCTCGGCGTACTCGCGCTTATTGTCGCGATCGGTTCGATCATCCTCGTCTCCGGTTTCATCGCGAACCGGGTTCACATTCCTGCGCCGCTTGTCATACTCGTGTTTGGTGCGGTCGTCGGGTTTGTTCCCGCCTTCGCCGAGGTGGGTCTGCCGCCCGATCTGGTGCTGCTGCTTTTTCTACCGCCGCTTCTGTACTGGGAGTCGCTGAACACAAGCCTGCGCGAGATTCGCGCGAACCTCCGAGTGATCTTGCTGCAGGCGATCGGTCTCGTGCTCGCAACCGCGGCGGTGGTCGCCGTCATCGCGCATGCGTTTGGGATGCCGTGGCCCGTCGCAATCGCCCTCGGCGCCATTCTCGCTCCGACCGATGCGACCGCGATCGCCGCCATCCGGGCCCGGCTGCCGCGGCGGGCCCTGACCATCCTTCGCGTGGAAAGCCTCATCAACGACGGCACCGCGCTGGTGATCTACGCGATAGCGGTCGAGGCCGTCGTCTCCGGCGAGTCGATCGAGCCGCTCGCCGCAACATGGCAGTTCTTCCTGTCTTTTGTCGTAGCGACCGTGATCGGTGCAGTCACAGCGGTGGTTGTGCTCGGGCTGTGGCGCATCCTGCGCGGTCGCGCCCTGCTGGGAACACTAAGCGTGCTGACGCCCTACATCGCCTACCTTCCCGCCGAACTACTGCATGTGTCCGGAGTCGTCGCGGTGGTGACGGCGGCGCTTGTGCTCTGGCAGATCGGGCTGCGCTACGTCCCGGCTGATGTGCGCACGGAGGCCTTCGGATTTTGGCGTCTGGCGTCATACATCCTCAATGCCATCCTGTTCACCCTCATCGGGATCGAGTTGCATTCGGCGGTGGACGGCGTAGACGACCGAGTGCCGGCCGTGCTCGGCGTCGGGCTGTGCGTGGCGGCATCCGTCGTCCTCACCCGGCTCGCATGGTCGAACACCGTGCCGTACGTCATCCGCGCCGTCGACCGCCGTCCCGCGCAGCGCGCTCGTCGAGTGGGATGGCGTCAGCGGGTACCTCTTTCGTGGGCGGGCTTCCGCGGCGCGGTGTCGCTCGCCGCGGCACTGGCCCTGCCGGCACGAACCGCGGCGGGCGATCCGTTTCCGTTCCGCGATCAGATCATCGGCATCACATTCGTTGTCATCTTCGTCACCCTGCTCGTTCAGGGCCTGACCCTGCAGCGCGTGATCCGGTGGGCACGATTGCCGGAAGATCCTGCCGAGTATGACGAAGCCTTGCTCGCCGAACAAACCCTCGCCCAGACGGCCCTCGACGCCCTCGACGACATCGCAACGAACGTGCAAGCGCCCGACGACGCGCGTGCGCATGTTGAGCAGACCATCCGGACGGCGCTTGCGCGCATTCACCGCGACCCGTCCGATCCGACGCTGGCACGGCGCGACGATGACAACCTCAACCTAGAGACAGACCTGCGGCTCGCGCTGATTCCCGTGAAGCGCGAGGCTCTCCTGCGGCTTCGCGACGGGCAGCAGATCGACGACATCGTCCTACGGCGCGTGCAGCGACGTCTCGATCTCGAAGAACAGCGGCTGCGAGAAATGGCCGGCGACGAGGGCGAGGAGTGACGCAGGGATTTGTCCTAACCGGCAAACGACCCTCGCCATCGACGGCGAGGCGCAGCGACGGTGAGGAATTCGACAGCATGTCTATCTCGATGCCGCGTAGCTCGACATAATCTTCGATTGCGTCGAAGAAGGCTGCGTAGGGCGGGACTTCGAAGCAAAGGTTAGCGAGCCACTGTCCGATGTGGCCGCGGCCGTCCAGGCGCTCTCCCCACGAGTAGCAGCCGCCCCGTTCCGATCGCCCGTCTCGGAGTTCCGCTCGCGCGGCGCTCGTTCCGGACGAGTGTCTGGCGGCGTGCCCTGCACCGGCGGCCCGCTTCACCACAAGGCGACCGATGCTCCCGGTCGCTCCGCGATGACGAAGTCGCCGACGGCATGTCGTGAACCTCCTGTATCTCGGCCGGCCGATGTCGCGGTGACCTGCATCCACGCAACCGCGATTCTCGCGGTGCCGGAGGTTCTGCTGTTCCATGTAATGACAGCCCCTCCCTCACAATCCGGGTTCGTTCTACCGTTGAGGTATGACTATCGAACTCACCCTCAACAACGGCGTCACCCTTCCCGCTCTTGGGCTCGGTGTGTTCCAGAGCGCCCCCGAGGAGACGACCGCCGCCGTGCAGGCCGCCCTCGGCTCCGGTTACCGGCACATCGACACCGCCGCCGGATACGGCAACGAGCGCGAGGTCGGCGAGGGGATCCGCCGCTCAGGCCTCGACCGGTCGGACGTGTTCATCGAGACGAAGGTGTGGGTCACCGACTACGGCTACGACCAGACCCTCCACGCGTTCGAGAAGGCCACCCGCAAGCTCGGCGTCGATCAACTCGACCTGCTGATCCTGCACCAGCCCGTCCCGTCCCGCTTCGACACCACGATCGCCGCATACACGGCCCTCGAGAAACTCCTCGCCGACGGCCGGGTTCGCGCGATCGGTGTCAGCAACTTCTCGCCCCACCATCTCGAGCGTCTCCTCGCCGAAGTCGACGTGATCCCGGCCGTCAACCAGGTCGAACTGCACCCCTACTTCAGCCAGCCTGACGTGCGACGCGAGGACGCTGCGCGGGGAATTCTCACACAGGCGTGGTCCCCGATCGGCGGCATCACCTTCTACCCCGGGTGGGGCGACGAGCGGCGCAGCGTCATGGACGACCAGACGATTGCTGCGATCGCGTCCGAGCACGGCAAGAGCCCGGCGCAGGTGATGCTCCGCTGGCACCTGCAGCAGGGCCGCTCCGCGATCCCGAAGTCGACCAACCCCGACCGGATCGCGGCGAACATCGACGTCTTCGACTTCGAGCTCAGCGACGATGAGCTCGCCCGCATCGACGCGCTCGATACCGGTGTGCGCAGCGGACCCGACCCTGACGAGGAGCGCCCCGCGTTGTTCGAGCACTCCATCCCTGAAGCTTGAAGCCGCTGATATGACCATGCAGAGCGAAGTGCGCGAGTTCCTGACCACGCGACGGGCTCGGATCACCCCGGAGAAGGCGGGCCTACAGGTGTACGGCGGGAACCGCCGCGTCGCGGGGCTGCGCCGTGAAGAGGTCGCGATGCTCGCCGGAGTCAGCGTCGACTATTACAACCGCCTCGAGCGCGGGAACCTCACCGGCGTCTCCGAGAGCGTGCTCGACGCCCTCGCCCGGGCCCTGCAGCTCGACGACGCCGAACGGGCGCACCTGTTCGACCTCGCCCGCGCGGCGAACGTCTCACCGGCCAAGCGGCGTCCCGCGGCCTCCACGCAAGTGAGCGCGAGCGTGCAGCGACTCCTCGACGCCATCACCGACGCTCCCGCCTGGGTCCGCAACAACCGCCACGACCTCCTCGCGACCAACGCGCTCGGCCGTGCCCTCTACGCGGACGTGATCGCAAGCCCCTACGGTCCCCCGAACACCGCCCGGTTCGTGTTTCTCGACGTGCGCTCCCGCGACTTGTTCCCGCAGTGGGAGAAGTCCGCCGACGACGTGGTCGCGATCCTCCGCTCCGCCGCTGGCCGAAACCCATACGACCGGGAGCTCTCGAACCTCATCGGGGAGCTCTCCACCCGCAGCGCGACCTTCCGCACCCGATGGGCCAAACACGATGTGCGCCTTCACCGCGCCGGCACCAAACGACTGCATCACTCCGTGATCGGGGACCTCGAGCTGGACTACGAGGCGATGACCCTCGACTCCGACACCGACCTCACCCTCCTCGCCTACACCGCCCGCCCCGGCAGCGCCTCCGCAGACGCATTGCGGTTGCTCGCGAGCTGGGCTGCGACCCGCGAGGCAGAGCACGCTACGGGATCCACGACGCCTGCCCCCGCCGACCCCTCCGCTTAGGGGCCCGCCCACGGAAGAGGTGTACCGGCAGTACCTGGGACACTCGTCCACCAATGAACTCGGCACCCACGACCACCACGCACAAGGGCGCGATCCTGACGATCATCCTCGTCAGCTACTTCATGATCCTGCTCGAAGAACTCGGTCATCTTCACCGCGCTGCCTAGCCTCGAGGCCGACCTCGGCCTCTCACCCGCCGAGCTCGCCTCGGTGCAGGACGCTCAACCCTTGTCTTCGGCGGGCTGCTCCTGCCGCCCCCCACTTTTTCCGGGGATTCGCTTCGAGGCAGGATGAGGGAGACACCGCGCTCACCAGCGCCTCCGACTTCTTGAAAGGACACCTGTCATGAGTGACTCTGTCAAAGGACGTGCCCGCGCCGTTCAGTTCGATCGTTTCGGTGACACCGACGTGCTCTACATCGCCGACCTCCCCATTCCCGAACCAGGAGAAGGAGAGGTGCTCATCGAGGTGCGTGCCGCCGGGATCAATCCGGGGGAATCGGCGATCCGTCGAGGCGAGCTGAACGACTTCGCCCCGACCACCTTCCCCTCAGGACAAGGTAGCGACCTCGCCGGCGTCGTTCTGGCCGTCGCCGACTCGGTGAAGGACTTCGCTGTCGGCGACGAAGTCCTCGGATACTCCTCGACCAGGTCCAGTCACGCCACCCACGCAGTCGTTCCCGCCACCCAATTGATCAAGAAGCCTGAGCAACTTTCGTGGGAACAGGCCGGCGCGATCTACGTCGTTGGGGTCACCTCTTTCGCTGCCGTGCGAGCGATCAACCCCGCAGCAGGGGAGACAGTCGCCGTCTCCGCCGCAGCCGGTGGAGTCGGCGACCTCGTCACCCAGATACTGATCTTGCAGGGAGTCACCGTCCTCGGTATCGCCTCCGAGGCGAACGCGGATTGGCTTACAGCACGCGGCGCGATCCCGGTGCCGTACGGAACAGACTTGGCCTCCCGTCTGAGAGCAGCAGCGCAAAACGGTATCGACGCATTCATCGATCTTCACGGACCGGAATATCTCGACCTCGCAGTTGAACTCGGCATAACACCCTCAAGGATCGAAACGATCATTGCCTTCCCGAAAGCTGATGAGATCGGAGCCCACCACAAAGGCAGTGTCGACGCGTCCGACCGACCCACACTCACGAAGATTGCTGATCAGGTCGCGACGGGAGCGTTGGAGTTGACCATCGCTGACACGTACCCACTCGATGAAGT
>CAXTLO010000192.1:0-5246 GCA_964244965.1 uncultured Marisediminicola sp.
CAGCGGAGCCTTCTTCCGCTACCCGGGCTCACGCGCACCACAATGACCATCGCGATCATCTTCGTCATCTCGATCTCGCTCGTGCGCGTCGGCCCCGAACGCCTGCGGACCCTTGCCCGTCGGCTGCGCCATCCCCGCCGATCCAGGGGAACGAGCGAAAGACCCCTTCCACATCAGCGTCGACTTGGGTAAGTTCCTTAACTAACGCGACGGAGTTCCCGTCATACCCGGGCGCCACTCGATGAAGAGGAAGTCCATGAGATCCAGAACCGCGCATATCGATGCGCCGAGCACGCCGACAAAGTCCAGGTTCGCCAAGCGGTTGGCGCATCTGCTCGCCGTCGTGATCGCCGCGTCGGTGGTGATCCTCGGAACGCCGGCAACTGCCACGGCGGCAACCGGGTTCCACATCAAAGACGGCCGGCTCTACGACGCGAACGGCGTCGAATTCGTGATGCGGGGGATCAATCATCCGGCGACCTGGTTCCCGGGAGAGGCGGACTCGTTCCGCGAGATCTCCAACCTGGGCGCGAACACCGTCCGCGTGGTACTCGCGAGCGGATCGGCATTCACCCGCACGCCGGTGTCGCAGGTGCAGGACGCCGTCAACCGCTGCAAAGCCAATCGCCTGGTGTGCGTGCTCGAGGTGCACGACACCACCGGGTACAGGGATTCATCGGGCGCGCCGGCCGGTGCGGCATCGCTCGCGAGCGCCGTGGACTACTGGAAGAGCATCGCGTCGGTGGTCAAAGGCCAGGAGCGCTACGTGATCATCAACATCGGCAACGAGCCGTTCGGCAACGTGGGCAGCACGAAGGTGTTCGAGTGGACTACCGCGACCAGCAGCGCCATCCGGTCGCTGCGTAGCGCAGGGTTCACCCACACCCTCATGGTCGACGCGCCGAACTGGGGCCAGGACTGGACCAACACCATGCGCGAAGACGGTGGAGTGGTCCTAGCCGCCGATTCGCAGAAGAACACCATGCTCTCCGTGCACATGTACGGCGTGTATCAGGACGGCACTGCGATCGCGAACTATATCGACCACTTCATCACCTGGAACAAGTGGCCGATCGTGGTGGGCGAGTTCGGGAGCGAGCAGGGTGGGCAGAACGTCAACGAGTCGGCGATCATGACGGCTGCGCAGAATCGTCGCGTGGGCTATATCGGATGGTCGTACTCCGGCAACGGCGGAAGCGACGCGGTGCTCGACATCGTGCGCAACTTCGACCCGACGCAGCTCACCGCATGGGGCAGCCAGCTGCTGAACCACCCCGCGGGCATCAGGAACACCTCGCAGCGCGCGACGGTCTACTAGCGGAAAGTGACGCGGATGCGGCGCCCTAAGGACGAGCCTGCCGCATCCGCGTCGTTCTGTCCTACACTCGGGCGATGGGCACAACGCAGCTTCGAGTCAGTGAGGCCGCCGCGCTCGTCGGCGTGAGCGACGACACCATCCGGCGCTGGGCGGATGCCGGTCGGCTGACCCTCCGCAAGAACGACGCCGGGCCACTCACCGTCGACGGTGCGGAGCTGGCTCGCCTCGTGCAGGATCTCGCCGCGGATTCACTGTTGGCTCCGACCGCTCGGACATCGACCCGGAATCGTCTGACCGGCATCGTGACCCGAATCACTCGCGATACGGTCATGGCGCAGGTCGAACTCCAGGCCGGTCCGTTCCGCCTGGTGTCGCTGATCAGCCGGGAAGCGGCAGACGAACTCGGGCTCGAGGTCGGAACCGTCGCCGCAGCTGCGGTCAAAGCGACCTCCGTGGGGATCTCCATCCCGTGAGTGTCCTCCTGCGCGCCACGGTCGCCTCCGCTGCGGCACTGATCGTGCTCGGCGGATGCGCGGCCACCACCACGGCGACGGCCCGCCCTAGCGCCTCGCGGGATCCGGCACCCGTGGCGGGACCGACGCTCGAGGGAGAGGTGATCGTCTACGCGGCGGCATCGCTTACCGAATCCTTCGAGACCATCGCCGCCGCTTTCTCCGCGACACATCCAGAGGTCAGCGTCACCTTCAACTTCGGCGGCAGTCCGGCCCTCGCCGCCGGCATCGTGTCCGGCGCACCGGTCGACGTCTTCGCGTCCGCGAGCGCGAGCACCATGGAGACGGTGACGGATGCGGCTCTCCCCGACCACGAACCGCTCGTGTTCGCCCGCAACATCCTGGAGATCGCGGTGCCGCCGGGTAATCCCGGCGACGTCACACGACTGTCGGACTTCGCCGACGAGACGAGGACCCTCGCCCTCTGCGCGCCGGAGGTGCCCTGCGGCGCCGCAGCCGCGTCGGTCTTCGTCGTGGCCGGCGTCACTCCAGCTCCGGATACGTACGAGCAGGACGTGAAGGCCGCCCTGACGAAGGTGCAGCTGGGCGAGGTGGACGCGGCGCTGGTGTACCGCACAGACATACTGGCGTCGGAGGGGGCGGTGGATGGGATCGGCTTCGAAGAGGCCGGCGATGCGATCAACGACTACCCCATCGCGACGTTGACCGCCGCGCCGAATCCCGACGCCGCCGAGGCATTCGTGGACTTCGTGGTCAGTGAGGACGGGCAGGAGCTCCTCGCCAATGCGGGCTTCCAGACCGACTGACGACGCGCCCCACATGCATCGACAGCGAGGTGGTGGCCCGTCGAGCAGCGGAATCCCGGCGGTGCTGTGGCCGCCCGCGATCATCGCGCTCGCGTTTCTGCTGCTCCCCCTGCTCGCCCTCATCGGTCGGGTGCCGTGGACTGAACTCGGAGCGCTGCTCGCGCGTCCCGAGATCGGCTCCTCGCTCGTGCTCTCGATCATCTGCGCGGTGCTCGCGACGGCGCTCAGCCTGGTGCTCGGCATCCCGCTCGCCTGGGTGCTCGCACGGTCAGCAGCCTGGCCGACGGGCATCCGTCGCAACCTGCGCGCGCTGGTCACCGTACCCCTGGTGCTCCCCCCGGTCGTCGGAGGCGTGGCCCTGCTCCTGCTGCTCGGACGGCGCGGCGCGATCGGGCAGTATCTCGACGCCTGGTTCGGCATCCAGCTCCCGTTCACTACTGCGGCTGTCGTCATCGCGGGGACCTTCGTGGCGATGCCATTCCTCGTCATCGCCGTCGAGGGAGCGCTGCGCACCGCGAACCGCCGGTTCGACGACGCTGCCGCCACCCTCGGCGCATCGCGCTGGTTCACCTTCCGCCGCGTCACGCTCCCGCTCATCGCGCCCGGCGTGACTGCCGGAGCGGTTCTGTGCTTCGCCCGCGCGCTCGGCGAGTTCGGCGCGACGATCACCTTCGCAGGCAATTTCCCCGGGGTGACTCAGACCATGCCGCTGTCCGCCTACCTCGCTCTGCAGTCAGACCCTGAGGTCGCATACGTCATCTCCCTCCTCCTGCTCACCGTGTCGATCGCCGTGCTGTTCACCCTGCGCGACCGCTGGGTCGGTGGGCTCTCGTCGTGACAACGGGACTGGTTGCGGACATCTGCGTGCACCGAGACCGGTTCGAGCTCCGACTCGCCCTGTCCGTGCAGCCAGGCACAGTGGCCGCAGTGGTCGGTCCGAACGGTGCGGGCAAGTCGACGCTGCTCCGCGCTCTGAGCGGACTGCTCGACCCGAGCAGGGGACGCGTATCGCTCGACGGGCGGGTTCTGCACGATTCCGCCGCGGACATCCGCGTGCCGCCTGCGCGGCGCGGAATCGGGGTGGTCTTCCAGGACTACCTGCTGTTCCCGCATCTGACTGCCATGGAGAACGTCGCGTTCGGTCTCCTCGCCCGCGGCGTCGGCCGCCGGCAGGCGGAGCACGCGGCCATGACCTGGCTGGAACGGCTCGATATCGCTCAGACAGCGGATGCCCGTCCAGCCCGCTTGTCCGGCGGCCAAGCGCAGCGGGTCGCGATCGCCCGCGCGCTCGTGCTCGATCCGCCGCTGCTCCTCCTCGACGAACCGCTCGCCGCGCTCGACGCGTCGACGCGCGTCGAGGTCCGTACCGATCTCGGCCAGCGGCTGCGGGAGTTCCACGGCGCGACCGTGCTCGTCACCCACGATCCGGTCGACGCGATGACGCTGGGCGACGAGGTCGTCGTGCTCGACTCCGGTTCCGTCGCACAGCGCGGTACTCCCGCGAACATCGCCGAATCGCCGGTGAACTCCTATGTGGCCGATCTCCTCGGCCTGAGTCGGCTGCCGACAGCCGGCGGCGAGGTGCTGGTGTTCAGCCCCTCCCAGGTGACAATCACCCGGCATCGACCGGTGCCATCTACCGGACGGACTTTCGGGTGCCGGGTGACGGCGGTGGAACAGGTCGCCGGCAACGTGCGCATGAGGTTGACGACGGTGGACGGCGCTCACCGGATCTCGGCCGATCTCGATCCCCGGGACATCCGCTCTATTCCGACCGACCTCGACTCGGTGGTGTGGGCATCCGTCGCAGCGAGAGAAGCCTGAACGTTTGCTGAAGTTGGTAACGGAAAGGTCACAGAACCCGCCGATTCCAAACCGTCCGGCATGGAGCGGCGAACTCCAACTACACCAACCGCACAAACGTCAAGGGATAGAAAAATGCGCAAGTTCTACAAGTCCACCATCGGAATCGCCGCAGCGGCGCTCCTCGTCGGCAGCCTCGCAGCATGCTCCACTCCCACCGAGTCCGAGCCCACCGAGCCCACCGAGTCGAGCTCCGAAGAAGTAGAGGCCGACCCCGAGCCCCTGGCCTCCATCCCGGACCTGTCCGGTGGCGTCATGACCGAAGTGACTGTCGATCAGGGCTTCGTCGACGCGATCACCAGTCTCGGCCTCACGCCCGGCGTAGTCGGAACCGCTGGCTTCGCCGAAGGCATCTTCTCCTTCCCGATCACCGGCGGAAACGTCGACTATTACGACCCCGAGGAGGACTACCGTCCCTACGTGCAGGGCACCATCGTGCACGACGGCTCCGGGCTCTCCCTCACCAACGGCACCACCCTCGTCGAGCTCAGCAACTTCGAGATCGATCCTGGAAACGACTCCACCCTCTTCGGCGACGTGAGCGCCAACGGCGCCATCGTGGTCGAGGACGCACCGTTGTTCCGTCTCGATGGAACCACGCTGAACCCGCTCGAGATGGACGCTGATGGCAACGCCGTGCTCGAGGGCACGACCGTCTATGTCAGCGAAGAGGCAGCTGCGCTCCTCAACGAGACCTACGGCACCACTGCGGTGACCGGAGACCTCGAGGTCGGCATCGCGAAGATCACGGTCGTCGTTCCCGCCTCCTGATCGTCTGCACCCACG
>CAXTLO010000193.1:0-5243 GCA_964244965.1 uncultured Marisediminicola sp.
GATCGAGATCACTATCCCCCGATAGGCGCAGGCGAAGCAGACGGCGAGGATTATCACCGCGTAGACCCACCACGGAATCGCGATCCCGTACTTCGCTGAAAGCTCGTCTTCGATGACAGCCCCGGTGAACGCCGCTAGTGCCGCAGGGACGACGGTGACCATGATCGCGTAAAGCCACCCGGTCATGAATCCCGCCTTTGGGCCGATGCCGGCCGAGACGTAAGTGTAGAAGCCGCCCGCCGACGGCAGGTGCCGGGCGAGCCCGCGCAGGGGGACGGCGATCAGCAGACAGACCGCAAAGGCGGCGAGGTACGTCAGCGGCGCGTTGGCGCCGGCCTGACCGGTCGTGAAGGCGATCGTGTAGAAGATTCCGAGAGTTGGCGAGATCTGGGCGATCGATTGCATGACCGTGCCGCTCAGCCCGATGGACCCGCGCCGGAGGCCGGGGTTCTCCTGGCGAGTGACGGAGCTCACTGTCTGTGCTTGTGACATTCGACTCTCCAATGAATGAATGCAGCTGATTGCTTTTGCGTTTGATCAAACATAGAAGGTGTTCACGTCGGCGGTCAATGTCGGGTTTGATGTTCGACTTGGGTGAGGCCACACGCTCGCATCTCGACCTGTGTTCCCTGTCCTCTGGCTGGTACCAGCAGTCCCACTGTCAACCAGGGCACTGGCTGAGCCTGATCCGCTCCGGCAACATCGCCTATGCATCGACTGGTGCGACACGCACTCCATCGAAAGGCGTCCTCACATGGCTGCCACCCACACTCTGGTCATGACCGGCGCAAGCCGAGGCATCGGCCGCATCGCCGCCGAGAACATCCTCGCGGGCGATCCCACCGTCCACCTCGTCGTCGTCGCCCGGGGCGACGGCGGTCCGGCTCTCGCCGCAGAATTGGGACACGGCACGCACTCCGTTTCCTCGGTCTCGGCCGACCTCGGTTCACTGTCCAGCGTTCGCCGCGCGGCAACCGAGATCGCCATGAAGCTACAGCGAGGCGACCTACCGCCGCTTCACGGCTTCGTCGGCAACGCCGGCATCCAGTACACCGACGATTTGACCGAAGGAGTCGACGGACACGAGGCCACCTTCACCGTCAACGTCCTGGCCAACCACATCTTCATCCGCACGCTCGAAGAGCACTTCGGTCCCGACTCGCGAATCACCATCACGGTCAGCGACACCCACTTCGGCGACTTCAAGCACAACATGGGCATGGTCCCCGGTCCTATCTGGAAGGCACCGGAAAAACTCGCCGAGACGTCGGCATTCGACAAGCCATCCACGACGGCCGCGGGCCGAACGGCCTACTCAACGAGCAAGCTCGCCGCGATCTACCTCGTTCACGAGTTCGCCCGCCGCCTGCCCAAGGGAGTCGACATCGTGTCGTTCAACCCAGGCTTCGTGCCCGGGACCGGCCTCGCCCGCAACGCCGACCCGATCTCGCAATTCGTGATGGCGCGCATCATGCCCCTGATGGCTATCACCCCCATGGCCACCAGCCAAAAAGACGCCGGCCGCGACCTCGCAAACGTCGTCCTGGGCAAGACGAATGCATCCACCGGTTCCTACGTCGACCGGACGGAAGCCGACAGATCGTCCGACGAGTCCTATAACCGCACTCGAGAGGCGGAACTCTGGACTTCCGTCGAGAAGCTCACGACCGTGTGACGCTGATGGTGGTGGTTGGGTCAGCTCAGTCGTGCCGCGGCGCGGGCGACGGCGCCGGCGCGGTGCGCCCGTTGAGGAGCGATGCGGTCGAGGTACGGCTCGAGCACTTCCCTCGGCGCGGTGTCGGGGGACCCGGCTCCGAACGGCGGGTGCGGATCGTACTCGAGCCTGAGCTGGACAGTCTCCGCGGTAGGCCGATCGAAGAGCTCGGCCACCAGCGTGAGAGCGAAATCGATTCCCGCCGTGACACCGGCGCCAGTGACCCGGTTGCGGTCGATGCAGACACGGCTCGGGGTAGGGACGGCTCCGAAGGCGGCGAGGTGGTCGATCGCCGTCCAGTTGGTGGTCGCCTTGTAGCCCGCCACCAAGCCGGCAGCGCCGAGGACCAGAGCGCCAGTACAGACCGACGTGATGTATTCGGCTCCCGCTGCCTGCATGCGGAGGAAGTCGAGCACCTCCTCATCGTCGAGTAGGTCGTCCGTGCCGTAGCCGCCCGGCACGCAGATCACGTCGAGCTGCGGGCAATCGGCGAAGGTCGTGGTCGGGAGGATCTGCATGATCGCATCCGACTGCACCGGGTCGAGATTCGCCTCGGATCAACTACCCGGAACGATGACGCCGTTCTCGTACGACCAGATGACGAGGCCGGTACGGTCGCGTATCCCGAGCTTCAGCAGCACGTGTGAGACGTGAGTCTTCACAGTCGCCTCGCCGAGGTGCAGGGCGCTCGCGATCTCGGCGTTGGACCGGCCCTGGGCGACCTGTGCGAGCACATCCCGCTCCCGCGGAGTGAGGTCGCCGATTTTCACCTCACCGATCGGCCGGGGCGCGGTGATCGCGAATCGTTCGATCACTCTCCGGGTCACCTCCGGGGCAAGGAGGGCGTCCCCACGCGCGATCAGCTGAACGGCCCGCACCAGATCCTCGGGCGATGTCGTCTTGAGAAGGAATCCGCTCGCGCCCGCCTCAAGCGCCTCGAACAGGTAGTCATCGCGATCGAAGGTGGTCAGCATGAGGACCCGCGCAGCCGAACCTCTGGCCACGATCTCTCGGATCGCGGTCAGTCCGTCGACCTCTGGCATCTGCACATCCATGCAGATCACGTCGGGGGCGAGCACGAGCGCCGCGTCGATCGCCTCCTGACCGTCGACGGCCTCGCCCACGACCTCGATGCCCGGCTCCGATTCAAGGATCATGCGCAAGCCGGCACGGACGAGCGCCTGATCGTCAGCGAGTAGAACGCGTATGCGGTCGCTCACGTTGCCACCGGCACGGCCACGCGCACCACGTATCCGCTATCTCGTTGCTCGGCGGCGAAGGTGCCGCTCACCGCGTTGACCCGTTCCCGCATGCCGAGCTGTCCCATTCCGTGCGGTCGTGTTCCCCTCGATGCGGCGCCTGCACCGTCGCTCCCATCGGCGAGACCTTCGACGCCGCCAGAGTCTTCGATCTCGAGTTCGACCGCCCCGGCCGCGTACCGCAGCCGCACGTCCGCCCGGGCTCCTCGCGCTGCATGCTTGCGCACGTTGGTGAGGGCCTCTTGAGTGACCCTGAAGAGCGTGAGCGCGACGATCGGCGGAAGAAAACGCGGGGTGCCGGTGACGGTGAGAGTTGTCGGATTCCCGGCATCCTTCGCTTCGCTCACCAGCTTCGGAATCTGCTCGACGCCGAGCGTCGACGGCGACTCGGCGGGAGACGCGGGTGTGTCTGTCGACCGCAGGGTGACGAGTGTGCTGTGCAACTCCTCGACAGCCTGCCGGGCGTTCTGCTCGATGACGAGCAACGCGTCGGCGACCTTTTCCGGGGATGTCGGCAGCACCCGCCGCGCCGCCCCCGCCTGAATGCTGATCACGCTTACGTGGTGCGCAACGACGTCATGCAAGTCGCGCGCGATGCGCATCCGTTCGAGAACGACAGCCTGTCGCGCAGTGTGCTGCCGCTCATCCTGTAGCTCCACCGTGCGTACCTCGAGCACCGCCCGTCGTAGCGCTGAGCGCCACCCCATCTCACCGAATGCCATAGCCGCCGCCAGGTAGAGAGCGCTCGACAACGCCGCGAGCTCCAAAGCCGCGGATGCGGACAGGTTACCGATCTGCTGCGGCAACCGAGCGGGTGCGCTCACGATGACGATGACGACCCACGCGATGATCGCCGCGACGAGGGACGCTCGGATCACCACCGACCTGCGACGATCGGCGCACCATGCACCCACGGTGTAAAGGGCGAGAAACGGCGCGATCTGGTTCACGAGCGGCTCAGGGGTGATCGTGATCTGCCCGACCAGAAATACCGCGGTGACGATGACAGCGACGATAGACGGGAATCGTCGCCGCCACGCCAGCGGCACCGTGATGAGCAGCGCCCACGAGACGCTGAACCAGACCGGTGGCGTCGGTGGCCCGGAGAGCGGAATCGTGACGACCGTACATCCGAGCAGCAGCAGCGCGATCACCGCGTCGAAGACGCGGTCCCGTCCGGAGACCGGTCGTGCCCAGTCGTCGGACGAAGGGTCCGTCGACTGGGGCACAGGCGTCAGGCTAGTGATGCGGCGCCGGGGTTGCAACGACGGGGGCGGTGCGAGGCGCAGCCTGCGGCGCCCAGCGAAAGGTGCCGGCGATCGCGAGCACAACGGTGGTCAGGGCGATGAGCACCCAGCCTATCCAGCCGAGGGGCGAGGCGGCGATGTTGCCGGCCTCCGCGGCAGGCAGCAGCGCGACGAGGAGAACCCCAGCCGACCCGTTCAGCGCACCGTGGGCGAAGGTGGCCGGCCAGACCGATCCGGTGCGCATCCGCAACCAGCCGAACAGGAACCCGACCAGAGTGGTGAAGACGGTCATCAAGAGCACGCCGAGCGGACTGGTGATGCCGTAGTTGTATCCGAGCAGCACGATGGGAGAGTGCCACACACCCCAGATCACGCCGTGCAGGATCAGCGCCGGCCACGTACCGAGCGGGCGCAGCGCCGGCAGCAAGTAGCCGCGCCACCCCAGCTCCTCGCCCAGGGCCAGGACGGCGATGCCGAGCGTGGCGAGGGGAATAGTGAGCAGCAGGCCCGGAGTCGCCGCGGAGGTCTCGAGATGCACGACGCCGACGGCGCTGCCCACGACGATCGCGAGCACCCCAAGAGCCCATGCGCCGAGTATCCCGAACACCGAATACCCGACGGTGCGTCGCCACGGCCGGAGCGGGACGAGGCCGAGGAATCTGCCCGGACGTGCGGGCTTTTGCAGCGTCAGAGTCACGATGACCGCAGCGATCGCGGGGGTGAACATCATCGCGGTAGTCAGTGGCAGGAAGAGCGGATTCAATTCCCCACCCGGCATGATCCCCCCGGTCGTCCAAACCGGGATTTGGATAAGCCAGGGGAGCCCGAGCGAGATCACGAGGAACATGACGATCGCGCGCCAGTTCAAGGTTGCCGCCGTCTCCTGCGGAACCGAGCTGGCGCCGACCCGCCGAGCGTCTTCAGTTTCTTGTGTAGTCATACCTCGACGCTACGAAGCCGTAGCGAAGCGCACATCCGCCCTGCTACGGAGATCCACAACTCCCCCGTAAGGCGGACCTCGCC
>CAXTLO010000194.1:0-5234 GCA_964244965.1 uncultured Marisediminicola sp.
CCGAACACCACGTTGTCGACGGTGTCGGCGGAGACGCCGGTCACGTTGGAGTACCACAGCGGGATCGACGGCAGGTCGCGCAGCAGAACCTCCTGCGCCTCCTGGTAGACGCCGGTCGCCTCCTCGACGGAGGTGGCCTGCGCACCCTCCTGCAGGAGCGAGTCGAACTCCTCGCTCGAGTAGTCCTCGTAGTTCGATCCGGCACCGGTCTGGTAGAGCGGAGCGAGGAAGTTGTACAGCGAGGGGTAGTCGGCCTGCCATCCTGCGCGGGTGGCGCCGGTCAAGGCGTCACTGTCGCGGTCGGTCAGCGCCTCGGCGAACGTCGGGTAGGGCTTGCCCTGCGCCGTGATACCGAGCGCGTTCCCGATGCTCTGCGCCGCAGCATCCACCCAGGCCTGGTGGCCGCCGTCGGCGTTGTAGGCGATATCGAAGACGGTGTCGCCGTACGGGGCGATCGCCTCGGCCTCGGCCCACAGCCTCTGCGCCTCGGCCTCGTCGTACTCGAGCACCTCTGCGCCCTCGAGCGAGTCGGAGTACCCGGAGATGACCGGCGACGTGAAGTCGGTGGCCGGCGTGCGGGTGCCCTGGAAGATCACGTCGGTGATCTCCTCACGGTTGATGGCGCGGGAGATGGCTGCGCGTCGTAGCTCACCCTCTTCGCCCGACCAATGCTCCAGGTAGTACGGCAGGTTGATCGACTGGAAGATGGCAGCGGGCTGGTTGACCGCCGCGTCGCCGAACTCGTCCTCGTAGGTCTCGAACGCGCTGTCCGGAACCGCATCGAGCACGTCGAGGTTGCCGCCCTGCACATCGGCGTAGGCAGCCTCCTGGGTGGCGTAGAACGTGATCGTGAGACCGTCGTTCTGCGGCTCCCGCGCGCCTTCGTAGTCGGGATTGGTGACGAGCTCGATGGCCACGTCGTGCTCCCATGCACCCTCACGGGCGAGCATGTACGGCCCGTTTCCGATGGGGTTCTCGCCGAACGCCTCCATGTCCTCGAAGGCGGCCTCGGGCAGTGGCACGTACGCCGAGTATCCGAGGCGCAGCGGCCAGTCGGCTTCGGGAGCGGCAAGCTCCACGGTGAAGCTGGTCTCGTCGACGACTTCGAGGCCGCTCATCGTCTCCGACGCCGGCTCGGTGACGACATTGCCGTCCTCATCGAGCTCACCCTGCACATCGGCGTAGCCCTCGATGTTGTCGAAGAAGTACGACGCGCTCTGCACGTTCGGTCCGTACGCGCCGTAGTTCCATGCATCGACGAACGACTGCGCCGTGACCGGGGTGCCGTCGGTGAAAGTGTGGCCGTCTTCGAGAGTCACCGTCCAATTCTGCGAGTCCTCGGACTCGATCGACTCGGCGACCTCGTTCTCGATCTCGCCTTCGGCGGTGTACGTGACCAGACCGGCGAAGATCGAATCGACGATCTTTCCCCCGCCGACCTCGGTGGTGTTGGTGGGGATCAGCGGGTTCTGCGGCTCATTGCCGTTGGTCGTGATGATGGCATCGCCGCCCTCATCGCTTCCCCCGCCGCCACCGCCGCCGCCCGAGCAGCCGGTCAGCACGAGCGCCGAAGCGATGCCGACACCGGCGATCGAGGCGCCGATTCTGTTCAATCTCAATTTTCCTCCTGTGCATAGATGCAGCTGAGCGGCGGCAGCGCGAGATGACCGCGGTGAGCCGCGCCGAATGTTAAGACCCTAAAGAGGGGGCATCTCTCAGCCAAACTCAGGGCCCAAACGTTACACATCGGTAACGCCGACCGCGCCGATCCCCCGCGACACCGTAGATCCATTGCGCGAACGATGCCGGGTGCGCAGCATCTCGTCGCTCGCGTCGGCTCACGCGCAGTGATCGCCCCGGGCGCTCCCGGTACCATCGACCGACCCGGAGGTCCGATGACATCAGCTCCCCTGGCCCAGAGCGGCGCCGGATCGCTGGATCGGCGGCGGCTCTGGGTCGAGATCGCACTCGTGCTCGCTCTGTCGCTCGGTGCCTCCGCCGTCTACTCCGTCGTCGCGATCGTCGATCTCCTGACCCGCCCTGACCCCATCGGGGACCAGACGACGAGCCTCAACCCGCCACTCGACGATCGCGTGGTCTTCGATGTCATATACCGCCTGCTGTCGATCCTGTTCGATCTCGTACCGGTCGCGCTCGTGGTGTTCCTGCTGTGGCAGACAGCGCGTCCCCACCTCGCTCGCCTCGGCCTGAGCGGCGAGCGCGCCGGTCGAGATATCGCCTCGGGGCTCGCCCTCACCCTCATCATCGGAATCCCGGGGCTCGGCCTCTATCTCGCGGGCCGGGCCCTCGACCTCACCGTGCAAGTGGAAGCGTCAGATGTGGACACGTACTGGTGGACCGTGCCGGTGCTGTTGCTGTCATCGATGCGAGCAGCCGTCACCGAAGAGGTGATCGTGATCGGGTACCTCTTCGCCCGGCTGCGCGATGTGGGCTGGGGCACCTGGCCGATCATCGTCGGCTCTGCGGTGCTGCGCGGCACGTACCACCTCTACCAGGGCTTCCCCGCCTTCATCGGAAACCTCGCGATGGGTCTCCTCTTCGGCTGGTTGTACTCCCGCTATGGACGGCTGCTGCCCTTCGTCGTCGCGCACTTCGTGATCGACGCCGCGGTGTTCGTCGGATACCCGTACGCCGTCACGCTCCTGCCCGACCTCTTCGGCTGAGGACGGCGGTGCCTCGCGCCGCGCGGCGGTCATTGACACTCCCTCAGGCGTCTGCATGAATAAGCAGGTGCACGAAGCGGTGCACCTCGGCGACGACAAGGATTCGCAATGAGCACTGCTGCTCCGCCCCCCGCCCGCCACGACGATTTCGAAGCCGTCGAGCAGACCGAGAAGTTCCGCGACCTGAAGAAGCGCCACCGCAGCTTCGTCTTCCCCGTCGCCATCGGCTTCCTGGTCTGGTACCTGCTCTACGTGCTGCTGGCCGACTACGCCCCCGACTTCATGGCCACACCCGTGTTCGGCAACATCAACATCGGACTGCTGCTCGGGCTCGGGCAGTTCGTGACGACCTTCGCCATCACTACCTGGTACGTCTCCTACGCCAACCGTCGCCTTGACCCCGTGGCGCAGGACATCCGATCGGAACTCGAATCCAGAGGGGCGGCGAAGCGGTGAGCACGGTCATGACCGCTGCGGCCGCGACGAACGTCGGCGACCCGATCCTCAACATCTCGATCTTCGGCGCCTTCGTGGTGGTGACGCTCGTGGTGGTACTCAGGGCGAGCCGCAACAACAAGACCGCTGCCGACTACTACGCGGCCGGGCGATCCTTCACCGGCCCACAAAATGGCACGGCGATCGCGGGCGATTATCTATCTGCCGCATCCTTCCTCGGCATCTGCGGAGCAATCGCCATCAACGGTTACGACGGCTTCCTGTACTCGATCGGCTTCCTCGTCGCCTGGTTGGTCGCCCTGCTCCTGGTGGCGGAGCTGATGCGGAACACGGGGAAGTACACGATGGCGGATGTGCTGTCGTTCCGCCTCAAGCAGCGCCCGGTACGTCTCGCCGCCGCGACGACGACGCTCGCAGTGTGCTTCTTCTACCTGCTCGCCCAGATGGCCGGCGCTGGCGGTCTGGTCTCGCTGCTACTCGGGATCGACGATCGCCTGGGACAGTCGCTCGTGGTCGCCGTGGTGGGCGCATTGATGATCGTCTACGTGCTCGTCGGAGGGATGAAGGGCACCACCTGGGTGCAGATCATCAAGGCATGCCTGCTCATCGCGGGTGCGTTCATCATGACCGTGTGGGTGCTGGCCATCCACGGCTTCAACCTGTCGGAACTGCTCGGGGCCGCCGCCGCGGTCGGCGGCGACGAGGTGCTCGCACCGGGTCTGCAGTACGGTCTGACCGACCTGACGCGTCTCGACTTCCTCTCGCTGGCCCTCGCGCTCGTGCTCGGTACTGCCGGGCTCCCCCACGTGCTCATGCGTTTCTACACTGTGCCGACGGCGCGCGAGGCGCGTCGCAGCGTGGTGTGGGCGATCTGGCTGATCGGGCTGTTCTACCTGTTCACCCTCGTTCTCGGCTACGGCGCGGGCGCCCTCATCGGCTCTGAGGAGATCCTCGCCGCGCCGGGAGGGGTCAACTCTGCCGCGCCGCTGCTCGCGTTCGAACTGGGCGGCCCGATCCTGCTCGGGTTGATCTCGGCGGTAGCGTTCGCGACGATCCTCGCTGTGGTAGCAGGACTCACGATCACCGCTGCGGCGTCGTTCTCGCACGACGTCTACGCCAGCGTGATCAAGAAGGGCAAGGCGGCACCCGGCACGGAGGTCAAGGTCGCGCGGATCACCGTGGTGATCATCGGGATCCTCGCGATCGTCGGCGGAATCGGTGTGCAGGGTCAGAACGTCGCGTTCCTCGTCGCCCTCGCCTTCGCCGTGGCCGCGTCAGCGAACCTGCCCACGATCATCTATTCGCTGTTCTGGCGCCGATTCACTACCCGCGGCGCGCTGTGGAGCATGTACGGCGGCCTGGGATCGGCCATCCTCCTCATCCTCTTCTCGCCCGTGGTGTCGGGGGCGGAGACGTCGATGTTCGCCGGGGTGGACTTCCAATGGTTCCCGCTGAGCAACCCGGGTATCGTCTCGATCCCCCTCGGCTTCGCACTCGGATGGCTCGGCACGATCACGAGCCGCACCCTCGAGAACCCGGCGATCGCCGCTGAGATGGAGGTGCGCTCGCTCACCGGCTACGGCGCCGAGGAGGCCACCGACCACTGACCGGATCCGGGTGCCTCATAATCGCAGTGTGCGAGTTCGTTGGCCGTGGACAGGATCATTGGGGCACACGGTCAACGCGAGGGCACACCGCCGCGACGGATCAGTCGGCGAACGCCTCCGGTGGCGGGCAGGCGCACACGAGGTTGCGGTCGCCGTAGGCCTGGTCGATGCGGCGCACCGGCGGCCAGTACTTGCTGCGGATGAGACTGCGCACCGGGTAGACCGCCTGCTCGCGGGAGTACGGATGCGTCCACTCGCCGTCGATCACGGACTGCGCGGTGTGCGGCGCGTTGCGCAGCGGGTTGTCATCCGCCGACCACTCACCTGCGGCAAGGGCATCCGCTTCCCCTCGGATCGCGATCATGGCGTCGACGAAGCGGTCGATCTCGGCAAGGTCTTCGCTCTCGGTCGGTTCGACCATGAGCGTGCCCGCGACGGGGAACGACATCGTCGGCGCGTGGAAGCCGTAGTCGATGAGCCGCTTGGC
>CAXTLO010000195.1:0-5203 GCA_964244965.1 uncultured Marisediminicola sp.
CTCAACGCGTCGGCTGCCGCAGCCATCGCCATGCACGCCTGGGTCGTGCAGCACACGATCTAGCGGAGCGCGTTCAGGTAATGACTCTGAACCTGCGCTGCGGAGAGTGTCGAGTTGTAGAAGGCGACCTCGTCCAGAGACCCGGCGTACTGGTTGAGACCGGTCTGCAGTTGCCCGAAGTGGATGTTCGCGGGCGCATTCAGCAGTTGGGTTCCCCCAGCGGCGGTTGCCACTGCGGCGCCGTCGATGTAGAGCACGATCGTTCCAGTGAACTGCTGCCGGGTCATCACCACGTGGTGCCACACGTTGTTGTTCAGCCCCGCTTGAGACGCGATAGTGGTGTCGGGATTGCCGACCCCGGCCCTGACCCGCCCGTCTGCGCCGAGCGAGATACCGAAGTCGTTGGCGAGCCCCGCCACGTCGCCATCCACCAGGCCGGCACCGGTATACCACTGGGTTCCCGTGCCGATCCCTGCGGTGGACTTGAACCACAGCTCGATGGAGAAGTTACCGCTGATGTTGCGTGGAATGCTCACGTAGTCAGTGTCCGTCGTGAATACCACCGCGGTGTTCGAGTCGCCGGCGATGGCGCCGCCCTGACCGCCCAAGGGGAAGTTGAGGTACGTGCCGTTGTTGTTGGCGCCTTGGGCATCGATCATCGCTCCGGCGAACAGAGGCTCCCCGAGGCGGTAGTAGTCGACCAGACCCGGCGTTTGCGCGATGACTGTAGCGTAGGCCGGCTTGACCTTGACGATGTTCGGGCTCTCGACGATCGTTTCGTTGCCGACAGAGTCACTGAAGCGGTAGCGGTACTGGTAGCAGGCGTTCACGACGACGCTGTCGCTGTGTGGCGTGGTGGGAGCTGTCGGCGGGTTGGTTCTAGCGTTGGCGTAACCACCGAATGCGCTGCACGTGTCGCCAGTGAGCGTCGCTGTCCGTCGCTCGATGAAACGATATCCTCCCCCTGTTCCGGCCCCCGCGTCCGCTATGGCCTGCACGGTGATCGGCAGGGTCGTGGTGCGGATGGTGCCGCCGGTGTAGCTGATCGCCCCGCCTGTCGGAGGGGTGTTGTCTAGACGGAATTGGATGGTCGTGCTCGCGGTGTTGCCATTGGTGTCGGAGCCAACGACGTTGACTGTCGGTTCCGTGGAAGTGCCTGTAGCCCACGTGAACAGGGCAGAGTCGAAAGGTCCCCCGGCGGGTGTGGCGACCGACGACGGCGAATGGGTCCAGCCCGTCGCGGTGCCGGTGAAGGCACTCGTCGCGCTCGACGCCGCGCCCGATCCGGTGTCCGTGAGCACGTTGCGGAATCGGAACGATCCTGGGGCGGCGCCGCGATAGAACACATTCCCGGTGGCGTTTCTCACCGCTCCTCCTGAGGCCAAGAGGACGAATATGCTGTTCTCCGGAGCCGTCGTATCCGACCGGACAGCCGCGCTCCTCGCGCTTTCGAGGCCGACCCAGTTGACCGCGTACCTAGCCGTCACGGTGTAAGTCCAGCTTCCTTCCGGCACGTTGAGCTCGAGGCAACTGGTCCCTGTGATGACGCCGGCACAGGCGCCGGTAGCTGGTGTGGGGACATTGGTCGCGCTGTACCGCGTCACTGTATAGCCGGTCACCGTCTGGCCACTGGACAGCGTGCTCGCCGACCATCCGACGGTGATGTCGTTCTGCGTCGCCACCGTTGCCGCCGGAGTCGGTCCAGGGTTCACCGTCGATGCGCTCGCAGCCCCCGAGCTCGGCGCGCTCGTCGATACGCTCCAGTAGGCAGACGCCGACGACGGCAGCAATCCGCCGATCAGCACCAGGGCGGTCGTCGACGCCACCAGCAGACGTGCTCGGGACCGGGTTCTCACGAGGCAACTCTCACGAAGACGGTCACGACCACGCCCTGGCAGGCGTTGGCGGCGGTCTGCGTCATCGTGAGCGCGCCGGGCATCGAGATGGGGAGCGATCCGTTAGCTGGCAGAGTCCACCCGGTGCCCGCGTTATTCTGAGCTGCGAATGTGAACGACGAGGTCGGGCACCCGCTGTGGGCGGCATCCACCGAGAATCCTGCGGTGCCCTGCGTCGTGTCGAGCACCAGAGACTCGATTCGCACAGTACCGGCATTCGGGTTCGAAGCAGTGGTTCGCACCGTCGCGCTACCACCGGGAAAGAGGTCTCCCGACACGCTGCCCGGCGTCAGAGTGGCCGCCACGGTGGTGCCGGTTCTTCCGGAGCCCGTTCCCGTGCCGCCTTTCCAGAATGCCGATGCGGCGCCGCCGATCGCTACCGCGAGCAGCACCAGCGCGCTCACCGCTGCGACCTTCACAGACTGCCGGCGCTTCATCCTCGGACCTCGCCGACGGCCGTGTAGTCGAGTACCAGTGATGCGCCCTTGCACCCGTCCTGGTTGACGCCGGTCTCTTGCATTCCGATCTGGGGCCACTGCTCCGGCTGCCATCCCAGCGACGAGAGCGTCGCGGTCTGCGCGGCATCGAGTGGCACCGACCCTGTGCTCTGCTCGACGATGAAGTCGGCCCGTGAGCAGGGAAGCTCCAGTGTCGCGTTCGGGGCGTCGATCTCCTCGAGGCTCACCTCGAGTTCGCGAATCGTCAAGTTCTCTTCCGATGGGTTGCGTAACTCGAGGTCGAGCCCGCCGGACGCTCCGGGACGGAGCGGCACGTCGAATCGGCCGTGAATCGTGAAGGAATCCGGTCCAGCTGCAAGGGGAAGGTCATCCGAGCCGCGGCCATCGGCCGGCCCCGAATCGAAACGAGTGCAGGACTCCAGCAGGGTCAGAAGAAAGACACCCACGAATGCGATCGCGAGCGCGATGAGCAGAGTTCGCCGTGCGGTCTGAGCCATGCGAGAGTCCTGAGGGTCGGGTTCAACACTGCCGTGAGCTGAATCGCGGTCGGACGACCGCGATTCAGCTCATCGATCAGTTGGAGGTGTAGCTGAAGTTGACCGTCGCGCCCTTGCACGCGTCCTGATTCACGGCCGGCTTGTTGTTGAACTCGATGGTCGCACCGGTCCACGCGCCCTGCGCGGTACCGGCGGGCACCTCCGCGTTGACGGCCATCGTCTCGCCCGCCAGGGTGTAGTCCGTTGCGTCGCAGGTTCCTGCGGGTGCGTCGACCGCCTTGGTGACGCTGGCGATGCTGGCGGTCACAGACGCGACATAGGTCGGGCTGTCGTTCGGGTTGGTGAAGTTGCCGCTCAGAGTCTGGGCGGGTCCACCCGGTCGGAGGTTCTCAACCGTGGAGGTCTGAACGATGGTCACCGAGACGTTGTCGCCGGTCGTGCCGGTTCCCGTTCCCGCACCCGCGGCGGTCCAGTACGCGAAGGCCGCTCCGCCGCCTGCGAGGAGGAGGAGTGCCATGGTCGCGATCGCAACCGGCTTCTTTTTGGTGGACTTGGTAGGCATAGTTGTACTCCTGAGATGTGAAGGCATCGGAAAGGAATGCCTGTAGGGCCCCCTTGGTCGGCGCCGCCCCCATGACTACGCTCGTCCACCCGTAACGTTACGGTTGTGGACCTGTCGGTGCAGTCCCCATTTATGGGGACAGGAGGTCTCGCTGGAACCAGCCGGATAGGGTGGGGTGTAATCCCCCGCCAACGACAGGGAGACCACCATGCCGGCGATCGTCATCATCGGAGCCCAATGGGGCGACGAGGGCAAGGGCAAGGCCACCGATCTCCTCGGCAGTCGTATCGACTACGTCGTGAAGTTCAATGGCGGCAACAACGCCGGCCACACCGTGGTGATCGGCAACCAGAAGTACGCGCTCCACCTGCTGCCCTCGGGCATCCTCACCGATGGTGTCATCCCCGTGATCGGCAACGGGGTCGTGATCGATGTCGAGGTGCTGTTCGACGAGCTCGACGCGCTCATCGCGAGGGGCGTGGATGTCTCGAAGCTGCGGGTCAGCGCGAACGCGCACGTCATCACCCACTACCACCGAACCCTGGACAAGGTGACCGAACGCTTTCTGGGCAAGAAGCAGATCGGGACCACCGGCCGCGGCATCGGCCCGTCCTATGCGGACAAGATCAACCGCGTCGGCATCCGCATTCAGGACCTGTTCGACGAGAACATCCTGCGGCAGAAGGTCGAAGCGGCGCTCGATCAGAAGAACCACCTGCTGGTCAAGGTCTACAACCGCCGCGCGATCGAGGTCGACGAGGTCGTGGACAGCCTGCTGAAGTACCGTGAGCGGCTCCGTCCGATGGTCGCCGATACCGGTCTCGAGCTGAACCGCGCTCTGGATGCCGGCAAGACGGTGCTCTTCGAAGGTGGACAGGCGACCATGCTCGACGTCGACCACGGCACGTACCCCTTCGTGACGTCGAGTAATTCAACGGCGGGGGGCGCGTCGACGGGCTCGGGCGTCGGACCGGGGCGGATCGAGCGGGTCATCGGCATCGCCAAGGCGTACGCAACCCGGGTGGGGGCCGGTCCGTTCCCGACCGAGCTGCACGACGAATCAGGGGATTTCCTGCGCGCGGCCGGCTTCGAGTTCGGCACCACGACGGGGCGCCCGCGGCGCACCGGGTGGTACGACGCGCCGATCGCCAGGTACTCGGCGCGGATCAACGGCATTACCGATCTGGTCGTCACCAAGCTCGACGTGCTGACCGGACTCGAGCGCATCCCCGTCTGCGTTGCCTACGACATCGATGGCGAGCGGGTCGACGAGGTGCCCGTGTCGCAGTCGGACTTCCACCACGCCACTCCCATCTACGAGAAGCTGCCGGGGTGGACGGAGGACATCAGCAGCGTCCGCGACTTCGACGATCTGCCGCAGACCGCGCGGGACTACGTGCTCGCGATCGAGGAGATGAGCGGCGCCCGCATCTCGGCGATCGGGGTGGGACCCGGCCGGGACGAGATCATCTCGCGGCACGACCTGCTCGGCTGAGCCCGCCGCTCGCTCCGTAGCCGGTGCGAGGTGTCGACCGGAGAGCCGCGGCGGACGACGCCCGCCGCTGTAGGGGCGGAGATCTGATCCGGAAAGCACGTGAGGAAGGAAGAAATGACGTTGCGCACGTCATTTTTCCGCCGTACGCGTAGTGGCGTGGCCGGCGTCGCAACGCCCTGACTAGACCGACCGGCGCTGCTCGATCAGCGGGCAGGCGAACGGATCGCGCTCGCCGAGTCCGACCCGGTTGATGTAGCGCAGCACGATCCCGTACGACTCGAACAGCCCGGTGGCCA
>CAXTLO010000196.1:0-5192 GCA_964244965.1 uncultured Marisediminicola sp.
AAAACGGCACGCGAAAGGATGGCGGAATTCACCTACCCGCGCCAGTCTAGGCGACCGCTGACAGCACCGCAAAGGACGCCGGCATCGTGGCTCGCCCGCGCCGGGGAGGCGAGGCGGGGTGCGGAATAGGATCGTGGCGTGACGACGCAGCCCGCTTCCCCACCTGACAGCACCCTCTCCCGCAGCGGGGGTAGCCGCAGCGACCGTGGCCGCCGGATCTCGCAGCGAGTCGGGGCGATCGCCGAGTCCGCGACGCTCAAGGTGGACGCGAAGGCCAAGGCGCTTCAAGCCGCCGGACGCCCGGTCATCAGCTACGCCGCCGGCGAGCCCAACTTCCCGACGCCGGCCCACATCGTCGAGGCCGCAGTCGCTGCCGCGCGCGACCCGAAGAACCACCGGTATACGCCCGCGGCCGGACTGCCCGAACTCCGGGAGGCGATCGCCGAGAAGACCGCACGGGACAGCGGACTCGAGGTACCGGCCTCCCGCGTCATCGTTACCAACGGCGGCAAGCAGGGCGTGTACCAGGCGTTCGCGACGATCGTCGACGACGGCGATGAGGTGCTGCTGCCAGCGCCCTACTGGACCACTTATCCCGAGGCGGTGCGGCTGGCCGGCGGGGTGCCGGTAGAGGTGTTCGCGGATGCCTCGCAGCAGTACCTCGTGACCGTCGAGCAGCTCGAAGCGGCCCGCACCGACCGCACGAAGGTGCTGCTGTTCGTGTCTCCGTCGAATCCGACCGGCTCCGTGTACTCAGAGCAGCAGACCCGCGAGATCGGACAGTGGGCGCTCGAGCACGGGATCTGGGTGATATCCGACGAGATCTACCAGAACCTCGTGTACGACGGCGTGCGCGCGGTCTCGATCGTCGAGGCCGTGCCGGAGCTCGCCGACACCACGATCCTGGTCAACGGGGTCGCCAAGTCGTACGCGATGACCGGGTGGAGGCTGGGATGGATGATCGGACCGGCCGACGCGATCGCCGCCGCATCCAATCTGCAATCCCACCTGACCTCCAATGTGTCGAACATCTCCCAACGGGCCGCGATCGCCGCCCTCACCGGCCCGCAGGACGAAGTCGAGTCGATGCGGCTCGCCTTCGACGCCCGCAGGAAGCGCATCGTTCAGGAATTGGACCGGATCGACGGGTTCGTCACTCCGGTGCCGTCGGGAGCGTTTTACGTGTACCCCGATGTCACGGCGCTCCTCGGCCGCACGATCGGCGGGGTCACGCCCACCACGTCACTCGAGCTCGCGGATGTGATGCTCTCGCAAGCGGAGGTCGCAGCAGTGCCTGGCGAGGCATTCGGCCCGAGCGGCTACCTGCGATTCAGCTACGCGCTCGCGGATGACGCGCTGCTCGAGGGTGCGCAGCGACTGCAGCGCCTTTTCTCCTGACCGGCGCTGCGGCGGGAGAACGCACTACTGAGATATTATGTGGGGACTGTCCCGACTCGTCTGAGGAGAACAACCTGTGTCCGCAGCCCCGGTCCGCCCGCTTCGAGCGGATGCTTCTCGGAACAGAGAGGCAGTACTGGTCGCTGCACGGGAGGTCTTCGCCGCAGGTGGGGTCGCATCTTCTCTGGACGGGATTGCGACACGCGCGGGAGTCGGCAATGCGACGCTGTACCGCAACTTCCCAACCCGAGACGACCTTCTAGCCGCGGTCATGCAGGAGGGTATTCAAACGCTCGTCGCTGAAGGAGATTGGCTTCAATCACATTCCGATCCTCGCGACTCCCTCGCCGAATGGCTGTTCCGCCTCGCATGGCATCTGCGTACCTGGCACGACCTCCCCTCGAGCGTCGTGTCGTCTATGGGGGATCCGGCTTCCCCCTTGCAGCAGGCCTGCGCTCCCTTGCGGCTGGTGACACATCGCATCTTTGGAGATGCCCTCGTCAGCGGAGCTGCGGCTCCGACAGTCACTTCGGATGAGGTATTCGAATTGATAACCGTTGTGTCCTGGGGGCTAGATCGATATGGCGATGACCCTGATACCGCACGTCGGCGAGTAACGCTGGCAACATCTGGGGTGTTCGCGTGATTGCTTCACGTCGGGATCGCGCCACTCTACTGACGTCGTACGACGGTATTGATGTCGTACGACGGATCGAGCTTCTTGCCTCTTTGAAGAAGTAGCTGGTGCGCGCGCCCCGTAAGCGTGCGCACCACGCCGTGGGGTTAGGCGTCTGCTAGGGCCGCGCGGTTTGCTGCTCCGATCCGTGCACCGAGGGTTTCCGGAGAGAGGGCGTCGGCATCGTCCGAGAATAGTTCGGGACCTACCTGATGCAGTCCTCCAATTGATTTGAGAACGAGCATGAGGTCTCGAATCGGGAATGCTCCCTCGCCGGGCGAAACACGATGGTGCATTTGGTCGTTGTAGAGGGACCCGCCTTGAGGGAGCTCCGCCGCGTCGCTCAGTTGTACGGCGAAGATCTTCTCACCTGGAACCTGTGCGAGCGTTTGCGGGTCGGGGTAACCGCGGAAGTAATGGTAAGTATCGAGTACGAGACCTCCATTGTCGCGACCCGCTCGCTTGACTACTTCCCATCCGGTGGCTATGTCGGGGATGCTTCCGAATGGCATGAATTCCAGTTGTACCCGCATGCCGAGTTCTGCAGCACGGTCGCAGGTGCGCTGAAAAGCGGCAACCACGTCGCTGAAGTCGTTCCGTTGGCCGATGCCGTCGATCACGGACATGCTCTCGACTTCGAGCTGGGCGGCGTAGTCGAAGAAGGTTTCTTCGTCCGTGATCTGGAAAGCGCGCTCCTCCGGGTTCATGTAGGCGGGGAGTTTCCATCCCGGAAGCCAGCGTGTGAACGGATCGAGAATCGTTATGGGGACGCCCGCGGCGCGCGCCTGGTCGCGGGCGTCAGCCAGGGAGAGACCTTCCTTCAACCAGGCGGTGATGTGGCTGGGAAAGACTGACTGCTCCGTGAATCTCGCGGCCTTCGCAACGGCGAGCCGCTCGGTGAGAGAGCGGTTTCGGACACTGGCCGCCCACAGGACCGGGGTGGCGTGGAGGATTTCGGAGGTTGGGGCCATGGCTGGGGTGTCGACTTTCGAATGCTGTTGATTGGTGTTCATTGGGGTGGGGTGCATGTGTCGATCGTGCTGATGTTCAGTCTGCGAATGCGCGCGCTAGAAACGCGATCGCCTCGGGGAGACCCTGCTGCACTATTGAAAAGTGATCAGCTCCGTCATAGAGGCTGTAGGTGACTGAAGCTCCGTTTGAAGTCGCCCGTTCAACAAATTCGCTTGTGACGGGGTCCGGAACGGAGATGTCGTGAGCGCCTTGGAGAATCAATGCAGGTTTGTCCACCGAGAATCCTGGAATCTCTGCCAGGTCGTTCTCGAACAAGAATCGGCTTACGTCCTCGACTAGATGCCAGTGTGAGACGAAGCCGGAGAAGCTCTTGATGCCACGCTTCTCTATTGCACCCGCGATGTCAGTGACGATCTTGACGGAACCGTTCTCGACAACAGATGACATGAGGCTTTGTAGATCCGTGCCCATGATGGTTTCGAGTTCGAAATTGGGCTGCTGAGCCCACATGCCGGCGGCGATCAGGGCCACGTTGAAGTTCTGTTGGACCACGTGATCGAGTGCGTTCTCCGGATTGAGTAGTGCCTGTTCGCCGTGCCACTCGACGATGCGACTGACCGACGTGAACGGGGCGAACCCGATTGACCCGACGAAAGGTAACCCTGCGGCTTCGTTCGCGTAGTTATCAGCAGCCAGAGCACCGTGGCCTCCTTCCGAGTGCCCCATCGTCGCCCATTTGACGGACAGGCTGCGTTCTGCGTTGTGCGCAGCGAGAACCGCCGAATTCAGGGACCGAGCCATGCTCGATGCGCTGAAATAAGGGTGAGGATCACGAGCAGCGACGCCCAGTCCTTCCAGGTCCGGTGCGGCGATTGCATAACCGGCTGCAATGAGCGCTTCGAAGACACCGATATAGCCGGTAACTGATCCGTCCGCCGTGAGCCCGCCGTCCAACGTCGGAGACAGGCTGGGGGCGCGTAGCTTCTGCCCGCCCGTCGATGTCCCATGTGCCCATGCGATGACAGGCCAGCCGCCTTCCGGCGCGGTGCCGCGGGGAACGATCAAGACTGTTGTGGCAAGGGTCAAACCGCCACCTTGTCGCTCCATTTCGTGGGTGATCAGCCTCCCGGTAGCGCCCGCGACCACAGCGGAAGTAAGCGGCTCAACAGATATGACGTCACCCGATCGTGCGCCAGGTGGTCCCTCGGAGGCATTGTTGGCCAAGACGATCTCCCGAAATAGAAAGTGGTGTTACAGGTGCATCGCCCCTCACTGCGGCCATACTGTCGCGGAAATGGGGACGATCCCCATTAGTATCTGGGGAGCTTCCCCAGTTTGTCAAGGACCCCGAGTGGCATTTGGACCGCCCTCCCCGGCGAAGAAGAGCGCACCGGCGCGTATGTCCGTGATGAGCGTCGTCAACCATGTGCGCTCGGCGTCGGAGAACGCCAGCTCGAGTCGCATCTCGGCAGCGACGTGTGGGGGGATCGCCGAGCGCCCGTCTCCCTGCGGTCCGAGCACGTCGGCCAGCTCGACGCGATCTCGCTCGACTGTCTCGAGGCGTGCGCCGGCGCGAGCCAGGAACTCCGCCCTTGAGAGGAAGGACGCGAAGCTCATCGCGGCGCGGAAGTCCGTCGGGTTGCCCCGATCCACCCGCTGGAGGGAGTGGCCGACCAACCGCGTCATCTCCGCCGTTCCGGCGTCCGTCGGCTGGTACACCGTGACGGGGCGCACGTCGCCCGTGAGTTCGTGCCGGGAGATCAACCCGTGTTTGCTGAGCGTAGTGAGCATCGAGTAAATCGAACCCGGATTCACATGCGCCCATGACTCGACACCCCAGCTGAGCAGCTCACGTCGGAGCTGATACCCGTTGGCCGGTCCGAAGATCTGCACGACACCGAGCACGAGCAGGCGCGTCGCGTTCGCTGGCATGATCCGAGCCTAAGTAGTCAACATTGAACACGTCCGGAACCATCGTATAGTTTCGAGGCGCGACGCGGAGCGAGGAGACCCATATGACACTGGTTGCGGGAGTCGACTCGTCGACGCAGAGTTGCAAGGTGGTGATCCGCTCCCTCGAGAGCGGCGCGGTGGTGCGCGCGGGCCGCGCATCGCACCCCGCCGGCACCGAGGTCGACCCTGAGTC
>CAXTLO010000197.1:0-5184 GCA_964244965.1 uncultured Marisediminicola sp.
CGGTACGGCAAGCTCACGATCGAGCGCGACGACGAGGGAGTGCTGACCCTGACCGCGACGGATCGGGCCGTGCTCGCCGAGGTCGCGCGATCGAAGAAGATCGGCAATCTCCTGTTCGAGAAGCGCGGCGACACCGCGTTCGTCATGCAGCAGTGGGCTCGCGGCGAGCTCAAGCAAGAGCTGCTCAAACTCGGGTGGCCGGCCGAGGACCTCGCCGGCTACACCCCCGGCACGCCGCATCCGATCGAACTCGACCACACCGACGGCTTCGCCCTCCGCGGGTACCAGGAACAGGCGGTCGACAGCTTCTTCACCCACGGCTCGGGCGTGGTCGTGCTTCCCTGCGGGGCGGGTAAGACCCTCGTCGGCGCCGGAGCGATGGCCACGTCGAAGACCACCACCCTCGTGCTGGTCACCAACACGGTCTCCGCACGCCAGTGGCGATCCGAGCTGCTACGTCGCACCTCGCTCACCGAGGACGAGATCGGCGAGTACTCGGGGCAGGTGAAGGAAGTGCGTCCGGTTACGATCGCGACGTACCAGATCCTCACCGCCCGGAGGAAAGGCGAGTACACCCACCTCGCACTGCTCGATGCGCTCGACTGGGGCCTGGTGATCTACGACGAGGTGCACCTGCTCCCGGCGCCCGTATTCAAGCTGACCGCCGAGCTGCAGGCCAGACGCAGGCTCGGCCTGACCGCCACCTTGGTGCGTGAGGACGGACGAGAGGGCGACGTGTTCAGCCTCATCGGCCCGAAGCGGTTCGACGCTCCCTGGAAGGAGATCGAGGCGCAGGGTTTCATCTCCCCCGCCTCCTGCTTCGAGGTGCGGATCGACCTGCCGCAGCAGGAGCGTCTGGAGTACGCCGCATCGCCGGATGACGCGCGCTACCGCATCGCGTCGAGCGCGCCGGCCAAGCTCGACGTGGTGAAGCAACTCGTCGAACGGCACGAAGGTGAGCGCATCCTCGTCATCGGACAGTATCTCGACCAGATCGAGGAGCTGGCCGAAGCCCTCCACGCCCCGCAGCTCACCGGAGCGACATCGGTCGATGAACGCGAACGGCTGTACCAGGAGTTCCGCGAGGGCATCACCAAGGTGCTGGTGGTCTCGAAGGTCGCGAACTTCTCCGTCGATCTGCCCGAGGCGACCGTCGCCATCCAGGTATCCGGGTCGTTCGGGTCGCGCCAGGAGGAGGCGCAGCGCCTCGGCCGACTGCTGCGGCCGAAGGAATCCGGGCTGCCCGCGAACTTCTACACCCTCGTCGCCCGGGACACCGTCGACCAGGACTTCGCTCAGAACCGCCAGCGGTTCTTGGCCGAGCAGGGCTACAGCTACACGATCCTCGACGCGGACTCACTCGCCCCCGCGGCGTAGCGGCAGACCGCCTACTGCGGCGCGGTCTCGTCGGGCTCGGGCACCATGTGCAAGCCGTTCGAGCTGTTTGCCGACATGAGGAGCGCGTCGAGCCAGGCGCGGTTCAGAGTGGGCGTTCGGTTGCCGCTGAACTTGAAACGCAGCGGGATGCCGGGGTGTAACCAGATCGTGCTGTGACCGCTTCCGGCTTCGACCCCGTGATTCCACGACATGGCGAATTTCTCGTCCCGACGGAGCTTGGTGATGACGGCGACCTGGATGTGCGCGAGAAGCCGATCCTCGAAGTCGATCTCATCACCGGGAGATCCATAGATCAGCTTGCCCATGGCCGTCGTGAGTCCTTTCGAAGCGTGCACGTGGGGTTGGAATCGATGCGTGTTGAAGTATATGCGGCACGATATGCGCCTGGCTGATCAGTTCTACTAGTGATGATGGCGGTCACCGCGCGCACACCACTCGCACTCAGACGGCGCACAGGAGACGCGCAGATAATAGAGGCATGAGTGATGGCCCGAAGATCCTGATCGTCGACGACGAACCCAACATCCGTGACCTGCTGACCACCAGCCTCCGCTTCGCCGGTTTCGCCGTGCGCGCGGTGGGCAACGGCTCGCAGGCCATCTCCGCAGTGCTCGAGGAGGAACCCGACCTCATCATCCTCGACGTGATGCTGCCCGACATGAACGGTTTCGGGGTGACCAAGCGGCTGCGGTCATCCGGATACACCTCGCCCATCCTGTTCCTCACGGCCAAGGACGACACCGAGGACAAGATCACCGGGCTCACCGTCGGCGGCGACGACTACGTGACCAAGCCGTTCAGCCTCGACGAGATCGTGGCGCGCATCAAGGCGATCCTCCGCCGCACGATGATCGACGAGGAGGATGCGGTCATCCGCGCCGGAGAGCTGACGATGGATCAGGACACGCACGAGGTGACCATCGGCACCGAGCAGATCGAGCTGAGCCCGACCGAGTTCAAGCTGCTCCGCTACCTCATGCTCAACCCCAACCGCGTGCTGTCGAAGGCGCAGATCCTCGACCACGTGTGGGAATACGACTTCAACGGCGATGCCGGCATCGTCGAGAGCTACATCTCCTACCTGCGACGCAAGCTCGACCAGTTCTCGGACGAGCCCGTCATTCAGACCAAGCGCGGCTTCGGCTACATGCTGAAGGCTGCGAAGGTCTGACCGGCCGGCGAAGTCGGGCGGATGCCGCATCCGCCGCGTGCAGGACCCGGCCAGTTTTGACGGCTAACGTGATCCCTCGTGCCTGACACCGTGATCGACCGATTGAATTCGGTCTCGTTGCGCACCAAGATCACCGGTGTCACCGTGCTTCTGGTCACCCTGGGGCTGCTCGTCGCCGGAGTCGGCACGATGACGGTGCTGCGCACTTACCTACTCGATGAGGTCGACAAGAGGATCGGCAACGCCGCGACGACGCTGAGCGTACAAGAACTCGAGAACGAGCGGTGCACCACCCAGGGCCCCGACTACTTCGTCGCGATCGTCGCCGGCGACGGGGTGTCGTGCCGTAACGCGCAGGACAATCCCCCGATGCTCAGCACGATGGAGGCGAAGGACCTCAGCGCGGGCGACCAGCTCAAGTCCTTCACCCTGTGGGACTCGGATCGTACGACCCAGTGGCGCGTCGTCGCGGTACCGAGGGTCGACGAGCAGAGCGGCGCCGTCGTCGCCGTCGTCGTCGCGCAGAACCTCGACTCCACCAATGAGACCATCTCCCAGTTCGCCGCGATCTTCCTCGGCTTCGGTATCTCGGTCGTCATCCTCGGGGCCGCGCTGACCTGGGTACTGGTGACCTCGACCTTCGCACCGCTCCGGCAGGTCGAAGCGACGGCCGCCGCGATCGCCGAAGGTAATTTCAGTGAGCGACTGCCTGGCGCGACGCCGAATACCGAAGTCGGCCGGCTCAACCGCTCCCTCAACATGATGTTGTCGCGCATCGACCGCGCCTTCGGAGATCGTGCGCAGACCATCGATCAGATGCGACGCTTCGTCGGCGACGCGAGTCACGAGTTGCGCACCCCGCTCGTCTCGGTGCGTGGGTACGCGGAGCTGTACCGGATGGGTGCGCTCAATTCGCCCGACGAGGTCGCCCAGGCGATGGGACGCATCGAGAAGGAGGCGATCCGCATGGGCGGGCTCGTCGAGGACCTGCTCGAACTGGCGCGGATCGACGAGGCCAAGCCCGTCCAGATGACACCGGTCGACCTCGTTCCCATCGCCTACGACGCCGCATCCGATGCGATGGCGTCCGCCCCTGATCGCGACATCGACGTCGTGTTCTTCGAAGCAGAGGAGCCGGATCAGTCGGCCGACTCCACCCCCGACGCCGACCCGGAACCGGCACCCGCCCGCAGCTCCGGCGCACCGACGCGGCCCATTGCATTCACGAGTCGCCTCGGGCGGCTCCGGGGGCGCCGCGGTCGCGCGCAGACGACGGAAGCCGCGCCCGAGGCGGAGACCGAGCAGCACATCCTCGACACCCCCGCGATCGTGCTCGCCGAGGAGAACAAGATCCGCCAGGTGGTGACCAACCTGCTGGGGAACGCCCTGAGGTTCACGAATCCGGGGACGCCGATCGAGATCGGCATCGGAGTGGACGCCGTGCGCGGCGTCGCGACGATCGACATCATCGATCACGGTGACGGCATCCCACCGCAGATCCGCGAGAAGATCTTCCAGCGCTTCTGGCGCGCCGACACGTCCCGCACCCGGGAGACCGGGGGAAGCGGACTCGGCCTCGCCATCGTCGCCGGGATCGTCGTCGCGCACCGCGGCTCCGTCGAGGTGTACGAGACAGAGGGCGGAGGCGCCACCTTCCGCGTCGTTCTGCCACTCCTCCCCCGGGACTGGACTCCGGCGCCGTCCCCCGTTTCCTCCTGACGCCGCATCCGCCGCCACCGCCTGCCTAACCTCGCCCCTAGCCGTCGCGATCGCGGCGTGCACCGAAGCGGGAGGAAGCATCATGCAGTACACGGTCGACAGCGACGCGGTCATCACCACGACGGGAGCGGTGCGCAGCAGCATCGCGCGCATCCAGGGCGAGGTGCAGGCGCTGCACGGTCAGCTGAGCAACCTGCAGAACTCGTGGACGGGCCAGGCGTCGAGCGCCTTCCAGTCCGCCGTCGCCTCGTGGAAGGTGACCGAGCAGCGTGTCGAGGAGAACCTCAACGCGCTGAACCTTGCTCTCGGTCAGGCAGGGCAGCAGTATGCAGACATCGAGGCCTCGAACGCCCGGCTGTTCTTGCACTAGCGGCACGACGAGAGTCACGCGGAACCGGTCCGCCGGCGGGCGTGGGAAACGCGGAACGGGCGGCTCCCGAAGGAGCCGCCCGTTCGCGGTGGTACTCAGGACTGTTAGAAGTCCATGCCGCCTGAGGGGTCGCCGACCGGAGCCGGGTTCTTCTCGGGCTTGTCGGCGACGACGGCCTCGGTGGTGAGGAACAGGCCTGCGATCGAGGCTGCGTTGAGCAGCGCCGAGCGGGTGACCTTCACCGGGTCGTTGATACCGGCGGCGAGCATGTCGACGTACTCGCCGGTCGCGGCGTCGAGCCCGTGTCCGGTAGGGAGGTTGCGCACGCGGTCCGCGACGACGCCGGGCTCCATGCCGGCGTTCAGCGCGATCTGCTTGAGCGGGGCGTCGACGGCCACGCGAACGATGTTCGCGCCGGTCGCCTCGTCACCGACCAGGCTGGTGAGCGCCTCGGTCTCGAAGGCCACCTTCCCGGCCTGGATGAGCGCGACGCCGCCACCGGCGACGATGCCCTCTTCGACGGCCG
>CAXTLO010000198.1:0-5181 GCA_964244965.1 uncultured Marisediminicola sp.
TCGTATGCCGCGAGCCAGTGCGCCGTCTTCGGCCGATCGATCGAGCGCCAGTAGAGGTCGTCGATCTCGCGGCCGAGGGCGATCACCGCGTCGGGCACGTCGGTCCAGTCGATCGTCAGGCGGGTGTCGGTCCAGTGCAGCACTCGGCGCTGGTGCAGCCATGCGAACAGCAGCTGCCCGCCGAGCCCGTCGTAGTTGCGAACGCGCGCTCCGGTCAGCGCGAACCGGAAGATGCGGTCGAACAGCACTGCGTACTGCACGAGTTGCGCTCGCTCGCGCGTGGTCGCATCCGTGTCCTCGTCCCGCGTCAGGCGCACGGCTTCGCGGTAGGCGGTGAGGTCGCAGCGCAGCTCCTCGAGTGAATAGAGGAAGTACGGCATCCGCTGCTTGATCATGAACGGATCGAACGGCAGATCCCCGCGCATGTGGGTGCGGTCATGGATGAGGTCCCACATCACGAAGGTCTCCTCGGCGAGCCGCTGGTCGTCGAGCAGCCGCGCGGCGTCCTCCGGCAGATCGAGCCGAGTGACGGATGCCGCCTCCCGCACCACACGGCGGAACCGCGCGGCCTCGCGGTCGGCGAAGATCGCGCCCCAGGTGAACGTGGGGATCGACCGCATCGCGACTGTCTCGGGGAACAGAACAGCGGAGTTCGTGTCGTAGCCGGGGGTGAAGTCGATGAATCGGATGGGCACGAACAGCTTGTTCGAGTACTCGCCCTGCTCGAGCGCGTCGACGAACTCCGGCCAGAGCACCTCGATGAGCACCGCCTCGACCAGGCGCGAGGTGCTGCCGTTCTGGGTCACCATCGGGAACACGACGAGGTGGCGCAGCCCGTCGATCCGGTGTTTCTGCGGCTGGAACGCGGTGAGCGCGTCGAGGAAGTCCGGCACACCGAATCCGCTGGCCTCCCACTTGTCGAAGTCGGCGGCAGCGGCCTCCAGGTACTCGGCATCGTGGGGCAGCGCGTGTCGGAAACTCAGGAGATTCGTGCGGATCACGGCGACGTACTCCCGTGCTTCGGGGTGCGCCGATGCCTCGGGGATGCTCCCGTCCTGAATTTGCAACGCCTGGAGCGAGGTCGCTGCGGCTTTGAGTGCGATCCAAACGGGATCGGTCGCGAAGTCCTCGACGACCTCGGGTTCCCCTACTACTGCGGATGTCGTTGTCATGTTCTGCACGGGTGCACCTCCGATCGTCCTTTTCGAGGGCGTGAATCGCCCTCCTAGTCCTGAGGGTAATGACCGGCGGGCAGCGTTTCATTGCACTCGGCGCGGGAAAGCTGCGGCTGACACCGACGCCGGCTCGAATCCGGATGTGCCGCTCGTACGATGAGTGATCGTGGACGACGTATCTCAGGTCAATCCCTACGCCGGTCGTCCGGGCTTCTGGAACCGCATCAACCGTGCCCTCTACCCGGTCTTCGGACCCGCGCAGATCACCCCGATGGGACCCGAGACGTCCGGTCCTGCCGGCGTGTGCCCGGTATGTCAGCGGCTGATCACCGAGCACCGCTTCGACCGGCAGGACCGCAGCCGGCCGACGGTCATGATCTGCCCCGCCTGAGCTCCCCGCCGCTTCGGCTCGCGAGCGCACCCCAGATCACCATCGCGAGACCCGCGCCGAGCAGAATGCCGCCGATGTCATCGGTGAGCCAGTGCACGCCGAGGTAGGTGCGGCTCACGGCCATCGCCACCACGAGCGCGACGCCGACGACCCACACCCAGCGGAGTGCCAGGAGGAGCGCGAGGATGACCACCATCGTCGTGAGGTTCGCGACGTGACCGGACGGATACGCCGTACGGGACACCCCGATCAGCCCGCCTCCGGGTCGCGGCCGCAGCAGTTGCGACTTGAGCGCGTCGACGAGCGGCGCGCTCAGCACCCCGCCGAGTAACACGGCCGCGGCCGACCAGCCGCGGCGCCTCACGATGAACGCGATGGCGATTGCCACGGGTACGACGACGCCGAGCACAAGTTGCGAGCCCGCGTCATTGAGGAACAGTGATACGGCATCGAGGGTGGATGAGCGGGTGCCGTCGCTGAACGACCGCCACGCTGCATCGACGACGGTGGGCCCGTTCCCGGCGACGCGGATGACGGCTCCGAGCGCAACGCTCGCGCCGAGGCACAGCACGCCGACGATCACCGCCATGCGGGGCGGAAGTTGTCGCATGGACAGGGCTCCGCGCCGGCGTCGGAGCCGACGTGAGGCCATGGGGTCAGGAGACCTTGGCGAGCAGTTCGCTATCGGTGGGCTCCACGAGGTGGGTGCCGTCGGGGAAGACGACCACCGGGATGTTCATGCGCCCGCTGATCGCTTGAGCCTGTGCCGCCGCCTCGGGGATCGCGTCGACGTCGATGTAGTCGTAGTCGATGTCGGCGCGCTCGAGCGCAGCCTTGGCGCGGATGCAGTCGCGGCACCAGTCGGCGCCATACATCACGATGCGGTCATCCGTGCTCTGATCGGTCATACCCAAAGCGTACGTCGGCCGGGTCGGACGAACCCTGGATGACCCGGGCCGGTGGCACGCGAGGATGTGGCTATGGCAACCGCGTCGAGTACCGACCTCGTGAGATTCCGGCTCGCGAGCCAGCTGATCTCGCCGACCGAGACGGGAGGGCCCGCGGATGTCGTCCGGCACTTCCTCGCGATGCAGGCGCAGGACTTCGCGCAGGCGCTCTGGGCGATCGGCAGCAGGGTGCCTGGAAGCACGCGGAACGCCGTGCTCGAGGAACTCGAGCGCGGCCTGATCGTGCGCTCCTGGCCGATGCGCGGAACCCTGCACTGGGTCGCCCCGGCCGACCTCGGGTGGATGCTGCGGCTCACGACACCCCGGATGCTCGCGAGCATCGCGGCGCGCCACCGGAGCCTCGAGCTCGATCAGCGCACGTTCGACCAGGCGCACGACATCGCGATCGCTGAGTTGTCCGGCGGCAGAAGGCTCTCCCGCGCCGACTTCCTGCGGCAGTTCGAGGCGGCGGGCATTCACACCACCGGCCAACGTGCCCCGCACCTCATCGGCTACCTCGCCCAGATCGGGGTCATCGTGCAGGGTCCTCCGGACGGAGCGCAGCAGGCGATCGTGCTGCTCGACGAGTGGGTGCAGCATCCGAATCACTACGACGAGGACGAGAGCCTCCGCGAATTCGTCCTCCGCTATCTCGACGGACACGGGCCGGCGACACTCAAGGACTTCGTCTGGTGGTCGAAAGTGACCGTGGCGCAAGCGAAGGTCGGCTTCCAGCTGGCCGCGGATGAGCTCGTCGAACTGCACCACAACGAGATGAGCTTCTGGATGCGACGACGGACAGCGGATACGGCACCCGCCCGCCGCGCGTCGGGGCTGCGAGTGTTGCCGGGCTTCGACGAGTACGTGTTGGGCTACCAAGACCGGTCGCATGTGCTTCCGGCTGAGTACGCCGAGCGCATCGCACCCGGTGGCAATGGCATCTTCCTTCCCATCGTCGTGTCGAGCGGGAAGGTCGTCGGCACCTGGCGGCGTGCCGTCGGGAAGAACGCGGTCACCGTCACCGCCGTGCCCTTTGAGTCGCTGACTGCGCGTGAGGAGTCGGCGTTCGCGCGCGAGGCGGCGAGGTTCGGCGACTTCCTGGGGATGCCCACGCAGGTGGCGTGACCCCGTGGCTCGTGTACGCGGGGGACGAGCGAACCGTGGGGTCGTGTATCGCGATTCGGAGATCTCACGCGACACGCCGTGCGCCGAGCGCAACTCGCCGATGCCGTGCACGAATTCCCGAATCCCGCTACGCGCGCCGGGAAAATTGCATCTTGCCCGGCTCGACTAAACCGGTATAGCGTGGCGGTCATCCGCAGCTGCTGAACCGGTACAGAGGCCGCCTGTACCGACTACGCCTGCATAGACGCGCAGGACCTGACTCGACGAGGAGATCGGATGGCCCGCGATCGACCGGCTCGTCCGACCATCGCCGATGTGGCGCGCGAAGCCGGTGTCAGCAAGGGGCTGGTCTCCTTCGCGCTCAACGACCGTCCGGGCGTGGCTCCGAACACTCGGCTGCGTATCCTCGGCATCGCCGATGACCTGGGCTGGCGCCCGAGCGTGCGCGCTCGCTCGTTGAGCACCGACCGCGCTTTCGCGCTCGGCCTGGTCATCGCACGCGATCCGGACATCCTCGCCGGCGATCCCTTCTTCCCCTCCTTCATCTCGGGCATCGAATCGGTGCTCGCGCCGGTCGGGCAGGCACTCGTGCTCAGCATGGTCACCGACGAGGACGCCGAGATCTCCAGCTACCGCCAGCTCGCGGCGCACGGCCGGGTCGACGGCGTGATCCTCACCGATCTGCGCAGCGTCGACCGGCGCATCCCGCTGGCTGCGGAGTTGGGGCTGCGCGCGGTGACGGTCGGGCACCCTGACATCCCGTCGCCGTTCCCCGCGGTCGGGCTCGACGACTCCCCGGGCATCTGGTCCGCAGTGACGCACCTGGCCGACCTCGGACACCGTCGCATCGCCCATGTCGGCGGGCCGGCTCGAATGCTCCACGGCAGTCGCCGTCGGGAGTCGTTCGAGACGGCCCTTCGCGACCTCGGGCTGCCGCCGGGCATCGTGATCGCCACCGATTTCAGCGCCTCGGAAGGAGCTCGGGCGACGTCGCAGCTGCTCGAGCTCGCCGAGCGTCCGACCGCGATCGTGTACTCCAACGACCCGATGGCGATCGCGGGCCTGGGTATCGCCCAGCGCGCGGGACTGACCGTGCCCGACGACCTCAGCATCACCGGCTTCGACGGCAGTGACGTCGGCGCCTACCTGCACCCGTCGCTCACCACCGTCACCACGACGGCGAGGGAGTGGGGCGGTGCCGCTGCTCGGACACTGCTCCGGCTCATCGACGGTGACGTCGTCGACGACGTCGAACTCGAACCCGCTCGTCTCGTCATCCGCGACTCGAGCGCCGCACCACCACGCATGACGCCCCGACGCATCCCGTCGGACGAAACCCAGGACGGCACGGACGCCGCCCACAGCACAAGGAGACCACACGTGAAACGACGCACAGCATTCAGCGCGGCACTGCTGGCAACGGGAGCCCTCGCGCTCACCGCCTGCAGCGGAGGAGGCGGTGGTGGCGGCTCCGCGGGAGAGGGTCGTGGCGACATCACCATCTGGTACTCCAACAACGAGCAGGAGATCGCCTGGGGCGAGC
>CAXTLO010000199.1:0-5134 GCA_964244965.1 uncultured Marisediminicola sp.
AGCAGTCCCCATCGCAGCAGTCCCCATCGCAGCAGTGGACGCGCGGAGCACCAGCGTGGGCGACGTGTGCACCGGCTCGGCGGGCGGGTGCCCCCGCAGCACATCGAGCACCGTCGCCATCATCCGCGCGCCGAGGTCGCCGAAGTCCTGCCGCACCGTCGTGAGCGGGGGAAGGAAGTGCTCGGCCTCGGGGACGTCGTCGAACCCGGCCACGCTCACGTCGGTCGGGACGCGCAGTCCCGCGTCGGCTAGCGCGTGCAGCAGACCGAGCGCCATCTGGTCGTTCGACGAGAAGACCGCGGTCGCCGCATCTGGTCCCGCCAGGGCGCCACGGGCGAGGGCGGATCCGATCTCGTGGCCGCTCCCGGGGAACCAGTCACCCACCATCGGCTCGACCACGGTGAGTCCGGCTGATTCGAGTTCGGCACGCCACCCACGTGCGCGCTCGGACGCATCGACCGATCCGGCGGGTCCGGCGATGTGGAGGATGCGGCGGTGCCCGAGTTCGATGAGGTGGCGGGTGACCAGGCGCGCACCGGCGAACTGGTCGATGGAAACGCTGTGCAGCCCGTGTCTCCCGCTGCTCTCGGCCGTCACGAGCGGCACCCCCGCATCGAGTCCCCGCACCGCGTCGACCGCGGTGAAATCCGCGGCGATGAGGACGAGCGCCTCCACGTTCTGCTGCAGGAGGGCGTCGACGGCATCCGCGATTCCCGCGCGGTCGCCGGAGGACAGGCTCGCGATCGACACGCGGTACCCGGCAGCCCGTGCCGCCTCGTTCACCCCGAGCATCGTGCTCGACGGTCCGTACAGCGGCGCGCCCGTGCTGATGAGTCCGATGGTGCGCGAACGGCGGGTCGCGAGAGCGCGCGCCGCCGCGCTCGGCCGGTAGTTCAACCGCACGATGGCGTCATCCACCCGCCCTCGCGTGGCCGGGGCTACGGTCGGTTCGGCGTTGAGCACGCGGGACACCGTCTGCCGCGACACCCCGGCGAGCTCCGCGACATCGGTGATGGTGACCACGTCGGCCGGTCAGAGCCCCTGCGCGAGTCGGTAGTAGGCCTGGTTCCACCGCAGTTCGCGTTGGAAGGAACGCAGCTCGGTGGAGGAGTCGATGACCACCAGCTCGTTGCGCGCGATCTCGGCGAAGTCGGTGAACACGTCGAGCCCCACGGCGGTCGACATCACCGTGTGGTGGGCGGCGCCCGCGGTGAGCCACGCCGCGGCACTGGTGGCGAAGTCGGGCTCCGGCCGCCAGAGCGCGCGGGCAACCGGAAGATTCGGCAGCGGATGCGGCAGCTCGACCACCTCGACGACGTTGGCCACGAGTCGGAAGCGGTCGCGCATGTCCGACAGCGCCACGACCACCGCCGGGCCCGGATCGGTGTCGAAGACGAGCCGCACGGGATCCTCCCGCCCTCCGATGCCGAGCGGATGCACCTCGAGGCGTGGCTGCGATGTCGTGAGCGACGGGCACACTTCGAGCATGTGAGCGCCGAGGATGAGCTCGGCCCCCGGCGTGAGGTCGTAGGTGTAGTCCTCCATCAGCGACGCGCCTCCGGGGAGGCCGGCACCCATGACTTTGGCCGCGCGCACGAGCAGCGCCGTCTTCCAGTCCCCCTCCGCGCCGAAGCCGTAGCCGTCGGCCATCAGCCGCTGCACGGCGAGGCCGGGGAGCTGCCGCAGCCCGCCGAGGTCTTCGAAGCTCGTGGTGAAGGCGCTGAATCCGCCGGCCTCGAGGAATGCGCGCAGGCCGAGCTCGATCCGGGCTCCGTAGCGGAGCGAGTCGTGACGGTCGCCGTCCGCGCGTAGCTCGGGCGCCACGTCGTAGAGCTGTTCGTACTCGGCGACGAGCGCGTCGACATCCGTCTCCTCGGCGGCGTCGACCGCCTCGACCAGCTCGTTCACCCCCCAGGTGTTCACCTGCACACCGAACTGCAGCTCCGCCTCGGTCTTGTCACCCTCGGTCACCGCGACGAACCGCATGTTGTCACCGAACCGGGCGAGCTTGAGTCGCTGCGTCGCCGCCCAACCCGCGGCCGCACGAGACCAGGTTCCGATCTGCGCGGTCACTGCAGCGTTCGATACGTGGCCGACCACGGTCTTGCGCGCTACACCGAGCCGCGTCTGTATGTACCCGAACTCGCGGTCGCCGTGCGCGGCCTGGTTGAGATTCATGAAGTCCATGTCGATGCTGTCCCACGGCAGCTCGACGTTCGCCTGCGTGTGCAGGTGCAGCAGCGGGGTGCGCAGGAGATCGAGCCCGGTGATCCACATCTTCGCCGGAGAGAAGGTGTGCATCCACGCGATGACGCCGATCACCCTGTCGTCGGCGTTCGCGTCGAGCGCGAGCCGGCGGATGGCGTCTGCGTCCTTGAGCACCGGCTTCCAGGTGACGGTGACCGGGATGTCGGATGCCGCGGCGAGCGCGCGGGCGATCTCCTGCGACTGCTCCGCGACCTGGCGGAGCGTCTCATCGCCGTAGAGGTTCTGACTGCCGGTGACGAACCAGACCTCGTACTCGGCGAGGTCGGGGATGATGCTGCGGGTCATGGTGTGTCCTCTGTACTGGGCGAAGGCTGGCCGTAGACGTTCTGGTACCGGTCGAACAGAGCGTCGATCTTGTCCTCCGGGATGGGGATCGGCTCGCCGAGCTGCCGGGAGATGTGCACGGTGCGGGCGACATCCTCTGCCATGACGGCGGCCTTGACGGCGTCGCGGGGACTCGACCCGATGGTGAAGACACCGTGGTTCTGCATCAGTACGGCGCGGGACCGGTGACCGCTGAGCGTCTGCACGATGCCCTCGCCGATCGATTCGTCGCCGATGATCGCGAAGGGGCCGACGGGGATCTCGCCGCCGAACTCGTCCGCCTGACCGGTGATCACGCACGGCACCGGCTCGCCGCGCGCCGCCCACGCCGTCGCGTAGGTCGAATGCGTGTGCACGACGCCGCTGACCTCGGGCATGTGCCGATACACGTAAGCGTGCGCCGCGGTGTCGCTCGACGGCGCGTTGTCTGAGCCCTCGGATCCTGGGATGACTCGCCCGTCGAGGTCGCACAGGATCATGTTCGACGCCGACAGGTCGTCGTACTCGACTCCGCTCGGCTTGATGACGAACAGGTCGGCCTCCGGTACTCGGCCGGAGATGTTCCCCCCGGTCCAGATGACCAGGCCGTACCTGGTCAACTGCTCGTGCAGACGGAACACCTCGTCGCGGACCGCGCGGACCGCGGCATCCGTCGCATTTCCGCCATCCGTGACATCCGAGCTCATGCCAGCGCCTCGCGACGCATCGCCTTGAGCCGGTGCATCACCTCGTTGCCGTCGCGGCCGAAGTAGTCGTGCAGCAGCCGGTACTCCTCGTACAGGCGGTCGTAGGCATCCGCCCTCGACGGATCGGGGGTGTACACCGCCCGGTCGAGCTTGCCCATCACTTCGCCGGCCGACCGAACGTCGGGGTAGGCCCCGGCGGCGACCGCGGCGTGGATCGCCGAGCCGAGTGCCGGCCCCTGGTCGCTCGCGATCACCGAGACCGGCATCCGCAGCACGTCGCAGTAGATCTGCATGAGCACGTCGTTTCTGATCAGTCCCCCCGCGGCGATGAACTCGGTCACCGGCACGCCGCTGGCCGCGAAGGTCTCGACGATGATCCTGGTGCCGAACGCCGTCGCCTCGAACAGCGCGCGGTACACCTCCTCCGGGCGGGTCGCGAGGGTGGCGCCGACGACCGCGCCGCTGAGCTGATGGTCGACGAGCACCGAGCGGTTGCCGCTGTGCCAGTCGAGCGCGACGAGACCGTGAGAGCCGACCGGCTGGTCGCGGCCGAGCTCGGTGAGGTGTTCGTGGATGCTGCGGCCCGCCGCATCCGCATCGTCGAAGTATCGCGATGGCACCTGATTGGCGACATACCAGGCGAAGATGTCGCCGACACCGGACTGCCCGGCCTCGTAGCCGTAGAGCCCGGCGACGATGCCGCCGTCGACCACCCCGCACATGCCCGGCACCACCGCGAGGTGATCGGCGTTCATCACGTGGCAGGTCGAGGTGCACATGATCGCGACCATCTGCCCCGGATCCACCGCCTTCGCCGCGGGAGCGCTGACGTGAGCGTCGACGTTGCCGACCGCGACCGCGATGCCCTCCGGCAGGCCGGTCCACTCCGCGGCACGCGCGCTCAGCGTGCCTGCCGCCGTACCGAGCTGACCGATCTCATGCGCGATCTTCTCGCGCGCGAAGGCGGCGAAATCGGGGTTGAGAGCGGCGAGGAAGTCGTCGCTCGGATAGGCCCCGTCCTGGTAGATGGCCTTGTATCCGTTGGTGCATGCGTTCTTGACGTAGCTGCCGGTGAGCTGCCACACGATCCAGTCCGCAGCTTCCACGAAGTGATCCATCGCGGCATAGAGCTCCGGATCCTCCTCGAGCAGCTGCAGGCCCTTGGCGAACTCCCACTCGCTGGAGATGAATCCGCCGTACCGTGGCAGCCAGCTCTCACCACGCTCTGCGGCGACGCGGTTGATCCGGTCCGCCTGCTCCCCGGCGGCGTGGTGCTTCCACAGCTTCACGTAGGCGTGCGGGCGGCCTTCGTACCCCGCGACCTCGTTGAGCGGGGTGCCGTCGGCCAGCACCGGCATCGGGGTCGACGCGGTGAAGTCGGTGCCGACGCCGATCACGTGAGCGGGGTCTATGCCCGCTGCGCGGACGGCCTCCGGAACCGCCGTCTTCAGTACCTCCACGTAGTCGGCGGGTACCTGTAGGGCCCACTCCGGGGGAAGCCGCGCTCCGGATGACGGCAGCACATCGTCGAGCACCGCGTGCGGGTACTCGCACACCGCCGTGGCGATCTCCGCTCCATCCGATACTCGCACCACCAGCGCACGACCCGAGAGAGTGCCGTAGTCGACCCCGATGACGAACCGGTCGTCCGGGCTGATCACAGGTGCGGCCACTGGGACTCCTTTGTCGGTATTACGGCGATGGGAGCGCTCACATCACCACCCAATCGTAGCCACGCGCCACCCTGCGATGTCAACCCGGCGGTGGGCTCTCCTCGTCCGAATCCCGGTCGGAGCGAGCGGTGCCGCGCGGGCCGGCGGCGAGGGTCAGCGCCCGAGCGCCCGGGTCGACCCCCG
>CAXTLO010000200.1:0-5126 GCA_964244965.1 uncultured Marisediminicola sp.
ACGTCTCCCCCTCATCGTCGCGACCGCGGTGCACGTGCTCGCGTCGCTCGGTGCCGCGATCGCCCCCGACGTCACCATGCTGATGATCTTCCGCGTTCTTCAGGGGATGGGCGCCGCCGGCGGCGGAGTGGTCGCGATGGCCGTCGTGCGTGACCTGTTCGGCGGGCGGCCCCTGGTGCGGATGCTGTCGCGCTTGGCCCTGGTGATCGGAGTCGCGCCGGTCATCGCACCTCTGATCGGATCGCAGCTGCTTGCGATCGTCGAATGGCGTGGCATCTTCGTCTTCCTCGCCGGCTACGGCGTGCTCATCATCGCCCTGGTCGCCTTCCTCGTGATCGAGACCCTCCCGCCGGAGCGGCGCAACGCATCCGAGCACTCCTCGGCGTGGCAGCGGTATCGTGCGGTGCTCACCGACCGCGTGTTCGTCGGCGTCGCGGTTCTCGGCGGCATGTCGTTCGCCGGCCTCTTCTCCTACCTCTCTACCTCCCCATTCCTGTTTCGCGAGGTCTACGGGCTGGATGTGCAGCAGTACGGGGTGCTGTTCGCATCGATCTCGGTCGCCGTGGTGATCGGCACGCAGAGCTCCGCTCGTCTGACGCGCGTCATCGGACCGCAGTGGATCCTCACCATCACGTCGGCCGTGCAGTTCGGCTCTGCCGTCGCCATCATCGTGCTCGATCAGGCGGGCGCTGGGCTCTGGGGTGTCTTCGTGCCGGTCTGGCTGTTCATCCTGGCCTGTGGATTCAGCTTCCCCTGCATCCAGGTTCTCGCCCTGGTCAACCACGGGCGCGAGGCGGGTACCGCCGCCGCCGTGCTCGGCGCGATGAACTTCGGCATCGCCGGCCTAGTCTCCCCGATCGTCGGTGTGCTCGGTACCGGCAGCGCGTCCCCGATGGGTGCCGTGATGGCTGTGACCGCGGCGGTGTCCATCCTCGCGATCTGGTTCATCGTGCGCCCGAGAACGGTGCCGGCACTCACCGACTGAGGCGGGCGCCTGCCACATCGGGCGTGTCCGGTCCACCCGCAATCGGGTCATCGGGCGTCGCGTAGCGTGTGCGGATGACCGAGACCCCGCAGACCCGCGACGCCGCTGCGACAGCCGCGCGGAACGCCCGCGTCGTCAGTGCCCGCTGGCCGTTGATCAGCGGAATCGTCGCGGTGCTGCTGGTCGCGGGCCTCGGAGCGCTGATCGCCTACCGGGACGGCAACCTCCCCTTCGAATTCGACACGGAGTGGATGGAGGAGATCATCGAGCACCGCAACCCCGCGTGGGAGGTGCCCGCGCTCCTGATGAACTCGATCGGCGGCGGTGTGTTCGGCGTCTTCGTGCTGCCGATCGTGATCATCGTGCTGCTGTGCATCGTGCGCCGCTTCTGGTCGGCGCTGTACTTCGCGGCCGCGACGGTCGTCAGTGCCGGGATCGTGCAGGTGCTGAAGAACATCTACGACCGGCCCCGTCCAACCGACATCCTGGTCACCGCGGATATCGGGTCGTTCCCGTCGGGGCACACGGCCAATGCGGCGACGATGGCTGTCGTGCTCGGCTTCATCCTGCAGCGCGTGTGGGTATGGGTCGCGGGTGTGGCGTACACGATCTTGATGCTGCTGAGCCGCACCTACCTCGGTGCCCACTGGCTGAGCGACACACTCGGCGGGCTCGTGCTCGGCGCCGGGGTCGCGGTCATGTTCTGGGCGCCGTTCGCGCGGAGACTGCATGAGGAGCGGCGGGCCCGCCACGGCACCCCCTTCAGTCGTGCGTACTGACCAGCGCGGGGCATCCGCCGCCCGAATCCGCTGCCTCCCCTGCATGGCGCGGTGCACCCTGGTCGGGAGCGGTAATTTGTGCACATGAGAATCCTCCTAGTCGGCGCCGGCGGCGTCGGAGACGCGATCGCGAAGATCGCGGCACGACGTTCGTTCTTCGAGCTCCTCGTCGTCAGCGACTACGACGTGAGCCGCGCCGAACGCACAATCGCCTGGATCGAGTCGAGGCACGGCGCGCAGAACGGCCGCTTCCAGGCGGAGCGGATCGATGCATCCGACCCCGACAGTGTCGCGGAGGTCGCCCGCCGGCACGGCGTGACGCACGTCATGAACGCCGTCGAGCCGAAGTTCGTGCCGACGGTCTTCGCCGGCGCCCTCGCCGCCGGCGCCCACTACCTCGACATGGCGATGAGCCTGAGCGAGCCGCATCCAACCGATCCGCTAACCGAGACCGGGGTGAAACTCGGCGACGACCAGTTCGCACAGGCGCCGGACTGGGAGACCGCGAAGCTGCTGGCGCTGGTCGGGATCGGGGTCGAACCGGGCTTGAGCGACGTGTTCGCACGATACGCCGCCGACCATCTGTTCAGCGAGGTCGACGAGCTCGGCACTCGAGACGGCGCGAACCTCGTCGTACGAGACGAGGTGGGCAACGAGATCTTCGCCCCGTCGTTCAGTATCTGGACCACGATCGAGGAGTGCCTGAATCCGCCGGTGATCTGGGAGAAGGACCGCGGCTGGTACACGACCGAGCCGTTCTCCGAGCCCGAGGTGTTCGACTTCCCCGAGGGGATCGGGCCGGTGGAGTGCGTGAACGTCGAGCACGAGGAGGTGCTCCTCATGCCGAGATGGATCGACGCGAAGCGGGTCACGTTCAAGTACGGACTCGGCGACGAGTTCATCGGGATTCTCAAGACCCTCAATCAGCTGGGATTGGATAGAACGGCTCCGGTGCGCGTGCGATCCGCCGACGGTCCCGTGATGGTCGCGCCGCGCGATGTCGTCGCGGCGGGGCTGCCCGATCCGGCGACCCTCGGACCGCGGATGACTGGCAAGACCTGCGCCGGCGTCTGGGTGACGGGTATCGGCACCGATGGAAATCCGCGCGAGGTGTACCTGTATCACGTGGCCGACAACGAGTGGACGATGGCCGAGTACGAGAGCCAGTGCGTGGTGTGGCAGACCGCGCTGAACCCGGTGATCGCCCTGGAGCTGCTGGCCGCGGGAACCTGGTCGGGCGTCGGCGTTCTCGGACCGGAGGCGTTCGACGCGGCGGCCTTCCTCGACCTCATGGCGCGTTCGGTCGCCGACGGCGGATACGGGCAGGCGTGGGGACTCGAGGAGCGCACGCCCGCTGCCGTCACGCGGACCTGACGGGTGCGTCCGCCGACCGCGTCCGCCCCTGGCGGAAGAATCCGCCCATCTGCGCCTCCTGGCGGAAGAAACACCGGCCGAAAGGCAGAAGTTCCGCCCGTACGGCGTGATCGGGAGAGACCACCGCCGCGGTGCGGCACGCTGTGATCCGCCCCTACCGCCCCTCCGACCGAGCGGCGGTCCGGATGATCTGCCTCCGCACTGGTGCGTCTGGTGAGGATGCCACCGGCACGGGCCCCGACGACGACCTGATTCCCGACACGTTCGCGCTGCCATACCTCGAGCACGCGCCCGAGCTCGCCTTCGTCGTCGACCACGAGGAGTCCGCGGCGGGTTACGTGATCGGCGTCCCCGACACCGCTGCATTCGTGCGCTGGTACCGGTCCCACTGGGTGCCGCAACTGGAGAAGCGCTACGCACGGCTCGAACCGGGAGTATCCGCCGAGCCGCCCGTGCGAGTCGCGTTCGACCCGGAGCGGATGCTGATCGACCGACTGGATCGGTATCCGGCGCACCTGCACATCAACCTGCTTCCCGTGCTCCAGGGTGGAGGCCTCGGACGCATCCTCATCGAGCGCGAGTGCGCCGAACTCGCTGCGCGCGGAGTTCCCGGCGTGCACCTCGGCGTGTCCCCGACCAACGCCGGCGCCCTCGCGTTCTATCCGAGGGTCGGCTTCACGGAGCTGTCCCGCGAGGCGGACGCCGTGCTGTTCGGCAGGCGGCTGTGACGCGTCGGACGCCGCAACCGCCTCCGCTCCTCCCGCGCCTAGGCTGACCGGATGAGAGTGACCGCCGTCGAGCTCCACCGCATCGGGATGCCCCTCGTGCGCCCATTCACGACCTCCTTCGGCTCGCAGTCGAAGCGCGATGTACTGCTCGTGCGGGTACGCACGGATGTCGGCGACGGCTGGGGCGAGTGCGTGGCGATGAGCGGCCCGTTCTACTCGAGCGAGTACGTCGACGGTGCCGAAGGGGTCCTACGGGATTTCCTCGCGCCCGCCGTGATCGCCCGGGACGAGATTGTCGCCGCCGACGTCGCCCAGGTCACTCGTTTCGTGCTCGGTCACCGCATGGCCAAGGCGGCGCTCGAGACTGCGCTGCTCGACGCGGAGCTCCGCGCGGAGGGACGCAGTTTCGGCGAGCACTTCGGTGCTGTGCGCGACCGGGTCGACTGCGGCGTCTCCGTCGGCATCTCCGCGAGTATCGGAGCGCTGGTCGAGGAGGTCGCCGGGTACGTCGACGAGGGCTACCGCCGCATCAAGCTCAAGATCACCCCCGGCTGGGATGTGGAGCCGGTGGCGGCGGTTCGCGATCTCATCGGCGACCTCCCGCTGCAGGTCGACGCGAATACGGCGTACACGACCGGCGACATCTCTCACTTGAAGCGTCTCGACGACTACGGCCTGCTACTGATCGAGCAGCCCTTCGTAGAGGAGGACATCGCCGCCCATATCGAACTGGCCGCGGCCATCGACACGCCGGTGTGCCTCGATGAATCGATCGTGTCGGCGGCTGTCGCGGCCGATGCGATCGCGAGGGGTGCGACATCCATCGTCAACATCAAGGCGGGCAGGGTCGGTGGCTACCTCGAGGCGATCGCCGTGCACGACGTCTGCGTCGAGCGCGGAGTGCCGGTGTGGTGCGGCGGCATGCTCGAGACAGGACTGGGGCGAGCGGCGAATGTGGCGCTCGCCGCGCTGCCCGGATTCGTCCTCCCCGGTGACACCTCCGCATCGCGGCGGTACTTCGCGGACGACCTCACCGACCCCTTCGTGCTCGACGACGGCACACTCTCCGTCCCGACGGCGCCGGGCTCGGGGGTCGAGGTACGCGAGGAGTCGCTGAGAGCCTGGGCCCTGCGTGAGCCGATCGTCGTCCCAGCGTCCTGAGGACACCGGTCGCGCTTATTCTGGAACTACGCCGCACTCCGCGGCCGTCCGATCTCCGGAGGTTCACATGAGTATCAACGACGACGACATCACCACCAC
>CAXTLO010000201.1:0-5101 GCA_964244965.1 uncultured Marisediminicola sp.
GGTGGTGAGGGCGCTCGAGCCGGTCAACTCCTCGGCGGGATCACCTCCGGTCTGGAGTTCCGTGCTGCTCGCGGCCGCATCCAGCCTCGGCACCGCTTCGGTCGGCCTGCTGCTCGGAGGCATCGTCGGCGTGCTGCTCGCGCTCGTGATGCAACGCTTTCGTGTGGCGCAGTCGGCCATGCTGCCGTGGCTCATCCTCAGTCAGACCGTGCCGCTGATCGCACTCGCCCCGCTGATCGTCAGCTGGGGTGGACGGGTGCAGATCGGCACGTTCGAGTGGGAACGGTGGATGTCGGTCGCCGTCATCGCCGCCTACCTCGCCTTCTTCCCGCTCGCGGTCGGCGCGCTCCGCGGACTGCAGTCCCCGGGCGCCATCCAGACCGACTTGCTGCACGTCTACGCGGTGAGCTGGTGGAAGACGCTCCTGCACCTGCGCTTGCCGGCGAGCGTGCCCTACCTGCTGCCCGCACTACGGCTCGGTGCGGCATCCGCGATCATCGGTACCGTCGTCGCGGAGGTGTCGACCGGTGCGCGCGGCGGGATCGGACGGCTCATCATCGAATACGCCCAGTCCGGATCGAGCGACCCCGCTAAGGCGTACGCGCCGATCGCCGCCGCGATCCTGATGGGGCTGGTGGCAGCTGGGCTCGTCGCGTCGCTCGGCGCCGGACTCGGGCGATACCGCCGGAATGAGGTCGCGGCATGAGCCCGGCGGTGGAGGTCACCTCCGTCTCGAAGGTGTTCGCCGCACGTAGAGGCGATGACGTCATCGCCCTCGACGAGGCGACCATGTCGGTCGCCGAGGGCGAGTTCGTGAGCCTCATCGGCCCGTCGGGCTGCGGCAAGAGCACGCTGCTGAGGATCATCGCGGACCTCGACCAGCCGTCATCCGGTGAGGTCACGGTGTTCGGCAAGTCCGCCAAGCGGGCCAGGCTCGATCAGGACTACGGCATCGCGTTCCAGAGCGCCGGACTGCTCCCGTGGCGTACGGTGGCGCAGAACATCGCGCTGCCACTGCAGTTGCACGGCGTATCGGCACGACAGCAGCGGGTCGACGAGCTGATGCGGCTCGTCGGCCTGAGCGATTTCGGCACGCGCTACCCCGACCAGCTGTCCGGCGGGATGCAGCAGCGGGTGGCGATCGCGCGGTCTCTGGCCGAGAGCCCGCGACTGCTGCTGATGGACGAGCCGTTCGGCGCCCTCGACGAAATGACCCGCGAGCGGATGCAGGCGGAACTCGTGCGCATCTGCTCCGAGACCGGCGCCGCCGTCGTCTTCGTGACCCACTCGATCCCCGAGGCGGTGTTCCTCTCCGACCGGGTCGTGGTGATGTCGCCGCGGCCGGGGCGTATCCGCACCGTGGTGGAGGTGGCGCTCGGTGACGCCCGTAGTGAGGATCTGCGCGAGGACGCCGCGTTCTTCGACCGCGTCACGGCAGTGCGCGAGGCGCTGCATGCGGAACCGGGAGTCCCGGCGGGCTCGTCCGGCGGAGTGCGGGGGGTGGACGACCGATGAGGGCAGGAGTACTTCGCTCGGTGTGGCCGCCAGTGCTGTTGGGCGTGCTGGTGCTGATCGGCTGGCAGGTGCTGGTCGAAGTCGCCGACATCCAGCCGTACCTCCTTCCGGCGCCGACGGCGATCCTCACCCAGCTCGGGCTCGTGCTCCCTGTGCTGTGGACCTCGGTGCTCGCGACCGGAGGCAACGCGCTGATCGGCCTGCTGGTCGGATCAGCCATCGCCATCGGTGTCGCGCTGCTCGCATCCAGACTGCGGTTCGTCGACGAACTCGTCACTCCGATCGTGGCGGCGATCGCGGTGATCCCCATCGTCGCGCTCGCCCCGGTGCTCACCACGATGTTCGGGGCGACCAGCGAGAGCCCGCGGCGCGTCATCGTGGCGATCGTCGTCTTCGTGCCCGTGTTCGTGAACACGTTGCGCGGGCTTCGCCAGGTGCTCCCGGTGCATCGGGACCTCATGCGGGCGTACGCCGCCTCCGGATGGCAGGTCAGTCGTACCGTGACCATCCCCGGCGCGCTGCCGTATGTGTTCACAGGGCTCAACATCGCATCATCGCTCGCGGTGATCGCCGCGATCGTGGCGGAGTACTTCGGCGGCCTGCAGAACGGTCTCGGCGCGCGCATCACCTCCGCGGCCGCCAACAGCGCCTATCCGCGTGCGTGGGCGTACGTCTTCGGCGCCATCGCTCTCGGCGTGGTGTTCTACCTAGCCACACTCGCTCTGGAGAGAGCGGCCGAGCGACGCCCGACCTGACCTCGTCACCCGCGCCGCACCACCCGAACCCCACCACCACGAGCACCACCCCACCAAGAGGAGAGACACATGGCAAACAGCAGGCGAGTGTGGGCCGGGTTCGCGGCGACAGCCGCGGCATCCGCCCTGGTACTGAGCGGATGCAGCGGCGCGGACACCGACGGGGGAGGAGCATCGACGGATGACGGCGGGCTCACCCCAGTGAGCCTGCAACTGCAATGGTTCGCTCAAGCACAGTTCTCCGGCTACTACGCAGCGCTCGACCAGGGCTACTTCGAGGAAGAGGGCCTCGATGTCGAGATCGTCGAGGGAGGTGTCGACATCGTGCCGCAGACCGTACTCGCCGACGGCCAGACCGACTTCGCGATCGCATGGGTCCCCAAGGCGCTCGCCTCGATCGAGCAGGGCGCGGGCATCACCGACATCGGGCAGATCTTCCAGCGCTCCGGCACCCTGCAGGTGTCGTTCGCCGACCAGGACATCACCTCCGCCGAGGATCTCGAGGGCAAGAACGTCGGCAACTGGGGCTTCGGTAACGAATTCGAGCTCTTCGCCGGGATCACCGAGGCGGGACTCGATCCGGCCGCTGACGTCACCCTCGTGCAGCAGCAGTTCGACATGGCGGCGCTCCTCGCCGGCGATATCGACGCTGCGCAGGCGATGACCTACAACGAGTACGCGCAGGTTCTCGAGACGGTGAACCCGGAGACGGGGGAGCTCTACACCCCGGAGGACTTCAACGTGATCAACTGGAACGACGAGGGCACCGCGATGCTGCAGGATGCGATCTGGGCGAACACCGAGCGACTCGAATCGGATGAGGAATACCAGGAGACGGCTGTCGCGTTCCTCAAGGCGGTCATCAAGGGCTTCGTGTTCGCGCGGGACAACCCGGAGGAGACGGCGGAGATCGTCGTGGCTGAGGGATCGCAACTCGGTGCCAGTCATCAGCTGTGGCAGACCAACGAGGTCAACAAGCTCGTGTGGCCCGCTCCGAACGGCATTGGCGTGATCGACGAGGCCGCATGGGAGCAGACCGTCGAGGTCGCGCTCTCCGCCCGCAATCTCGAAGGCTCGACGGTCATCACGACGGAGCCGCCGGAGAGCGCGTACACCAACGAGTACATCGAGCAGGCGATTGCCGAACTCGAAGAGGAGGACGTGGATGTCACCGGCGAGGGCTTCGAGCCGATCGAGGTGACGTTGAACGAGGGCGGGAACTAGCCCGGCCCCGCCTCCGGGCGCCTATCGTGAGTGGAGGGAGCCGTTTCCGCGGCTCCCTCCACCACTGTCCACCGATGGCGAGGACACCATGAGCACAACTATCGACCGACCCGCATCCACCGGAGCTCAGCCCGATCCGGGTGACGGGCGGCGGGCCTACGAGCTCGACCGGGCGCACGTGTTCCACTCATGGTCGGCGCAGGGGGCACTCGATCCGTTCGTGATCGCCGGCGGACTCGGCTCGGAGGTGTGGGACTACGACGGCACCCGCTACCTCGACTTCTCCAGCCAGTTGGTGAACATGAACATCGGCCACCAGCATCCGAGGCTCGTGCAGGCGATCAAGGACCAGGCCGACCTGCTCACCATGGTCGCCCCGCCGCACGCGAATCTCGCCCGCGGCGAAGCGGCACAGCGGATCCTCGACAAGGCCGGACCGACCTTCGACAGCGTCTTCTTCACCAACGGCGGCGCCGACGCCAACGAGAACGCCATCCGGATGGCGCGGCTCACCACCGGGCGCGACAAGATCCTCTCCACCTACCGCTCGTACCACGGCAACACCGGCGCCGCCATCGTCGCCACCGGCGACTGGCGCCGGGTGCCCAACGAGTACTCCCGGGGCCACGCCCACTTCTTCGGCCCCTTCCTGTACCGCTCCGAATTCTGGGCGACGACTCCGGAGGAGGAGAGCGCGCGAGCGCTCCACCACCTGGAACGCGTGATTCAATCCGAGGGCCCGACGTCGATCGCCGCGATCCTGATCGAGGGAGTTCCCGGAACGGCCGGCGTCCTGGTGCCGCCGCCCGGCTACCTCCAAGGGGTGCGCGCTCTGTGCGATCGGTACGGCATCCTGCTGATCCTCGACGAGGTCATGTCGGGCTTCGGGCGCACCGGTGAGTGGTTTGCGCACCAGGGCTTCGACATCGTGCCCGACCTGATCACCTTCGCCAAAGGGGTCAATTCCGGCTATGTGCCCGTCGGTGGCGTGATCATCTCCGAGTCGATCGCGAGGGAATTCGACGACCGGGTGTTCCCCGGAGGCCTGACGTACTCCGGGCATCCCCTCGCCGCCGCCTCCATCGTCGCGTCGATCGACACCATGACCGAGGAGCGCATCATCGAGAACGCGCGGATGATCGGCACCGATCACCTCGGCCCCGGACTGGCCGAGCTGGCGGAGAAGCACCCGATGATCGGTGAGGTCCGTGGTCTCGGCGTTTTCTGGGCGCTCGATCTGGTGTCGGATCGCGAGTCGCGCACTCCGGTGGACCCGAGCCTGATCCCCCGGCTGAAGTCGGAGTTGATGAGTCGCGGAATGCTGCCGTTCAGCGCCGACAACCGCATCCACGTCGTCCCGCCGTGTGTTGTCACTCCTGACGAGGTCGCCCGTGCGCTGGTGATCTACGACGAGGCTCTGACAGCGGTGGAGTGAGCGCCTATGATTCCCCGGTGCCGAACAACACGAAATCACCTTTCTCGGTCGCCGTGTACGACCTCATGCACCGCCCGGGCGAGATGCGCGAAAAGCAGCTCGATATCTCGGTCCCCGAGGGTTTCGGCAACGCCGTGATCGGTGTTCCCGCCGGAGGCACCGTGCACATCGA
>CAXTLO010000202.1:0-5073 GCA_964244965.1 uncultured Marisediminicola sp.
CCTCGGCGACGGATGAGAACGCACGGCCCTCTCCGGCGACGCCCTCCTTGAGCGTGGTCAGGTGGTGCAGGCCGATGATCATGTCCTGCGTGGGCAGGGTCACCGGGCGACCGTCGGACGGCTTCAGGATGTTGTTCGACGCGAGCATGAGCACGCGCGCCTCGGCCTGCGCCTCGACCGACAGCGGCAGGTGCACCGCCATCTGGTCCCCGTCGAAGTCCGCGTTGAACGCGGCGCACACGAGCGGGTGCAGCTGGATCGCCTTGCCCTCCACGAGCTGAGGCTCGAACGCCTGGATACCCAGACGGTGCAGGGTCGGTGCGCGGTTCAGCAGCACGGGGCGCTCGCGGATGATCTCCTCGAGCACGTCCCACACCTGCGGACGCGAACGCTCCACCATCCGCTTGGCGCTCTTGATGTTCTGAGCGTGGCTGAGGTCGATGAGGCGCTTGATCACGAACGGCTTGAACAGCTCGAGAGCCATGTCCTTCGGCAGACCGCACTGGTGCAGCTTGAGCTGCGGTCCGACGATGATGACCGAGCGGCCCGAGTAGTCCACGCGCTTGCCGAGCAGGTTCTGGCGGAACCGGCCCTGCTTGCCCTTGAGCATGTCGCTCAGCGACTTCAGCGCGCGGTTGCCGGTTCCGGTGACGGGGCGACCGCGGCGACCGTTGTCGAACAGTGCGTCGACGGCCTCCTGCAGCATCCGCTTCTCGTTGTTGACGATGATCTCGGGGGCACCGAGGTCGAGCAGTCGACGGAGACGGTTGTTGCGGTTGATCACCCGGCGGTACAGGTCGTTGAGGTCGGAGGTGGCGAAGCGGCCACCGTCGAGCTGCACCATCGGGCGCAGCTCCGGCGGGATGACCGGGACGACCTCGAGCACCATCGCAGCCGGCGAGTTGCCGGTCTGCAGGAAGGAGTTGACCACGCGCAGTCGCTTGATGGCGCGGATCTTCTTCTGACCCTTGCCCTCGGCGATCTGCAGGTGGAGCGACTCGCTCTCGGCGGCCAGATCGAACGCCTGGAGGCGCTTTTGAATCGCCTCGGCGCCCATGAAGCCCTCGAAGTACATGCCGAAGCGGTCCTGGAGCTCGTGGAAGACGGCGTCCTCGGGCTTGAGGTCGCCGACCTTGAGTCCGCGGAAGTCCTCCCACACGCGCTCGAGGTGAGCGATCTGCTCGTCGTACGACTTGCGGGTCTGGCTCATCTCCTTCTCGGCGCCGTCCTTGGTGCGACGCTTCTGGTCGGCCTTGGCCCCTTCCGCCTCGAGGGCGGCGAGGTCGGTCTCCAGACGGGTCAGACGCTCGGCGATGCGCGAGTCGCGCTGGTTCTCGAGTTCCTTGATCTCGAGGCGCAGCTCGTTCTCGAGTCCGGGCATGTCCTGGTGTCGGGCATCCTCGTCGACCGAGATGATCATGTACGCGGCGAAGTAGATGACCTTCTCGAGGTCCTTCGGCGCCATGTCGAGCAGGTAGCCGAGGCGGCTCGGCACACCCTTGAAGTACCAGATGTGCGTGACCGGGGCGGCGAGCTCGATGTGGCCCATCCGCTCGCGACGCACGGAGGACTTGGTGACCTCCACGCCGCATCGCTCGCACACGATTCCCTTGAAGCGCACGCGCTTGTACTTGCCGCACGAGCACTCCCAGTCGCGGCTCGGTCCGAAGATCTGCTCTCCGAAGAGGCCGTCCTTCTCGGGCTTCAGCGTGCGGTAGTTGATCGTCTCGGGCTTCTTGACCTCACCGTGCGACCAGCGACGGATGTCGTCAGCGGTCGCGAGGCCGATACGAAGCTCATCGAACGTTGTTACGTCGAGCAATTGTTCTCCTTGTTGGAAATTCAGAAGTTGTCGTATGGCCGGGTTCTAGATGTCGTCGATGGACGAGTTCTCGAACCGGGTGGAGATGTTGATGCCCAGCTCCTCCGCGGCGCGGAAGACCTCGTCATCCGTGTCGCGCAGGCTGACCGCGGTCCCGTCTGCCGAGAGCACCTCGACGTTCAGGCACAGCGACTGCATCTCCTTGATGAGCACCTTGAAGCTCTCCGGGATACCGGGCTCCTGGATGTTCTCGCCCTTCACGATCGCCTCGTAGACCTTCACGCGGCCGAGGATGTCGTCGGACTTGATCGTCAGCAGCTCCTGGAGCGCGTATGCGGCGCCGTAGGCCTCGAGGGCCCAGACCTCCATCTCGCCGAAACGCTGTCCGCCGAACTGCGCCTTACCACCGAGCGGCTGCTGGGTGATCATCGAGTACGGACCGGTGGAGCGGGCGTGGATCTTGTCGTCCACCAGGTGGTGGAGCTTCAAGATGTACATGTAGCCCACCGACACCGGCTGCGGGAACGGCTCGCCGGAGCGGCCGTCGAACAGACGGGTCTTACCGGTCGAGTCGATCAGGCGGTCGCCGTCACGGGTCGGGTTGGTGGAGTCGAGCAGTCCCTCGATCTCCGCCTCGAGCGCTCCGTCGAACACGGGGGTCGCGACCTTCGTGCCCGGTGCGGCCGAGAGCGCCTCATCCGACAGCGCGGCGGCCCACTTCGGCTTGCCGTCGACCTGCCAGCCCTGCTTGGCGACCCATCCGAGGTGGGTCTCCAGCACCTGGCCGAAGTTCATCCGGCCGGGGATGCCGAGCGGGTTGAGCACGACATCGACGGGGGTGCCGTCGGCGAGGAACGGCATGTCCTCGACCGGCAGGATCTTCGAGATGACGCCCTTGTTGCCGTGACGACCGGCGAGCTTGTCGCCCTCGGTGATCTTGCGCTTCTGGGCGATGTAGACGACCACGCGCTGATTGACACCGGAGCCGAGTTCGTCGTCGTTGTCGGCGTTGAACTCCTTGACCGCGATGATCGTTCCGCGCTCGCCGTGAGGGACCTTGAGCGACGTGTCGCGCACTTCGCGGCTCTTCTCGTTGAAGATCGCACGCAGCAGGCGCTCCTCGGCGGAGAGCTCGGTCTCGCCCTTCGGCGTGACCTTTCCGACCAGGATGTCGCCGGGCCGCACTTCGGCTCCGATGCGGATGATGCCGCGCTCGTCGAGGTCGGCCAGCAGCTCCGGGCTGACGTTGGGGAGATCACGGGTGATCTCCTCCTTGCCGAGCTTGGTGTCGCGCGCGTCGACCTCGTACTCCTCGATGTGGATCGAGGAGAGCACGTCGTCCTTCACCAGGTTCTGGCTGAGGATGATCGCGTCTTCGAAGTTGTGACCCTCCCACGGCATGAACGCCACGAGGAGGTTCTTGCCGAGCGCGAGCTCGCCGTTCTCCGTCGCGGGGCCGTCGGCGATGACCTCGCCGGCCTCGATGCGGTCGCCCGCATTCACGATCACGCGCTGGTTGTAGCTCGTGCCCTGGTTGGAGCGGTCGAACTTGCGCAGGTAGTAGTCCTGCGTGCCGCCCTCGTCGAGCTGCACGGTGACGACGTCGGCCGAAACGGCTGCGACGACACCCGCCTTGTCGGCGGTGAGCACGTCACCGGCGTCGACGGCCGCGTAGCCCTCCATACCGGTTCCGACGAGCGGGCTCTCGCTGCGCAGCAGCGGGACGGCCTGGCGCTGCATGTTGGCGCCCATGAGCGCGCGGTTCGCATCGTCGTGCTCGAGGAACGGGATGAGCGAGGTCGCGACCGACACCATCTGGCGAGGCGAGACATCCATGTAGCCGATGTCGTCGACGGGGATGAGGTCGACCTCTCCGCCCTTCTTACGTGCGAGCACGCGGGGGTCGGCGAAGTGCGAGTCCTTGGTCAGCGGGGCGTTTGCCTGCGCGACGATGTAGTCGTCTTCCTCACTGGCGGTGAGGTAGTCGATCGTCTCCGTGACCTTGCCCTTGACGACGCGGCGATACGGGGTCTCGATGAAACCGAAGGCGTTGATGCGCGCAAAGGACGCGAGCGAGCCGATCAGGCCGATGTTCGGGCCTTCGGGGGTCTCGATCGGGCACATGCGGCCGTAGTGGCTCGGGTGCACGTCGCGCACCTCGACGCCGGCGCGCTCGCGGCTCAGGCCACCGGGGCCGAGTGCGGAGAGGCGACGCTTGTGGGTCAGGCCCGCAAGCGGGTTGTTCTGATCCATGAACTGCGACAGCTGCGAGGTGCCGAAGAACTCCTTGATCGCGGCGACGACGGGGCGCACGTTGATCAGGGTCTGCGGGGTGATCGCCTCGATGTCCTGCGTGGTCATGCGCTCGCGCACGACACGCTCCATGCGGGACAGGCCGGTGCGCACCTGGTTCTGGATGAGCTCGCCGACCGCGCGGATGCGGCGGTTGCCGAAGTGGTCGATGTCGTCGACGTCGAGGCGGAGCTCGACGGCCTTGCCGTCGCGCGTTCCCTTGATCGTCTTCTGCTCGTCGTGCAGCGAGACGAGGTACTTGATCGTCGCGATGATGTCCTCGTTGCTGAGGACCGAGTCCGACAGCTCCTTGTCGATCCCGAGCTTGCGGTTGATCTTGTACCGGCCGACCTTTGCGAGGTCGTAGCGCTTGGAGTTGAAGTAGAAGTTGTCCAGCAGCGCGCGGGCAGCCTCGGCGGCGACCTGCTCTCCCGGGCGGAGCTTGCGGTAGATGTCCTTGAGCGCCTCATCCTTGGTCAGGATGTTGTCCTTCTCGAGGGTGAGCTCGATCGAGCTGAAGCCCTTGAACTCCTCCAGGATCTCCTCGCTGGTGAGGCCGAGCGCCTTGAGGAACACGGTGACCGACTGCTTGCGCTTGCGGTCGATGCGCACGCCGACCTGGTCGCGCTTGTCGATCTCGAACTCGAGCCATGCGCCACGGCTCGGGATGATGCGCGCGGAGTAGATGTCCTTGTCGGAGGTCTTCTCCTGGGCGCGGTCGAAGTACACACCGGGCGAACGCACGAGCTGGGACACCACGACACGCTCGGTGCCGTTGATGATGAAGGTGCCCTTCTCGGTCATCAGCGGGAAGTCGCCCATGAACACGGTCTGGGTCTTGATCTCACCGGTGAGGTGGTTCATGAACTCAGCCTCGACGTACAGCGGTGCGGAGTACGTCTTACCGCGCTCCTTGCACTCGTCGATCGTGTACTTCTCGGGCTCGAGCTCCGGGTTGG
>CAXTLO010000203.1:0-5061 GCA_964244965.1 uncultured Marisediminicola sp.
TTCGACACCATCGACGAACTGAAGGCCGACCTCGGCGAGCAGGTACAGAAGTCGAAGGTCTTCGCGCAGGGCACGCAGGCCCGCGATCAGATCGTTGATGTCCTCCTCGAGAAAGTGGAGATCCCGGTCCCCGCCCAGTTGGTGGAGGACGAGGTCCACCGTCACCTCGAGAACGAGAACCGCCTCGAAGACGCCGAGCACCGCGCCGAAGTCACCGAGGCGAGCGAGAAGACGTTCCGCAGCCAGATCCTGCTCGATTCCATCGTCGAGAAGGAGGAGATCAAGGTCAGCCAGAACGAATTGACCCAGTACCTCGTGCAGGGCGCGGCTCAGTACAACATGGAGCCGGGCGAGTTCATCAAGGTGCTCGACGAGAACGGCCAGATCCCCGGGATGATCGCCGAGGTTGCCCGTAACAAGGCGCTGGCAACGGTCCTCGGCACGGCGAAGGTCGTCGACGGCGAGGGCCGTGAGGTCGACATCTCGGCCTTCACCGCAACCGTCGTGGGCGACACCCCTGAAGACGGCGACGAGATCGTGGATGCGGGCGACGCATCGATGTCCACCGACGACCACGCCGGGCACAACCACTGATCACGTCGTAGGGCCGGTACCGACTCCGGCGCGCTCACGGAACGCGACCATGTTCACCCGGTTGCCGCACCGCACGCTGCAGAACCGCTTCGATCCGTTCCGCGACAGGTCGAGCAGCAGCCCGGTGCAGTCCTCGGCAGCGCACACCCGCAGTCTCCAGTTCTCGTCGCTGCGGATGACGTCGGCGAGCGCGAGAGCGACCTCGACCCGCACACGTTCGGCGAGCGGTGCATCCGGGTCCGTCGCGTGCAGATGCCAATCGATGCCGTCGTGCTGCACGAGGAAGGGGAGCGCGCGCCCGTCGCGGAGCATCCCGTTGACCTCCGCGGCGCACTGATCGCGCTCGAGCGTCCATACGCGACGAAGTCGGTCCCGGGTCGTACGCACTTCCTGAAGCTCCGTCTCGTCGCCGTCGAAGCGACCGGAGTAGCGGAATCGCGTGAAGAGAGCGAGAAGCTCCTCGGGCGTCGAGAGCTCGTCCGATCCGGTGCGGCTGGCGCCCGCCGCCGTATTCGCTAGCACGACGGTGAAGGCCAGCGCCTCTTCGGTGTCAGGGGCAAAATGCAAGTTGACTCCTTACTTCCGTTCAGACTAGCGTCGCGATCACACGACCGATAGAGCAAAGGACGAGAGACGGATGAGGCGTTCCTCCACCACTGCAGGGCTCTTTGTCGCCGTGCTCGCCGCAGCGACTTTCGGCACGTCAGGTGCGTTCGTCAAACCGCTGCTCGAAGCCGGCTGGAGCCCGGCAGCCGCCGTGACCGTGCGGGCCCTCGCAGGCGGACTCATCCTCGCCCCGATCGCAGCGATCGCCCTACGCGGACGCTGGTCGGCGCTCTGGCGCTCGCGCGGGCGAGTGCTGGCGATGGCGCTGATCGGCGTGGCAGGAACCCAACTCGTCTACTTCGCCGCGATCGAGCGCATCCCGGTCGGCACCGGCATTTTGATCGAATACATGGCACCACTCCTCCTCGTCGCGGTCGCCTGGGCCCGCACCCGGCGTGTACCGAAGGCCGTGGTCCTCATCGGATCGGTAGTCGCCCTCGCCGGACTGGTGCTCGTCGTCTCGCCCGGGGGTGGCGGCAACCTCGACCTGCTCGGCCTGGCCTTCGCGGTCGCCGCTATGGTCGGCTGCGCGGTCTACTACGTCGTCGCCGCGAAGCCGAACGACGGATTGCCCCCCGTCGCGCTCGCAGCAGCCGGTCTCCTCATCGGTGGGATCGCACTCGGGCTGGTGGGAGCGATCGGCATCGTCCCGTTCACCGCGACCTTCGGCGAAGTGCCGCTTTTCGGTGACAGCGTGCCGTGGTGGGTGCCACTCTCGGTCATCGGCGTCGTCTCCACCGCGGTCGCCTACGCGGCGAGCATCACTGCGAGCGAGATGCTCGGTTCGCGTCTCGCCTCCTTCGCAGGCCTCCTCGAAGTGGTGGCCGCGACCTTCTACGCCTGGCTCCTGCTCGGCGAGCGCCTCACTCTGCCGCAGTTGCTCGGCGGTGTGCTCATCCTGGTCGGTATCGGCTTCGTGAGATCCGAGAAGACGGATGCGGCGGCTCAGCTCACCAGTGAGGTGCCCGTCGTGCACGAGACGCGCTGATCCCGGCGCCGCAATGACGCTCGCTGACCGATCTCGCGTTCGACGAACTCAGCGTTCCACGGGACCCACCGCTTCACGGACTCACCGTTCCACGAACTCTGCCGGGATGAGCGCCTCGGTGATGCGAGTAGGTGACCGGGTGAGCCCGATCGTCGCGTCCGTGCCCCCGGAGCGCGACCAACTGCCCAAGCGGCTCACCACCGTGAGCCGATGGGTTCCGGATGCGACCCCGCTGGTCGCCAGTTCGGCGAGGTCCACCGTCCAGGCGCCGGCGGAAGCGGGCACGGTGAGCGCGGGGGTGGCCGCTCCGTCGACGAACACGGCGACGGTCGACCGTGTCGACGGTCGGGGGATGCTTCCCTGAAGCAACCCTGGGGCGCCGTTCGCACGCACGGTCATCGCGGAGATCGTCGGCGCGGAGAGCGTGACCGCCGGCTCCCACACGGCGCCGAACTGCGATTGAACGCTCGCCGCACCTGCGGCCGAGACCATCGGGAAGAATGCCGACACGTAGTCCGGCGTGCCGCACGCCGCGCTGCTGGTGCTCGAGTTGACGCCGACCGCGGTGCTTCCGACCAGAGCCGGACCGCCGCTGTCACCCGGTTGGATGCAGGTGGTCGCGAGGATCGAGTTGACGATGCTCCCTCCGACGTTCACCGACCGGTCGACGGCGCGCACGACGCCGCACGTCCATCCGGTGCGGCTGCCCGACTTGCACAGGTTGGCGCCGACGATCGTCGCTCCGACATCGGTGACCGCGAGCGCCGCCGTGGAACGAGGGGCGCCCGCTCCTCCACCCCAGGTGAGCACGTTGCTGCGTGGCGTGACCCCAGCGCCGTCGAGTGTGACGAGTCCGCCGTCGAATCCGCCGCCGAAGCGGCTCGCTCCGGGGCTCCCGATCGCCTGACCGAGGTTCCCGCCGCGGCCCGGAGACCCCTGCACGAGCTGGCGCACCGGGCCGCTGATCGACGTCATCCCCGCGACGCAGTGACCGGCGGTGAGGGCGACCGGTCTCCCATCCGAAACGCGGTGACCGGTGAGACCGATCGAGCACTGGCGACTCGTCCCATCGGCGCTGGACCAGCCGTAGCCGTCGCCGCCGTTCACATCGAACGCGGGAACGAATTCGATACCGCTCAGGTCGACGGCCTCAGGCTCGCCCACCTCCACTGTGGCTCCTGCGGCGGCGACGGCGGGTCGGTCGGCGTCATCGGCGATGTTGACCACGAGTTCGGTGCCGTCCATGCGGGAGCCGAGTACCTCGATACCGGAGCCCTCGAGGGCGGCGACGACATCGACGCCCTCCCTCGATGCTTCCGCCTGCGCAAGGTATTCGCTGCCGCTGAGAGTGAGATCCCGCTCCACCGATGTGAGCATCTCGGCGGGAAGTGCACGCGCCTCGTCGACGAAATCGTCGGGTGAGTATGCGCTCATGGTGGTGGCAGGGTCGCGGATGTCCGTCGCGGACGCCGCGTTGCTCCAGCCGACCCCCACTGCTGCCAGCACGACGGAGGCCGCCAATGCGGCCACCAGGGTGGCGGGGGAGGAGGGGCGTGCGGGCGGGAAAACAGGCTCGGGCAGAGTCATCGGGATGCTCGTCCCTTCGACGAGCGGCGGATCGCGGTTCGGGCCGGATCCGGGTGGGCCTTCGGGAGCCCGGGATAGACCATAGCCTCGGGCGTCGAACGCCGAATCCCCCACTTCGGGCGTCGGATCAGGCGCCGATGCGCGTCCTCGCCTCGGCGATGATGGTCGCCGCGCCGTCGACCGCGCGCTGCCGCTCGAGCCGCGTGCTGCCGATGCAGCTGACTACCGCCGAGACGCGTTGCGCGAGATGCACTGGGGCGTGGGGTAGAACGGCGGATGCCGCGATCGCCCCCTTCTCGTTGATGAGCCAACGCCCGGCGGCGGCGTGAAGAGCGTGAGCGGTCAGCCCGAATGCGCTGAACAGGCAGCCGGCGAGGTAAGCGGGATCGTCGCGACCGACGACCTTCCGTGAAGCGCCGACCACGAATTCGGCCTGACCGATCAGCGGTACCGAGGCTGCTCGAAGGGCCGGCGGATACTCCGCGATCCGTGATTTCAACGCGGCGAGGGCGCCGCTTCGATCTTCGAGTACCCGGCCGATCGCGAGTTCTCCTGCGTAGGCGAAGTCCGGGACCCCGAGCGGATGGCCGAGCTGATGATGGAATGCGTACTCACCGAGGGCGGCTCGCCGCACGGAATCTTCGATCCGGTCCAGGTCCCGGTAGATCCAGTCGACGGCGACCCCGCCGATCGACAACCAGGCACCGCCGTCGACCCATGGTCCCCACGCTCCGAGTGGCGTCGCGGCCGACTGCGGACCGGCGAGTTCCCGAGCCAGAGCTCCGACCGCCGCGGTGTCGAGTTCTCTGCGGTAGACCACTCCCAGGTCGACATCGGAATCCGGATGCTGCGTCCCACGCGCTCTACTGCCTCCCAGTACGACACCCACCACGTCGGGAAGGTCGGCCAGTCGTGACGCGATGCTTGCGATGTCGGGTGAACCCACCCATTCATCTTCGCAGCCGTACCGCGCTCTGCCGACGGCGAACACGACCGGATCGCGGCATCCGCACCGATAGATTTGGGCACCAAGCGACAACTGAAACGGAGCTTAAGACAATGGCCCAACCGGCATTGGTCAACAGCATTTTCGACCAACTCCTCAAGGACCGCATCATCTGGCTTGGCTCAGAGGTGCGGGACGACAACTCCAATGAGATCTGCGCGAAGATCCTGCTTCTCGCGGCGGAGGACCCGAAGTCCGACATCTTCTTGTACGTCAACTCGCCCGGCGGATCGATCACGGCGGGGATGGCGATCTACGACACGATGCAGTTCGTGCCCAA
>CAXTLO010000204.1:0-3005 GCA_964244965.1 uncultured Marisediminicola sp.
GACCTGGCTCCTCGCGATCGGTGGCGCGCTCATCGTGCTGCTCATCTACGGCCTCATCACCGGCCGCAGCCGCAGCCGCAACTGACCCGCACCGGCTCAGCGCCGACGGACCACGGACTCCTCACCCTTCGGGTGGGGAGTCCGTCAGTTAACAGCCTGTCGGGCGGGGACTTCGTTCGTTGAACGGCCCTGCCCGGTACGAGGTCGGTTGTTGAGCACTGATCCGCGAGCGGATGTCGGTGGCTCCCGTAATATTCAGTCAGGTGAGCACCCCCTCGTCTTTCGGAACCTCGGCGGCCCAGCATCTGCCGCCCGCGTTCCCCGAGAGGGCCCCGCGCGGCACCGCCGACCGGCTCCGCGCCTGGCAGCACGACGCGCTGGACAGATACTTCGCCACCGAACCGAGGGACTTCCTCGCCGCCGCGACGCCCGGAGCGGGCAAGACGACCTTCGCGCTCCGGCTCGCCGCCGAGCTCATGGCCCGCCGCACCATCGACCGGATCACCGTCGTCGCGCCGACGGAGCATCTCAAGCGCCAGTGGGCCGAAGCGGCGCACCGCGCCAGCATCCGGCTCAACCCCGCGTTCCGCAACAACCGCGGCAACGGTGGGCGGCAGTTCCACGGGGTGGTCGTCACCTACGCGCAAGTGGCCATGGCTCCGGCGCTGCACCGCTCGCTGACCGAGAACAGTCGTACCCTCGTCATCCTCGACGAGGTGCATCACGGCGGCGACGCCCTCAGCTGGGGCGACGCCATCCGCGAGGCCTTCGAGCCGGCGACGAGACGACTGTCGTTGACCGGTACACCGTTCCGATCGGACACCGCTCCGATCCCGTTCGTCAGCTACCTGCCCGACGCTCGCGGCATCCGCGTGTCGAGGACCGACTACGACTACGGCTATGCACGAGCGCTCGCGGACGGGATCGTGCGGCCGGTGATCTTCCTCGCCTATGCCGGCACGATGCGGTGGCGCACCAGAGTGGGCGACGAGATGGAGGCGCGGCTCGGCGAAGGGGACACCAAAGACGTCACCGCGCAGGCCTGGCGCACCGCGCTCAGCCCCGACGGAGAGTGGATCCCTGCGGTGCTCAGAGCGGCGGACAGGCGCCTCTCCGAGGTGCGCCACGCGGTTCCGGATGCCGGCGCTCTCGTCATCGCGACCGATCACTTCGCCGCCAGGGCCTACGCGAAAGTGCTGCGCGAGATCACCGGGGAGGCGCCGACGGTGGTGCTCTCTGACGAAAAGGAGGCCAGCGACCGGATTGAGGCCTTCAGCGCCGGTACCTCGCGGTGGATGGTCGCGGTGCGGATGGTGTCGGAGGGGGTGGATGTCCCGCGACTCGCCGTCGGCGTCTACGCGACCTCTGCCTCGACGCCGCTGTTCTTCGCCCAAGCCGTCGGGCGCTTCGTCCGAACCCGCCGCAGAGGAGAGACCGCGAGCATCTTCTTGCCGAGCGTGCCGCCGCTGCTGGCGCTGGCCGGCACGATGGAGCTCGAGCGCGACCACGCCCTCGACCGTGAGACCGCTCCGGATGATGGGCTGGACGACGCATCGCTCGACGCCGCCGAGCGCGACGAGTCCGCGTCATCAGAGCTACTCGACGACTACACCTGGGAAGCGATCGAGTCCAGTGCGACCTTCGATAAGGCGCTGTACGAAGGCACGGAGTACGGCGCCCTCGCCGAACCGGGCTCGGAAGAGGAATTCGACTTCATCGGGATCCCCGGACTCCTCGATCCCGAGCAGGTGAGCGACCTGCTGAAGCACCGCCACCAGCGGCAGGCGCGGCGGGTCGCCGACCGAGACCGTCAGCGCGCTGCATCCGGCGATCTCCCCCCGGAGCCCGCAGCGCTCTATCGCACCCTCGCCGAACAGCGGAAGCTGCTCAACTCGCTGGTCGGGATGCGCGCGCGGCAAAGTGGTGAACCGCACGGCCTGATCCACGCCGAGCTGCGGCGGGCGTGCGGCGGACCGGCGGTGGCGTCCGCGTCGGTGGCGCAGCTTCAGGCACGGATCGACCTGCTGCGGAGCCGCACGCGCGCCTGACGTCACACGGCCGGTCAGGCGACGCAGACTTGACCGATGCAGACCTTTCTGGCGTACGAGGATTTCGCCGCATCGGTGGCGGTACTGGATTCGATGCGCCTCGGCAAGCAACGACTCGAGTGCCTGCAGGCGCTACGTGCTCTCGTCTTGCCGGTGTACGGGTGGAGCAATCATCCGGTGGTGCGGATGTGGCGCGGCCACCTGCCAGCGCTGGCACACTACACACTCGCGGCCATCGATGAGTGGACGCTCCGAGGCAATCGGGACACCGTGCGGCCGCTCGTGCTCGAGTTCGCACCCGACGTCGACGGTGTCGCCCAGGACTCGCTCGCCGTGCCCTCCTGGCTCGGAACGGCGCCGCTGCACGACAGTCACCGCTCGAACCTGGTGCGCAAGGTGCCCGAGCTGTATCGGCCGCTGTTCCCGGACGTGCCCGACGATCTGCCGTACTTCTGGCCGGAAGCGGAGGCGCCGGAGGGAACGGATGTGATCGTCCCCGCCGAATCCGACGGATGGGTCCTACGAGCTCGGACCGCGGGCGAGCGTGACGAGTGGCTCGCCACCGGCGTCGTCACCTTCCCCGAGACCTCTCCGACGGGGAAGCGGTCGAAGGCGTGGATCGCCCAATCCGACGCATTCGCCGCGCTCGTCCCCGGTGCCCGGATCGCGGTGGCGCACGGCGACGCGCAGGTGCTCGCGTCGGCGGTCGTGACGGGACAGCCGCAGCTGTACCGGGCCGGGGACGAGACCGGTCTCCAGCTCGGCGTGGAGGTCGACGACGAGCTTCCGCGTTCGGCGTTCCCGCATCCGGTGCTGCTGCAGGATCCGCGGACGCTGTTCCAGACCGCGCTGCCCTGAGCGGGCGCCACCCGGTTCAGCGGGTCGTCCGGTGCGGGCGGGGCGGTTCCGCATCTGTCCCGTGTTCATAACCGAGGGGCAATTGCGACACACCGCATC
>CAXTLO010000204.1:3105-5040 GCA_964244965.1 uncultured Marisediminicola sp.
CAGACGGCGTGTCGCAAGTGCCCCTCGATTGAGCGCGGCGCGACATGCGTGGATCGAGGGGGTGAGCACGCAGCTCAGCGTCAACGGTGCCCTCCCCACTGCGCCGGTCGACCAGAGCGCCCAGACGACCAGGAGGGGCTGGAACGGAAGTCGGACAGCGCTACCACGATGCGCGGGCTCGTTGCCGACACGTAAGGCTCTCGGTATGTGCGCGAGCGGGTCGTCATCTGGGCGCGGGTGCTGGCAGCAACCCTGCGGAGCGACGGCCGATGTCCACCAGGCCGACCCGCGTGAGCCCGTCGACCTATGCGGCGGGAACCACGCAGCCCTGCCGGTCCACCGCCCCAGAGTGCGAGGTGGCCTGGATCAGCGAGAGCGCGATCGCCGCCACGCGCGCCAGGCGCCAGTGGACCAGAGCGCGAGCGCGATCATCACAGGCTGGAACGGCATCCTGATCCACCGTGCGGCGTCCGAATCGAGTCCAAGTGAGTCGACCCGGTTCACGAGCTGCGAGATGTTGCCCGGGTACACGGCCACGAGGAACGCCGCGACGACCCAACCGACGAGCGTTCGGCGCTTGCGGGCGAAGAGGAGCCCGCTGCCGAGCGCGATCTCGACGAGGCCGGATGCCACCACGACGATGTCCTCGTCGGCGGGAACCCATTCGGGCACCTGTGCCTGAAATGCGCGACGGGCGAAAGTGAGGTGGGCGATACCCGCCAGCAGAAGGAATCCGCCGAGCGTGATCCTCCCGACGGTGCGAAGCCGCGCATCCCGGCGATCGGATGCTGCGGCATCTGCATCGAGCATGAGCGCTCCTTCGGTTTCCCCCAGTTGACCACGACAGTCAGCGGAAGTCGCGCGAACTGACCTTCGGGGTGATGACGAGCGCCTCGAAACGGTCGGCGAGCACATTGACGACGCCCTCCGCCGAACGCTCGAGTACTCCGCGGACGATGAGCGCGGGCGACTCGCGCACGATCCGGCGGTACCGGTTCCACATCCCCACGCTGCAGATCACGTTGCACAGCCCGGTCTCGTCCTCGAGGTTGATGAAGGTGATGCCGCTCGCGGTCGCCGGACGCTGACGGTGGGTCACCACCCCACCGATCTCGATGCGTCGCCCCGATTCGGCGGTGCGGAGCGCAGCTGATGTCACAGCTCCCCGATCGTCCAGCACGGCTCGCACGTGCCGGATCGGGTGGTCGTCGGGCGAGATCCCGGTAGCCCAGAGGTCGGACACCAGCACATCCGCCTCGCTCGGGAGCTGGAACAGCGGCGGCTGCACCGACACGTGACTGTGGCTGAGATACTCCGCCTTGTGCTGGGCCGCGTCTCCCGCAGCCCACAGCGCCTCCCGCTGCGACATCCCGAACACGTCGAACGCGCCCGCTGCGGCCAGCGACTCCAGCTGGACGGTGTCGAGTCCGACGCGTTCCACCAGGTCGGCCATGTCGCGGTAGTCGCCCCGGGCGACGCGTTCGGCGACGATCTTCTTCGCCACCTTCTCGCCGATCCCGCGCACCTCCGCGAGCCCCAGCCGTACGGCGAGGGCGCCGTCGCGGCGGTGGTCGTCGCAGTCGAAGTGGGCGGTGCGGTCGAACTCGGGCACCGGTGGCTGATGGGGGTCCAGGCAGGAGTCTGACCCGGTCGGGACATCCCCCTCGACCTCCTCCAACACCGCATCAGCTCCCGAGCGCAGGATGCAGGGGCGCCGCACCTCGACACCGTGGCGCCGGGCATCCGCTACCAGCGACTGCGGTGAGTAGAACCCCATCGGCTGCGCCCGCAGCAGCGCGGCGAGGAACGCCGCGGGGTAGTGCAGCCGCATCCACGCGCTCGCGTAGACCAGCAGCCCGAAGCTGAGGCTGTGACTCTCCGCGAACCCGAAGTTCGCGAACGCCTGGATCTTGCCGTAGATGTCGTCGGCCACCT
>CAXTLO010000205.1:0-5026 GCA_964244965.1 uncultured Marisediminicola sp.
CGTCACGGCCGGAGGGGACGAAGACGATCTCAGACAGATCCCACTGCTTGGTCTCATTCATGCTGATGTACTGCACGGGCAGTGACGGGTCGATGATCGGCGGATCGTCGAAGGCGTCGGTGGTGGCAGCGGGAACGAGGATGAACGCCATCGCGTCGAGCTCGTTCTCCTCGTTGAGCACCCGGTACGCGATCGCCTGGCGGGTCTCGCCCGGCGTGACCTCGACCCTGCCAGCCCGATCGGTGAGCTCGGCGGCCGACGCGTTCGGTCCCTCGAGTGACACGACGAGGTCCTCGGTTCTCCCGCCGGGGTCGAAGGCGCTGTCGTAGACATCCACGACCACCGACTGCTCCCCCGCGATGTCGGCAACCGGGATGACCACGTCGTCGGCGGTCGGCGGGAGCAGAGGCGCATCCGGTGTCACCTGCACCTGCACGTAGCTGACCGAGGCGCCGCCGAGATTGTTGGTGAGTTCGTACCGGAGGGAGAAGGACTGCTCCTCATCCGGCGCTTCGATCACGAGGAAGCGACGGTCCACCACCTCGGCGGGGATGCCGTCGGGCACGTCGATGAGCTTCTCGGACACCTTGATGCGCGCGCCCTGCGGATCGGAGTCGTTCGCGGTCAGATCCACCTGCGCGGTCTTCCCTGGGCGCACCGCCACGCTGTCTGGCACCGCATTCGGCGGAAGCGACTCTGTGGGCTCGGGGATGACGGCGACCTTGATGGAGCCGGTGCCGACGGCCCCGAACGCGTCGACGACGTCGTAGTCGAACTCGTCGGTGCCGGCCAGGCCCGGAGCGGATTCGTAGACGAAGAAGTCGATGCCCTGGCTCGTCACCGATCCGAGAGTCGGGTTGCTCGGGAAGTCCAGGAGCTGCACCGAGTCGCCGTCCGGGTCGACGCTGTCCAACGGGATATCGACGCGGATGGCGCCACCCGAGAGCACTCGCGCGACCAGTGGTTCGGGTGACGGATCCTGGTTCGAGTCCTCGTCGAGCGGAGTGACGGTGAAGGTCACGCTGGCTGCCGCCGACTCCCCGAACGGGTCGACCACCTCGTAGTCGACCCGGTACTCTCCGGCGTCGTCGGGGGCCTGGAATCGCACCGTGTCCTCATCGACGAACGCGATGCCGTCGGCCGGCGGGGTGACCAGCTCTTCGCTGACCCGCATGGTGGCGTCATCCGGATGGAAGTCGTTCTCCAACACCGGGACAGTGACGATGTCGCCCACCCGTACCTTCACGGCGTCGGCGAGGGCGACGGGCGGCTGATGCTTGGTGAGCGGTGGCACCGGTACGACAGTGACACCGGCGGTCGCGGCCGTCACCCCGTCGGAGATCGTGTACGTGAACGACACCTGCTCGGTGAGCGCCTGCGGAGACGTGACGCGGACGAGAGTGCTCTCGAGCAGTTCGACGACCAGGCCGCGCCCCGTGAGCTCGGGGTCGACATCGATTGACTGCACGGCGAGGATCCGACCGCTCGGGCTCACATCGTTCGAGAGAACCGACACGGTGGTGGGCGCGTCGCCGCGGAGGTAGGCGGTGTCCTTCACGGCGACGGGGGGCGCGTCATCCTCTGCCTCGACGACGTCGAAGCGGATGATGCCGACGCTCGATCTCGCACCGGCGGCGAGGGTGTACTCGACGTAGTACACGCCGGGGTCCGGTGCGTTGAAGGCGATGGAGTTCTGGTCGCTGTTGACGAACACCGATCCGCCCCCCTCGGGTTCCTGGGCGCTCGCGAGCGCCAGTTGCGCGCCCGACGGTGACAGGTCGTTGAGGAGCGGTTCGACCACCACGGACTCTCCCGCGAAAGTGGAGGCGAAGTCGGGTGTGCCAATGGGATCGAGGGAGCCGGTCTCCTTGACATCGACGGTCATCGTGCCGGTCACCGGCTCTCCGATGCCGTCGCCGATCAGCACCGTGATCTCCTTCACGCCCAACTCCGAGGTGCGGTGGGAGAAGGTGACGTAGCCGTCGGGGGTGAAGCGCACCAGGTCGCCGGACTTCGGGGCGGCTCCGACGAGGAAGAGGTCGTCGCCGTCGGGGTCGCGGAAATCGTTGAGCACGTTGTAGCTCACGGTCTGGTTCGATTCGGCGGTCGTGGCCGACAGTCGCTGCGACACCGGGACCTCGTTGACCGTCGTCGGCCGTACGTTCATCGTCACCCGCGCACTGGCGGACCCGTTCGGGCGACCGTCCTGCACCTGGTAGGCGACGGTCACCCCGCCGACGAAGTCCTCGGCGGGAGTGAACTGCAGTGCTCGGCCGCCGTCGATGAAGTCGAGCTTGCCGGTGGTCTCGGCGATGAGGTCGGTGCTCGTGATCACGAGGACGTCGCCGTCGGGGTCGGTGTCGTTGTCGAGCACCGGGATGATGGTGGTCTTGCCAGGCCGCACCCCGAACACGTCGTCGACGGCGATCGGGGGGCGGTTCTGCTCGGTGCGTTCGGCGAGGGTGTCAGCCAGCGACTGGGTGGCGGACTTCTCGTCGCCCTCCTCGCCCTCGGCCTCCTCGGGCGGAGTGACGTCCTCCCAGTTGTCGACCAGACGCATGTTCTCGCCGAGCAGCCACACGTTGCCGTTGGTCAGATCGTTGAGCGCGATCACCGAGCGGTTGACCCGGAACTCGAGTCGGCCGCCCTGGGTCGGTTCCTCGATGTCGACGGCGGTCGGGGCGTCGTCGCCGCAGGCGAACAGGTAGCGCTGGGAGTCGGCCCACGCGCCGTGCGCGCATCCGTCGAGGAAGACGGGAGCGGACACGCCGTCGGGGCTCGTGGCCGGTGACTCGATGTCGGCGCTGTACTCCTCCGCCTCACCGGAGCCGAGGTCGACCGACAGCAGAGCGTCTCCCGTCGCGACCAGGACGGCGGAGTTCTCCTCGCCCACCTGCTGGAGGCGCAACGCATCCTGATCGAGCTCGAAGGCGGTGCCGTCCTCCTTCACGATGGTGCTCGTGGTCGTGTCGAGGGCCACGGCCTGTTCGCCCACGGCAGTGAGCTCGAACTCGCCGATGTCGGGGAATTCGTTCTCGACCACCTCGGCGCCGAGGGTCTCGATGCGGTGCACTGTGTTGTTCGCCGGGGAGACGGCGACGACGGCTCCGCCGGGCGTCACGACGGCATGCCCGCCCTCGCCGAGTTTCACCAGAGGATCGGTCTGTGCGTAGTTGAAGACGAGGTCGCCGACGGCGGTCAGCGTCCAGAGGTCGCCGTCGGGCGAGACGACGGCGAGAACGTCCCCGCCGTAGCCGATCTCGGAACCCACCGGCACATCGATGGAGGAGGTGATCTCGGTGGTGGAGGGGCTGACCGACTCGACGCGGCCTGCGGTCGGGTCGTACATGAAGAGGTTGTCGCCATCCTGCACGACGTCGAAGTCGGCACTGGCAGCGACGACCGATCCGTTCAGCTCCTCGATCTGCCGGTTCAGGCGGCCGCCGAGCAGCTGTTCGCCATTGGTGACCCACACATCACGGGCGTTCAGGTCGACGTCGTTGACGGGGAATCCCGGATGCAGCGCCGCCGCGGTCAGCGGTACGCCGACCACCACCGCCACGACGAGGGTCGAGGCGATGACCTTCCTGCGTCGGGTCATCCACGTCTTCAGCGCGCTCAAGCGCGTACCCCCTCAGAAGGCGTCGCGGCCGCTGTAAGGGCCAGTGTCTCGACAGCCGTTCCTGCGGTCTGGTCGGCTTCCGGCGACAAACGTAACACGCAGGTCGGATCGTGTATGGCCCCATTACGGGCCGGCTCCCGGGGTCTACTCACCCAACCGCGGGAGCGGGGTCAGAGGCGTGTTCGGCGTCATTTCGGTCGAGGAGATAGAGGTCGTCCGGACTGATCAGTCGGGTCGCGACAGCGTATTCGATCAGCCGCAGGCGCCGGTTGGTGGCGAGTTTCTCTTTGCCGCCCCGAAGGCCCGCGACGCCGATCTTGTCGAGCTTCTCGCACACGTTGTCGAGCTTGCGGTTGAACGTGGTCATCGACCAGTGCAGCCGGGCTGCGGCCTCGGCCGACGTGGGCACTTCGCCGCGTCCGGGCGACGACTGCCGGAGCACGTGTTCGGCGAGCGCGACGATGAGGAGTCGCTGAGTCGTGGTGAGCGCGACCGAGACGACCGTGGTGCTGCCGCCGGACTCGACCATCTTCGTGGAGGTGTTGTAGTAGTCCTCCTCGGAATGGATGGTGAACTCGTAGGTCGTCGATCCGGCACTGAAGAGCACCATCATCCGTTCGAAGACGATCGGGAGCCGGGCGCCAGGAGCGAGCCAAGCCTGAACGGTACCGGTCGCATCTGACACCGTCGCCGACAGCAGGGTGCCGACGTTCGCGAGCCACCACATGCCGAAGTCCTCGTAGATGCGCAGGAATCGACGGTGCAGGTACGGGTTGTCGTCGATGACGAGATCCGATTCGCGGCCGACGTGGAAGTCGTTCGGGCGCACGATGTCGTACCACTCGCCGCAGAACTCGACCTTCAATGCCCGCGCGGCGGGGCCCGCGGACCGGGCGGCATCTTCTGCGATCAGGGGGTTCTCGCTCATGTCGGGTAGCACCCCTCGTAGGGGTCGGGCGACTGACGACCGTCGCGGACCACCCAGATCTCGACGCAGGTGCGCTGCCCGGGTGCCGAGTCCACGACGATGCGTCCCTCCGCGGATCGGCGCGACGTGTCGTCGGTCGAGTTGCTGACGCGCCACACGAAGGCGTCGTCGGGCTCCGGCTCCGGATTCTCGACGGTGAAGACCGCCGACACGCCCTCGAGTGCGGGCGGCGCGGCCTCGACCGGGGTCGGCACTCCGTCGACGACGGCCGGGCCGCCCCCTCCGGAAGGCGTCGGATCCGGGTCGGTTGCATTCGGGATGCCGCCGGTCGCCACTCCCACCACGACGGCGACCGCGACCAGAGCGGCGATGGCCCCGCCGACGACGATCGCGATGCTGCTCGCGCGACTCCGCCGGGTTGGCTCGTCCGCCGGATCGGGTTGGGGCGAGACGACGGCGGGCGTCGAGGTCGCGGT
>CAXTLO010000206.1:0-5023 GCA_964244965.1 uncultured Marisediminicola sp.
GATCCACCCCCTCCAAGTGGGTTTGGGATCGCCGGTCGAAGTTCGACCGATGGCGTCCCCGTCGTCGTCGATCGCATCGTTCTCAATGGCATCGTCGAGCAGCGGAATGTTCGGGAGATCGGCTCCTGGCTCGGCGTCGACATTCGACCCGTCGTACGCTTCCTGCATGCCACAAGCGTAGGGCCACGGGTCGGTGCGCAGGCAGCGCTGACGGCACCGTGGGCTACCGTAGGACAGTGCTGAAGCGGGATGTGCCCATCGCGAGAGGCCTGCTCTACGAGCTGTATCAGAACCGCATCCGCCGCTCATTGTCGAAGCAGGAAATGCCGCGGCACATTGCGATGATCGTCGACGGAAACCGTCGGTGGGCCAAGCAGCGACTGCTCGAGACAGCAGCGCACGGCCATCGGGCAGGGGCGGCGAAGATCCGCGAATTCCTCACCTGGTGCGACGATCTCGGGATCCAGGTCGCCACGTTGTACCTGCTGTCCGCCGACAACCTGACCGGGCGCCCGGGTGACGAACTCGACGACCTGTTCGAGATCATCGCGGAGCTCGCCGACGATCTGTCGCACTTCCGCGACTGGCGAGTGCAGCACGTCGGATCATCCGAGCGTCTACCGGGTCAGCTCGCCGGATCGCTCCATGCGGCATCCGAGCGTACCCGTGCCAACAGCGGACTCCACATCAATCTGGCCGTGGGATACGGGGGGCGACGTGAGATCGCCGATGCGATGCGAAGCATCGTGCGCACCCACGAGAGCGAGGGGGGTGCGCTCGATGCGCTCGCCGACATCCTCACGCCGGAGCTCATCGCCGACCACCTCTACACCGGTGGTCAGCCCGATCCCGACCTCGTCATCCGGACCTCGGGAGAGCAGCGCCTCAGCGACTTCATGCTGTGGCAGAGCGCGCACAGCGAGTTCTACTTCGTGGAGGCGCTCTACCCCGATCTGCGCGAGGTCGACTTCCTGCGGGCGGTCCGGGATTACGCCCGGCGGCACCGCCGGTACGGCGGCTGAGGAACGTCGTCTGGCGGTTTCTCGCGGTCGGCGTCATCGCGAATTAACCTCGGCGTCACATGGGGGGCGTGTCGCACTCGATCCTGGCAATGTGCGCGCCGTAGCTTCAGAACACCGGGCATGGTGTCCGGTCGAGACGGCCACGTAAGTTCGTTTCGCACTGAGCTTCACCGGCCGACTCGCATGAATCACAATCCGAGCGACAGCGCCGAGACGACCACGGCTCAGCCCGTACCGTCCCGCACGTCGCCGGGAACGGAGCGCCAGTGCCACCGGTCAGCAAGCCCATCACGACGAATGTCAGCTCCACCGCGATCGACTCCAGTACCGCAGAACGCACCTACGTTCTCGACACCTCGGTGCTCCTGTCGGATCCGAAGGCGGTGTTCCGGTTCGCGGAACACTCGGTGGTGCTTCCCGTCGTCGTCATCGCCGAACTCGAGGCCAAGCGCAACGACCCGGAGATCGGCTACTTCGCCAGGCAGGCGCTGCGCAACCTCGACGAGCTGCGCGTGCAGCATGAGCGGCTCGACTTCCCGATCGCGGTTGGAACCGACGGAGGATCGCTGCGTGTGGAGCTCAATCACTCGAACATGTCAGTGCTGCCGTCCGGCCTGCAGCTGGGTGACAATGACTCCCGCATCCTCGCGGTGGCGCTCAACCTCGCCAACGACGGATTCACCGTCACCGTGGTGTCCAAGGACCTGCCGCTGCGGGTGAAGGCGGCGTCCATCGGCTTGGCCGCCGAGGAATACCGTGCGGAACTGGCCGTCGACTCCGGCTGGGTAGGGACAGACGAGATCACCCTGGGCGCCGATCAGATGGCGCGCCTCTACGAAGACGAGAAGCTCGACACCCGCGTCGTCGGTGACCTGCCGATCAACACCGGGCTGGTGATCCATTCCGATCGCGGCTCCGCGCTCGGTCGTGTGACCTCGCGCGGACGGCTGCGCCTGGTGCGCGGCGATCGAGACGTATTCGGTCTGCACGGGCGCTCGGCCGAGCAGCGTCTCGCCATCGATATGCTGCTCGACCCGGAGATCGGCATCGTCTCACTCGGCGGACGTGCGGGCACCGGCAAGTCCGCCCTCGCCCTCTGCGCCGGCCTCGAGGCGGTGCTGGAGAAGCAGCAGCACCGCAAGATCATGGTCTTCCGTCCGCTGTACGCCGTCGGCGGGCAGGAGCTCGGATTCCTCCCCGGCGATGCCGCGGAGAAGATGAACCCGTGGGCGCAGGCCGTGTTCGACACGCTGGGCTCGGTCGTGTCGCAGAACGTTCTCGACGAGGTGATCGAGCGCGGCATGCTCGAAGTGCTCCCGCTGACCCACATCCGCGGGCGCTCGCTGCACGACGCCTTCGTGATCGTCGACGAGGCCCAGTCGCTCGAACGCAATGTGCTGTTGACGGTGCTCAGCCGGATCGGGCAGAACTCGCGCGTGGTTCTCACCCACGACGTCGCCCAGCGGGACAATCTGCGAGTCGGCCGCCACGACGGCGTCGCGTCGGTGATCGAGACCCTGAAGGGCCACGCCCTGTTCGGTCACATCACCCTGACTCGGTCGGAGCGGTCGGCGATTGCGGCGCTCGTCACGGAGATGCTGGAGTCTAACGAATTGGCCTAATCGCACCGGGGGCCGGTGGAACGGTCGGTACCAGCACGTAGGGTCGAGGTGTGAATCCGGTCCTGATCTCCTTTGCCGGGGTTCTCGGACTGCTGTTCCTCTGGGGTCTGATCTCACCGAGATCCCAGTGGTATGCGCTCGTCGGTTGGACGCGCAGCAACCCGCGTGAGACCGAGCCGGGATCGGTCGCATACGGGGTGAGCCGGTTCGTGTCGTTGATCGGTCTGCTCGCCCTCGGGATCATCGCGGCCAGTGCATTCGCCGGCACCCTCGACTTCACGCGCGAGGGCCCCGGCAGAGCGTCGAGTGTGGAGGAGCGCGTCTGGGGTCAGCCCCGCTCCTTCGTCGTCGACCGGGTGTTTACCCCACGCGTCACGCCCCCGGAGGGCCTGGTGGAGCAGCAGATCGCCGGTTACCAGACGGTCGACGCCGAATCGAACTCTCCGGAGTACCTGTGGGAGATGGGAAAGGTCAGATCGGCCGGCCTCGCCGCCCAGCCCGGCTTCCTCGGTGTCGTCCCGGTGGAGGATGTCGTCGCTCTCGACACGGCTGATCTCGTGGTGCACGTACGCGGCGACGACCGCTGCATCCCGCAGGCTGTCGTCGTGAATCCGGTCGACGGCGCCGTGCAGGTCGGCGTCTTCTTCGGTCAGCCGCGCCCCGCAGACGGCTCGAACGATACGGATGTGGCGAACTGCGACCCTGGCCCTCCTGTCGCCCGCACTCGGGGCTACCTCATCCCGATCGATCTCGCGGCGCCCCTGGGCGACCGGATCCTGCAATCCGTCACGGGCGCCGAGATCCAGCCCACGCCACTGCCCTGAGCACCTCTCGGGACGGGCGGATCCGCTCGCTCAGGACTCGGTCGGTGGGCGGGTCATCGAGAGCACGTCGAGGGCCGAGTCGAGCTGCTGCTCGGTCATGTCGCCGCGCTCGACGAAGCCGAGGTCGATCACCGACTCCCGTACCGTGATGCTCTTAGCCACCGCGTTCTTGGCCACCTTCGCCGCAGCCTCGTAGCCGATCACCCGGTTCAGCGGTGTCACGATCGACGGAGACGACTCGGCCAGCGCCCGAGTACGATCCAAGTCCGCTTCGAGGCCATCGACCGTCTTGTCGGCAAGCACACGTGTCGAGTTCGACAGCAGGCGGATGGATTCGAGCAGCGCGGTCCCCATGACCGGGATGGCCACGTTCAGCTCGAACGACCCAGACGCACCTGCCCAGGCGATGGTTGCGTCGTTGCCGACGACGCGGGCGGCGACCATGAGCACCGCCTCCGGGATCACGGGGTTCACCTTGCCAGGCATGATCGATGAGCCGGGTTGCAGATCGGGGATACGCAACTCGCCGAGACCGGTGTTCGGTCCCGAACCCATCCACCGGAGGTCGTTGCAGATCTTCGTGAGACTGACGGCGACGACGCGGAGCGCACCGGATGCCTCCACCAGCGCATCCCGTGCGCCCTGGGCCTCGAAGTGGTCGAGCGCCTCGGTGATGGGCAGCCCGGAATCGGCGGCGAGCATCGCGATGACTCTGCGGGAGAAGCCGGGAGGCGTGTTGATTCCCGTGCCCACTGCGGTGCCGCCCAGCGGCACTTCGGCGACACGGGGGATGGTCGCTTCGACGCGCTCGATCCCGAGTCGGATCTGTCGCGCGTAACCGGCGAACTCCTGCCCGAGCGTCACCGGTGTGGCATCCATCAGATGCGTACGGCCGGACTTGACCGCCGTTCGCCAGGTCAGCGCCTTCGCCTCGAGGGCGGTCGCGAGGTGGTCGAGGGCGGGAATGAGGTCGTGCAGCATGGCACCGGTCACCGCCACGTGAACGGATGTCGGGAACACGTCGTTTGACGACTGCGAGGCGTTCACGTGGTCGTTCGGGTGCACTCGGTCTCCGAGGAGAGCGCTGGCGAGCGTGGCCAGCACCTCGTTCATGTTCATGTTCGACGACGTGCCGCTCCCGGTCTGGTACGTGTCGACCGGGAACTGGTCGTGGTACTGGCCCTCGATGAGTCGATCGGCGGCGTCGGCCACCGCATCCGCTACCGCGGGTTCGAGGATGCCGAGCTCCTTGTTCACGAGTGCCGCCGACCGCTTGATCCGTGCCAGCGCCACGATCTGCGTCGACTCGAGCCCCGAGCCCGAGATCGGGAAGTTCTCGACCGCGCGTTGGGTCTGCGCGCCGTACAGCGCGGCGGCGGGCACCAGTACCTCGCCCATGGTGTCGTGCTCGACGCGGAATCCATCCGGCGCCGACCGGCCGTCGGCGATCGATGAGGAGAGGGGAGAGGAGTCGGTCACGACACTGGGCCTTCCTTGGGGGTGATGCTCAGAGGTCTCCGATGAGGAGGTCGGGAACGGCTCTGCCCTCGAGCAG
>CAXTLO010000207.1:0-5009 GCA_964244965.1 uncultured Marisediminicola sp.
ACGACCTCGGTCTCACCGGCGTCGGTCCCATCGGCATCGGGGTCGCGGACGATCACCGGCGAGTCGTACGCCGGGTCGTCCTCTCTCTGAGCAGCATTCCTCCGCCACCATGGGAGCTGCCCCGGATCGACGTCGTCACCAGGGTCGTCCCCGTCGGCGAGGCGAGCGGCATCCGCCTTCGCCGCCTTGTCCGCCTTCCGGGCGGTGATCTCGTCGTCATCGGGCAGGTGCGTGCCGAAGAGGTAGGAGTAGAGCTCATGGAGTCGTCGGCCGAGCCGGTTCGGCGGGGTCTTGGTGATGATGAACAGCGACAGCACGAGCAGCAGCACGATGACGATCGCCGCACCGGTCGGGGTGATGACCGATGCGAGCGGCGCCGCGAGCACCCATCCGATGATCCCCCCGGCAGTGGCCAGCACGGGCATCCCACCCGACGGGGATGGACTGCCGTTCACGAGGTGGCACAGGGCACTCACCGTCGTGAGGAGGAGGGCGAGCCCGATCCCGATGCGACCGTTGTCGTGCACCGACGACGGATGCCGGAACAGCCAGATCGCGAACAGGAGCATGATCACCGGCAGGGCGAAGGCCACCCGTCCGAACAGTCCTCCGAAGGTATAGGCGTCGAGGGCGACCGCGACCGGATGGGTGGGATTGAACCACTCCACCACGGCACCGAGTACCGCGAGCAGGACGATGAAGAACGGCACGCCGTCGCGGCGTTCCTCCCTGGCGAGGGTCTCCTTGCCGAACAGACGCGCGGCGCCCCCGACGAGATGGGCCATCCCGAGCCAGGCGCGGGTCATCACGTTCGGTCCCGACGGCTCGATCGCGATCGCGGCGGGTAGGCGGCGCGTCACCGCCGTCGACTTGGTGGAGGACGCACGGGCCGACGCGCGGGCGGGCGACTTGCGGGCGCGCGGGGTCGGCTTGGTACTCGTGGCCATGGTGCTCACGGTACCCGCGGCGTCCGTCACCACCGGGGAGCGACACAGGCGAGGCGGATCACGTCCGCTCCTGCCGCCGACCAGGTGCCCACATCCGGATCAGCGGGTCAGTACCGTATGGCGTCGATGACTTTCACTCGCACGGCCACGATGGCCGGGAGGAGGCCCGCCAGGGCGCCGACCATCGTCGCCGCTGTGATGCCGATCAGCGCGGCTTCGACCGGAAAGGCCGGCACATCGGTCAGCCCCGGCGCGATCAGACCCTGCACCGCGGGGTTGCGGACGACGAACACGGCGATGATGACGCCGACGATCCCTGCCGCGAGGGTGCCGACGACGCTCTCCATCATCACGGAGAAGAACACTCGCCCCGCGGTCGCGCCGAAGCTCCGCCGGATCCCGATCTCACGGATCCGCTGCCGGATCGTCACGAGCGAGATGTTCACCAGGCTCAGTGCGCCGAGGAACAGGATCAGCACGGCGACGCCTCCGACGACGAGCTTGAGCGGGAGGAGCGGGTCCTCCGCGCCGCCGGATTGGAAGTCCAGGCGTGATGCGTCCACCTGCCAGCCCTCCCCCAGGGCGCCGGTCACGTCGCGTCGGATGAGTTCCATCAGTTCCTCCGCCGAATCCGGCGGCACCCACAGCTCGAAGCTCGGTGCCAACTGAGCTCGCTGCTCCGTCGATGCGACGGCCGTGAACCCGTCGAACAGCATCGTCATCGAGGGTGGATAGTCGGGGAATGGCGAAGGCACGACGCCGATCAGGACCGCCGTAGCCGGGCTATCGCCCGCGAGTTCGATCGTGGGATGCGAGGCGAGATCCGGCGATCCGAGTTGTTGCCAGAGAACGTCGTTCACGATGACGGCGGGAGCCAGACGTCGTGCGTCGCGCTCGGTGAACCATGAACCCTGCGCGACATCGACGCGATGCATCACGCCGTAGTCCACGTCGACGAGAAGCGTCTCGATGGGACGCACCCCGTCGGTCAACTGCACCGGCGTGGTGGCATACGCCTGGCGCGAGACCCAGTCGATCGAGTAACGCTCGCCTGCGGCGGAGAAGGCTGCGCTCATGACATCCGGATCCGGCGTCGTCCCGCCGGTGGCGTCATAGGCGCCGACGTAGATGGTCGCCGGTCGACCGCTCTGTCTCTCCAGGGTCTCCCTGGTCGCCTGCTGGGCGATGGCACCGGCTCCGACCACAGTCGTCAGCGCCGCGACCGCTACGGCGACTCCGATGAGGCTCAGCAGGACCCTGGTGCGGTGGATGCGCAGTTCCGCCCACGCCTCGACGACGGACCCTACGAGATCAGTAGCGATGCGCTTCATACCGATGCCCCGGTGACGTCACGCCGGCCGTGGCTCAGCGTCCCTGCAGCGGACAGCACTCCGGCGTCGAGGCGGAAGTGACGGCGAGCGAGGGCGGCGACATTCACATCATGTGTGATCGTGATGAGGGCCGCACCGGACGCCTCCGTGACCTCGTCGAGCAGACCCATCACGGTCGCTCCCGTCTCGATGTCGAGAGCTCCCGTGGGCTCGTCGGCGAGGATCAACCGGGGGCCGCGTACCAGCGCGCGGGCGATAGCAACCCGTTGCTGCTCGCCGCCCGACAGCTTCTCGGGCATCGAGTGCATGCGCGCCGAGAGACCGACCCGATCCAGAAACTCTGCCGCGATCCTCGACCGTCGCCAGAAGCTCGGGCCCGTCGAGTACAGCAGAGGCGTCATCACGTTCTCCAGAGCCGTACGTCCCGGCAGCAGATTGAACTGTTGGAAGATGAAGCCGATCTCCGACCCGCGCACGCGGTCGCGTGTGCCGGACGACAGCGAGGACACGAGCCGATCGTCGAAGTGGATGGTTCCCGACGTGGGGGTGTCCAGCAGACCCAGGAGGTTGAGCAGGGTGGTCTTGCCGGAGCCGGACCGCCCGACCACTGAGACGTGATCGCCGGTTTCCACTTCGAGATCGACTCCGCGAAGGATGTCGAGCACGCTGTCGTCGGGAAGGCGCACGGACCTCGCCACCGCGTCGAGCCTGAGCAGCGCCACCTCAGCCGCAGATCACAGAGCCGTCGGGGAACTCGGTGCATCCCCCACCGATGTCGGCACCCACCTGTTCCGCGCCCGGCACGAATTCCATGACCATGTCGCCCTCGGCCACACCATCGGTGATCTGCACGTTGGTGCCATCGCTGAGGCCGAGAGCGACCGGGTGCGGCACCGCCGGCTCACCGTCGACGGGCAGATAGACATTGCCCTGTCCCGATGAGCCCTCGACCGCGGTGATGGGGACGACGAGGACGTTCTCAGCGACGCCGCCCGCGAGAGTGAGCTGAGCCGCGAGACCGGCGAAGACCGTCACCTCGGGTGGGACCGCGCAACGTACGGTGGCGCTTCCGCCCGGAGCCTGCGGCTCTCCCTGCTCCGAAGTACTGGCGGTGGCTCCGGCGAGCGGAGAGCTGATCGTCAGTGCCCCGCAGGTGAACGGCGCGGGTCCCCCGGTGATGGACACTTGCGCCTCCGTCGGCTTCGACAGCAGACGGTACTGCTGCTCGGGCGCGATCGAGCCGGTGACGCTGAAGGTGGTCGGAGCGACCTGCGCGACTGCCTCCCCCACAGCCACCGTCTGCCCGGCGATGACCGGAACCGACGACACCGTTCCTGCCGAGCCGGCGGTCACCGTCACAGTCTTGATCACCGGTGGACCGGCGGTCCCCTCGGCGCTGATCGTTCCGGGAGTCTCGGATCGTATGGTGAGTACAGGCGTCTCGGCCGCGACCGCTTGACCGGGGCCGACGAGCAGTTTGAGCACGTCTCCTGCGAGCGTCGCCTTCACCGGCACGGCATCATCGGCCACCACAGATCCGGTGACCGAGACCTCATTCGTGATGGTACCCATGGAGACCGGCACCTGAGGCTCGGTGACCTCCCCGGTCGGGAAGGCCGGCGCCGCCTCGCTGACAGGATCGGCGAAGAACGCCAGTTTCACGAGTGCCACGGCGATCACGAGGAAGATCACGATCCGGAGGATGGGGAAGATCCAGGTCCTGGTGAGGCTCACGCCGGCTCCGATGCTCTAGAGGATGACTCACACCAACGTAATGTCCTCCCCCGCGCCCGGCATCGTCCCAACGGATGAGTGTCTGTCACGGATGTATCGGCCCGGTGCTGAGCTCGATCGTCCGTCCGTCGCGCATCCGCACGTCGATCACTCGCCGGGCTAGCGCTTCCGCTCAGGCCTCGATCACGACGGGCACGATCATCGGGCGGCGGCGGTGCTGGGTGTTGACCCAGCGGCCGACGGTCCGTCGCACCACCTGACTGAATGCGTGCGTGTCTCGTGTGCCGTTTGCCGCGGCATCCGCCAATGCGCTGATGATCATCGGCTTGACGCTGTCGAAGACCCGCTCGTCCTCGGCGAATCCTCGCGCCTGGATCTCGGGTCCGACGATGACGGCACCGGTTTGCGAGTCCATCGCGATGAAGATCGAGACGAAGCCCTCCTCGGCGAGGATGCGGCGGTCCTTGAGGTCGGCGTCGGTGATCTCGCCGACCGTGGATCCGTCGACGTACACGTAGCCGAGGTCGAGCTGCCCGACCACCTCCACCTCACCGTCGCGCAGGTCGAGCACCGTACCGTCCTCCGCGATGAAGGTGTTGGCTTCCGGGACGCCGGTCTGCATCGCGAGCTGCTGGTTCGCGACGAGGTGACGGTACTCGCCATGCACCGGCAGCACGTTCCGCGGGCGGAGGATGTTGTAGCAGTACAGGAGTTCGCCGGCGGATGCGTGCCCGGATACATGCACCTTCGCGTTGCCCTTGTGCACCACATTGGCACCGAGCTTGGTGAGCCCGTTGATGACGCGATAGACGGCGTTCTCGTTGCCGGGGATGAGACTCGAGGCGAGGATGACGGTGTCGCCCTTGCCGATCGCGATCTGGTGCTCCAGGTTCGCCATCCGCGCGAGCACCGCCATCGGCTCTCCCTGTGAGCCGGTGCTCATGTAGACGATCTTGTCGTCGGGGAGGTCGGCCGCCTTCTTCGCCTCGATGAGCAC
>CAXTLO010000208.1:0-4966 GCA_964244965.1 uncultured Marisediminicola sp.
CGGGACCCGTGAGCGTAGCGACGAATGACCAGCACGCCCACGGTGCCCGCGGCCCCGAGAACGAGCCCCGACAGCAGGGCGATCAGCGTCGATGCCTCCATGCGCCGAGCCTAGGTGTATCGACCTTGACTCTCTCGCGTCAGCAGCATCTCGAGCCGGGATTGGCGTCCTGATCGCGGTACCGCTGCACCCAGAAGTCCCGCTCGCCGAGTGGGGGATCCTCGCCGTGTTCGGCACGGTGGTGGGTGACGTACATCTCGTACGCGCGGTCTCCCATCAATGAGGTGACGTACCAGCCGACGCCGCGCACCATCCGCCCGGCCCGCTCGACGACACCCGCCCATTGAACGGCCCCTGCGATGCCGCTCAATGCCCGGTCCTGGTGCGGCTACGCGTCGCGGGCAGCGCATCCCACTTCGCCTGGAGGGTCTTCTCCGCCGGCGTCGCGACCAGTCCGGCCGGAGCGAAGATGCGGGACGACCGGGCCTCGTCCTCGCTGCCGACGCCACCGCCGGAGCGGTAGGACTTCACCGTGGCGACGATGGCAGAGCTGATGACGATGATCGACAGGGTCACGAACACGATCGACAGGGTGCCCTGCACGAAGGTGTTGCGCACCACCGCCTCCATCGCCTCGCGGGTCTGAGCGGCGCCGAAGCTGCTCTCCCCCGCGTCCAGCGCCCCGCGGAAGGCGTTGTGCTGGGCCCAGTACCCGACGGCGGGCACCGTCGAGAAGATCTTGTAGAACGAGGCGGTGATGGTGACCACCGACGCGAACCCGAGCGGCACAGCGACGATCCACAGCCACTTGAACAGTCCGCGCTTCGCACAGATGGCCATGCAGACCGCGAGCGCGATCGCCGCAAGCAGCTGATTCGCGATGCCGAACAGCGGGAAGAGAGTGTTGATGCCTCCGAGCGGATCGGTGACTCCCATGATGAGGATCGCCCCCCAGGCGGCGACCATGATCCCGGTGCAGATCCAGGCGCCCATCCGCCACCCGGTGTCCTTGAACCGCGGGACGACGTTGCCGATCGTGTCCTGCAGCATGAAGCGGGCGACGCGGGTCCCGGCGTCGACGGCGGTCAGGATGAACAGCGCCTCGAACATGATCGCGAAGTGGTACCAGAACGCCATCATCCCCGCGCCGCCGAAGACCCCCTGCATGATCTGCGCGAGCCCGACCGCGAGGGTCGGTGCGCCCCCGGTGCGGGAGACGATGCTCTCCTCCCCGACGTTGCTCGCCATCTGCGAGAGCATCTCGCCCGTGAGATTCACCCCTGTGAGGCCGAGCCCGTTGACGAAGGCCACTGCCCCCTCGATGGTGCCGCCGGTGGCCGCCGCGGAGGAGTTCATCGCGAAGTAGATGCCTCGATCGAGCGACAACGCCGCGACGAGCGCCATGATCGCCACGAACGACTCCATGAGCATGCCGCCGTAGCCGATGAACCGGGTCTGGCGCTCCTTCTCGACCAGCTTCGGCGTCGTGCCGGAGGCGATGAGCGCGTGGAAGCCCGATAGAGCGCCGCAGGCGATGGTGACAAAGAGGAATGGGAACAGGGAACCCGCGACGATCGGACCGTCATCGCGTCCGGCGAACTCGCTGAACGCCGGCACCGTGATCTCGGGACGCACGATGATGATCGCGACCGCGAGCATCACGATCGTGCCGATCTTCATGAAGGTGGAGAGGTAGTCGCGCGGAGCCAGGAGCAGCCAGACCGGCAGAACCGCGGCGATGAACCCGTAGATGATGATGCCGATCGCGATGGTGACCCTGTCGAGTGAGAACAGCGCGACTCCCCACGCGGTCTCGGAGATGATGCCGCCGCCGACGATCGCGGCCATCAGGAGCACGAACCCGATGAGGGACACCTCGGAGACCCTGCCGGGCCGGATGTAGCGGAGGTACACACCCATGAACAGCGCGATCGGGATCGTCATGGCAACCGAGAACACTCCCCATGGGCTCTCTCCGAGCGCGTTCACCACGACCAGGGCGAGGATCGCCACGATGATCACCATGATGGTCAGCGTGGCGATGAGCGCCGCCGTGCCGCCGATGACCCCGAGCTCCTCGCGGGCCATCTGCCCGAGCGATCTGCCTCCCCGTCGCATCGAGAAGAACAGCACGAGGTAGTCCTGCACGGCACCGGCGAGGATGACGCCGACGATGATCCAGATCGTGCCGGGCAGGTAGCCCATCTGAGCGGCCAGCACGGGGCCGACGAGCGGTCCGGCACCGGCGATCGCGGCGAAGTGGTGCCCGAAGAGCACGCGTCGGTCAGTCGGCACGTAATCCTTGCCGTCCGCCTTGTACTCCGCGGGGGTGGCCCGCCGGTCATCCGGCTGCACGAGCTTGCGCTCGATGAGCTTGGAGTAGAAGCGGTAGGCGATGAGGTAGGTGCACACCGCGGCGAAGACGAACCACATCGCGTTCACGGTCTCGCCGCGCACGATGGCGAGGATCGTCCAGCTCAGTCCGCCCAGCAGGGCGACCGCTACCCAGGCGACGATCTTGACCGGCGTCCAGCCGCGATCCTCGGCCTCCTGGTCGACGGCGACCGGCGGCAGCTCTCGGGTCTCGGGCGGCGTGGGATCCCCGGCTGACGGTGCTTGCTTCGGGCTGATCGACATGTGCGCACTCCTGTCACTCGCATCGTTGCGTGATCCGAGAATACGAGCGGCGCCGGCCGTGCGAACAGGTCCTGCGACGAACGGCGGTGACCGCTCGGTGAGCGGCACCCGACCCGGTCGGGCGACTCCCGTCGGCTCCGGAGGTCGCGCCACGGGACCGGTGCCCTCTACCCGTCGGGGAGGAGGATGATCGGAATCGTTCGGTTCAGCTGTGGACCGCGAAAGGATCGACTCATGGGTGAGAGCATCGTCATCGGCATCAACGGTGGTGCGGGGAGCGCGGCAGCGCTCGAGTGGACCCTCGATCGCGCTGGCGGTCCCCCGGATCGGCTGCATATGGTTTCGGTGATCGACCCACGGTGGATCCCCTCCGGCGACGGTGAGCAGTCGTTCACGACCTGGTTCGAGGACTTGCTCTCCGCCGCAGCGAAGACTGCCACGGACCGACTCCCGGGGATCGCTGTCACCACTGAGCTACGCCACGGCACGATCGCGGGTGAACTGTCCGCCGCCTCCGCCGGGGCGGATCTCCTCATCGTCGGTGCGCACGCGGCATCCGGGGTCTTCGCCGGGACACTTCGTCACGAACTCGCCGCGCGCGCTCGCTGCGCTGTGGTGGTGATTCCCGTGCAGCACGTCAAGCAGGATCAGGTGCGGCCCGAGGTGATCGTCGGAATCGATGACGACGCCACGTCCTTGCTCGCCCTCGATTTCGCGCTCGCGGAGGCGGAGCACTCTGGATACCGGGTGACCGTCGTGCACGCGTGGCGCGTGCCGCCGACGATCGCGCTCGCCTGGCTGAGCACCGGAACCAACCCATGGGACATACTTCGCGCCCAGCACGCGGACTTCCTCGACCGGACGGTCGCCCAGGCGCGTTCGGATCATCCGGAGGTGTCGGTCGAGTCGGTTTTGAAGGAGGACGACGCGTCACTGGTGTTGGCGGAACTCGCCGAGAATGCCGCGCTGCTCGTGGTCGGCGATCATCGCCAGGGTTTCGTACCCGCGCTCCTGCTCGGGTCGGTGGCCCATGACGTGTTGTCTCGCATGGAGGCTCCCGTCGCGATCGTGCCGAGTAGTGAGCGCACCTGACGGGGGAACATCCGCTCCGGTCACCAGCTGACCGGCAGCGCCTTCCCCTCTTCGTAACCGGCGGCGGACTGGATGCCGACGAGGGCACGGTCGGAGAAGGAGGCGAGGTCATGCGCTCCGGCGTAGGTGAGTGAGGAGCGCACACCCGAGGAGATCATGTCGACCAAGTCCTCCACCGACGGCCGCAGCGGGTCGAGGTAGATCTTCGATGACGAGATGCCCTCCGCGAAGAGCGTCTTGCGCGCCAGTTCGTAAGCACCCAAGCGGTCGAATCGCTCGTGCACCGCCTTGGTGGAGGCCATGCCCCAGCTCTCCTTGTACAACCTGCCCGACTCGTCGGTCTGCAGATCGCCCGGTGCTTCGATGGTGCCCGCGAACCAGGAGCCGATCATGACGGATGCCGCGCCGGCGGCGAGCGCCAGGGCGACATCGCGGGGATACCGCACCCCGCCGTCAGCCCAGACATGCGCCCCGAGCTCGCGGGCGGCGGCGGCGGTCTCGAGTACCGCGGAGAACTGAGGGCGGCCCACCGCCGTCATCATCCGTGTCGTGCACATCGCGCCAGGTCCCACTCCGACCTTCACGATGGTGGCGCCCGCCTCGACCAACTCGCGAGCTCCGTCGGCGGTGACGACGTTTCCGGCGACGATCGGCACGCCGAGGCCGAGCTTCGCGACCGACGAGATCGCTGCGATCATGCCGTCCTGATGGCCGTGCGCGGTGTCGAGCACTATCACGTCGACGCCGGCCGCGCAGAGGGCGGTCGCCTTCTTCGCGACGTCGCCGGTGATCCCGACCGCCGCGGCCACCTTGAGTCGACCCTTCGAATCGACCGCAGGCGTGTAGAGCGTGCCGCGCAGCGCACTGGTTCGGCTGAGGGTGCCGATCACCTGACCGTGATGCAGGACGGGGGCGAACTGGAGTTCGGCGGCGACCATCAGGTCGAACGCGCCGCGCGCGGTCGTCACGTCGTCAGCGTCGATCGACGCCAGCTGACCGTGCAGGAGGTCGCCGAGCCTGGCATCCGGAAGGGCGGCACCCAGGCGTGCGGCGGAGATACAGCCGAGATACCCGCCGCGGGAGTCGTGCAGAACGATGCCGTGCCCCTCGATCGGCGGAACCTGGCGGAGCGCCGCGGCGACCGTCTCGTCTGGGTGCAGCGACAGCGGGGAGTCGAACGCGACCGGCTGCGCCTTCACCCAGCGGATGGCGGCATCCAGGTCCTGCAGGTGCATGT
>CAXTLO010000209.1:0-4932 GCA_964244965.1 uncultured Marisediminicola sp.
CGACCGGCTGCATCTCTCGCGCGCCGGCCACAAGCTGCTCGCGACGGAGGTGCTGCACGTGCTCGGCGTGCCGCACTCCATCTCTCTGAAAGAGCGCGCTCCGACCTTGCGCCCGCCGCTTCGCCGACGATGGAAAGAGCAGCGCGCCTGGATGCGCGATTGGGTGCTCCCGCTCGTGCACCGCAAGATCCGCGGGGTGACCCTCGGAGATCACCTCCCACCACGGTGGCCCGAGCCGGTCGTGGTTCCCGCAAAGGGCGGCCTGCGCCGCCTCATCCGCGACCGCTGACGAGGAGTCACAGCGACGGATGTACCTTCCTGCCGCGAGAGTGCGCCCTCAGCGAGGTACCTGCGCGGCAAATGGGTACATCGGGTGGGTGGGGAGGGGCGTCAGCCGCGGGCGGCGGAGTCCCTGGTCACGGCGCCGAGGCGCGGCATCCGCGGCACATCGGCGACCGCTCCGGCGTCGGCCGGCACGATGATCTCCTGGGCAGCAGCGACGACGGTGTCGTCCACGGTCACGGTGAGGGCCGCCGACTCGTCGGTGGTGCGCTTGAGTACGGCGAGCGCGATCGGTCCGAGTTCGAAGTGCCGCGCGGAGGAGGTCACCCTGCCGACGACCGCCCCGCCGGAGACGACCTCGGCTCCGGGCTCGGGCAGCACGCCGACCGACCCGTCGAGGTGCAGCATCACCAGTCGGCGCGGCGGATGCCCGAGGTTGTGCACTTTGGCGACGGTCTCCTGGCCCCGGTAGCAGCCCTTGGCGAGGTGCACCGCGGAGCGGAGCCAGTCGAGCTCGTGCGGAATGCTGCGCTCGTCGACCTCGGTCACCCGGCGGGGGCGCCATGCGGCGATCCGCAGGGCCTCGGCGGCGAGTGTTCCCGCGAGCTGTCGCCCGGCGACGGCGTCCTCGAGTAAGTCCCGTGGTACGAGCGTCTCGGTCCATCGCCATGCGGTCGCCGGATGATCGGGAGCGGTCGCGTACTGGTGCCCGCCCGGGCTGACGGCGGCCCAGGAGTCCCGCCAGATGAGCGGTGTGCCATTGGGCGCTGCGGCGGAAACGCCGGCACCCCCGACGGCTCCGATCGTCGCGAACTCGCTCGTGCGATCAGCGGGCTCTACCCGCAGCATGAAGCGCATCTTCAGCAGCCAGGCGAGCAGGCCGGATGCCTCTGACTCCTCGAGCAGCATCCAGAGCGTGTCGCCGTCGTCGATGAGGCGCACCGCGTATTCGAGCCGGCCGTTCGCGTCGAGCACGAGGGTCTCGCTCGAGTCGCCCGGAAGGAGCGAGCGCACCGACTGGCTGGTGATCGAATCGATCCAGGTCAGCCGGTCGGCTCCACGGACCGAGAGCACGGCGTGGTGTGAGAGGTCGACCACGGCGTCTCCGGCGGCAAGGCTGCGCTGTTCGGCGAAGGGGTCCCCGTAGTGCGCGGCGACGCCGGCATCCGGACCCCGGCCCTCGACGGCACCCGGCCGCGCGAGGAGCTCACTCGACACGGGCCAGCCGTCCCGATGCGTGCGAGGCCAGTTCCCGGCCGAAGGCGGCGATGTCCCACGCCCACAGCAGGTGGTTCTCCACCAGTCCGTAGAGCCGGGTGGATGCGGTGTGCTCCTTGGAGTTGGCCGAGCGCATGACCGCGTCGGTGACGAGGTCGATCCGCGGGCCCTTCACCTGGCCGACATAAAGCTCGTTGACCCCGCCAGGGTGGATGATCGATGCTTCGATATCGAATCCGTCGCTCTGGTTGCGCAGCGCCTCGACCGACCGGGGCGTCGTGAACGGCTGGATGCCCACGCCGGGCAGCAGACCCGGACCCGGGTCGCCGTCGGTGGCGAGCCGGCTGAGCCGCCAGTATCCGGTCTCGGTGGCGAGGGGACTCTTGTCCTCATCGAGCAGCCACGTATACGAGGTGTAGTTGAGGTGCGGGAGCCCGTCGTGGCTGAAGCTGAGGCGGTGCCCGAACTCGAAGTTACGGGTGTCGTCGCCGACGTCGTAGTTGACGATGCCGGAACCCTCCCAGACTCCGATGAGCCAGGAGAGCGGAACCAGCTCCGATGGCAGGTTCGCGTCGAGTTCGATCATGGCTACTCCCGATCCCGGTGACTCGGATCGACCCGTGCGGCCCGGGAGGACGACGGTCTGCGGATCAGCGCTGGCCCTTGAACAGGTTGTAGACGACTACGACCGAGATGTACCCGATCGCCAGCGTGGCGAGGACGAGCAGCCCGACGTAGAACAGTTCCAGGGCGAGCAGCATGCTTCGATTCTAATCGCTCTCACTGGCGGGAACGGCTCACCGGGCCGAGCTGGCGACGAGAGTCAACACGACGGTCGCCGCAGCGAGGATGAGGATGCCACCGCCCAGACTCGCCAGCATGCGGTCGACGAGTCCGTTCTTCTCGAACAGGGCGAGCTGCAACCCGAAGGTGAGCACCACCAGCGACGCCATTGCGATGAGCAGCCAGTCGAGATACGCCGACGGATCTACGACAACCCCGATCACGACCGCCGCCACGACCGCCGCCGCCCACACCGGGATCACCGTGCGCAGCCGCATCGTCATCGCCTCATCATGCCGCACAACCCCGGACGGACGTGGGCTCCCCCCGCGCCAGTAGACTCTGCTGATCGGGTGGCGCTGATCCGTGGCGCAGCGAGCCTGCCAGCCACCATGCTCATCAGCCGGGCCTGTCAACCAGGAGGACGTGTGGCGCAGCTGCTGATCCTGACCCCGGCGGTCGACAGCGATGTGCTCCCCGCTCTCGGGTTGCTCAGCCACAAGACGCGCCAGATCCCTGCGGAACCGGCGCACCTCATCAACGCACCGAGCTGCGACCTGCTCATGGTCGATGCGCGTCTCGATCTCGCGAGCGCGCGAGCGCTGTGCAAGATCCTCAAGACCACCGGCCTCAACGTCCCGCTCATGCTGATCCTGACCGAGGGCGGCCTGGCCGCTGTGAGCTCGGAGTGGGGTGTCGACGACGTGATCTTGGAAACGGCAGGACCCGCCGAGGTGGACGCACGCATCCGCCTGGTGATCGCGCGCCAGGCAGATGATCAGTTGAGCAACAAGATCCATGCGTCAGGCGTGGTCATCGACGAGGCGAGTTACTCGGCGAAGGTGCACGGCCGCCCGCTCGATCTCACCTTCAAGGAGTTCGAGCTGCTGCGTTTTCTGGCGACTCACCCATCGCGCGTGTTCACGCGCGAACAATTGCTCAGCGAGGTCTGGGGCTACGACTACTTCGGCGGGACCCGCACGGTCGACGTGCACGTGCGGCGGCTGCGGGCGAAACTGGGCGATCTCGAATCGCTCATCGGCACGGTGCGCAACGTCGGATACCGGTTCAACCTGCACGAGGACGAGCCGGAACCGCGGACTCCGCAGCCGTCCCGCTCCTGACCGCGTTCACCGGCCATTCACCCCCGTCGTGATCGGCCGGGCACCCGCGGTGCCATGATGGATCGATGGACGCGGATACCTTCGTGCAGGACGCCGCTGTCGGGGCTGACTTCATCGACGACGAGTACGACGACGACTTCACTTGGATCGACGACGGGTCGCTACCAGCCGACCGGTACCTCGATCGAGAGCTGAGCTGGCTAGCGTTCAACACCCGCGTGCTCGAGTTGGCCGAAGACCCGGAACTGCCACTGCTCGAACGGGTGAACTTCCTCGCCATCTTCGCCAGCAACCTCGACGAGTTCTTCATGGTGAGGGTCGCGGGACTCAAGCGGCGGATCGTGACCGGACTCGCGGTGCCGACCAACGTCGGACGGGCCCCGGCACTCGTGCTCGCCGACATCGCCGAACGTGCCCACGAACTGCAGACCCGTCACGCCCGCGCCTTCATCCACCTGGTCAAGCCGGCCCTCGACGACGCCGGCATCCACGTCGAGACATGGGCCGACCTCGGCGAAGAGGATCACGTGCGCCTCGAGGAGATCTTCTCCAACCAGATCTTCCCTGTGCTGATGCCGCTCGCGGTCGACCCCGCGCATCCGTTCCCCTATATCTCCGGCCTGTCGCTCAATCTGTCGGTCCGAATCCGCCACCCCAAGACCCACAAGGAGGAGTTCGCTCGACTCAAGGTGCCGCCGATGCTGCCCCGCTTCGTGCAGCTCCCCGACGATGGGTCGGGCCGCAACCGGTTCATCACCCTCGAAGACCTCATCTCCAATCACCTCGGCCACCTCTTCCCGGGAATGGAGATCCTCGACCACCACGAATTCAGAGTCACGCGCAATGAAGACGTGCAGATCGAGGAGGACGAGTCCGAGAACCTCATCCAGTCACTCGAACGGGAGCTGCTGCGTCGACGGTTCGGCCCGCCGATCCGGCTCGAAATCACCGACGACATGGATCCGGTCACGCTCGACCTGCTCGTGCGGGAATTGGGCGTCACCGACCAGGAGGTCTACCGCCTCCCCGCACCGCTCGACCTTGGCGGACTGTTCGAGGTGACCCGGATCGACAGGCCGCTGCTCAAATACCGCAAGCACGTGCCCGTCACCCCCGCGGCCCTCATGGCAAACGAGGCGAACACGCAGCAGGACATCTTCCGCTCGATCGCGCGGCAGGACATCCTGCTGCACCATCCCTATGAGTCGTTCGCCACCAGCGTGCAGGCGTTCCTCGAACAGGCCGCGGCCGACCCCGACGTGCTCGCCATCAAGCAGACGCTGTACCGCACCAGCGGCGACAGCCCGATCGTCGAGGCGCTGATCGACGCCGCGGAGGCGGGGAAGCAGGTGCTGGCGCTCGTCGAGATCAAGGCCCGCTTCGACGAATCCGCGAACATCAACTGGGCGCGCAAGCTCGAGAAGGCGGGCGTACACGTCGTCTACGGCCTCGTCGGGCTCAAGACGCACTGCAAGCTCGCCCTCGTGGTGCGGCAGGAGGAGGGTCAGCTCCAGTACTACAGCCA
>CAXTLO010000210.1:0-4893 GCA_964244965.1 uncultured Marisediminicola sp.
GGTCAGCACTATCTCCCCGTCGAGCCGGGATCGTATCTGTGGGGCCGCTTACCGTGCGCGACCGATCACCCGGTGCTCACCATCGACCCCGGCGCCGAGGTCTGCGTCGACACTCTCAGTCACGAGGGGATCCTCGAGGATCAGGGTCGAGACCCGATCGCCTATTTCGGCTCCCACGGCGTGCCGCCGGAGCAGGTGCTCGCGGATGCTGTCGCAGTCGCGTCATCCGGATCCCCCCGTGATCCGGCCCTCGACGGACCTCACATCGTGAGCGGACCGATCGCCGTGCGCGGCGCGCACGTCGGCGACCTGCTCAAGATCACCGTTCTCGACACCCGACAGCGGGTGCCATACGGCGTGATCTCGAACCGGCACGGTCGAGGTGCGCTCGCGGGGGAGTACCCGCTCACCAACGAATCGGTCAGCGTGTTCGCTTCGGTGGATCGCGAGGGGTTCGGGCGCATACCGCTCGTCGAAGGCGGCGCGAGGACGGTGCGCTTCCCTCTCGCGCCGTTCCTCGGCATCATGGGCGTCGCGGTCGCTGGTGACCGGCGCCCTCACTCGGTGCCACCCGGCCCGCACGGGGGCAACATCGACATCAACCTGCTCACGACCGGGAGTTCGCTGTACCTGCCGGTGCAGGTCGAGGGCGCCCTCGCCTACGTGGGTGATCCGCACTTCGCGCAGGGTGACGGTGAGGTGGCACTCACCGCGATGGAAGCGTCGCTGCGGGCAGACCTCCGCTTCGAGGTGGTGCCGAAGGAGCAGGCGCTCGAGGAATTCGGCGCGCTGGTCGGGCCGCTGGCCGAGACGAGCGAGTACCTGGTGCCGACGGGGATGGATGCGGACCTCGACGAAGCGGTGCGGGAGTGCGTGCGTGCGGCGATCGCCCTGTTGCAGGCGCGCTTCGGGATGGACGCGCACCTCGCCTACGCGTACCTGAGCGCGGCGACGGACTTCGACATTTCTCAAGTGGTCGATCTCGTGACGGGTGTACACGGGCGCATTCGCAAGGCGGACTTCGATGGCTGACTCCAGGCAGGGCGCTCCGGCCCCCTCGGCCGACGCGCCCGAGGGCCTGCTCGACGCCGTCCGGGGGTACGAAGCCGCGCTGATGGCGGATGACGTGGCCGCGCTCGACCGGTACTTCGCCGAGGGAGAGCTGACGCTGCGGGGCGATGCCGCCGGCGTCATCGTCGGCCACGACGGCATCCGTCGATTCCGAGCCGCTCGAGGCGGCGCGCCGGCTCGCCGCATCATCAGTACCGATGTGCGCACGATCGACGCTGACCACGCGCTCGTAGTGACCGTGTCGGCGCCGGTCAGGGGCGGTCGCGGACAGCAGACCCAACTGTGGCGACGGGATACCGGGGGCTGGGTGATCGACGTCGCGCACGTGAGCGCGCCGGCACCCGCGGTCGATTCGAGCGTCTGGCGGACCGTCGGCACCCCGCTCGTGTCAGGGTCGGGGTCGGGGTCGCTGCACGGCACGCGAGTCGCAGTGAAGGACCTGTTCGACGTGGCCGGGCATCCTGTCGGAGCCGGAGTCCCCGGCTACCTCGCCTCCGCGATCCGAGCTCGGTCGCACGGACCGGCCGTCGCAGCACTTCTGAGCGCGGGCGCCGATGTCGTCGGCATCGCCCGCACAGACGAGTTCGCCTACAGCATCGCCGGCAGGAATCCCCACTACGGGACGCCGCCGAATCCGGCGGTTCCCGGCGGCATCCCCGGCGGGTCGTCGAACGGACCCGCTTCCGCTGTGGCGCTCGGGCAGGCGGACATCGGACTGGGCACCGACACCGGCGGATCAATCCGCGTGCCCGCTTCCTACCAGGGTCTGTGGGGTCTCCGCACGACGCACGGCGCCGTCGATCGACGCGGTCTGCTGCCGCTGGCACCCAGCTTCGACACCGTGGGCTGGCTGTGCCGCGATGCCGCGACCCTGCGGGCAGCGGCGGGCACGTCGCTTGACGGTGCCGTCCAGGCGGGGGAGTTCGTCGTCAGCCCCGAGCTGATCGAGCTCGCCGAGCCCGACGTGGTGTCGGCGTTCGTCGGTGCCGGCCTCGACATCGTTGCGGAGGTGGAGCTGCCCGACCTCGATGCGCTGTTCGACGGTTTCCGCACGGTGCAGGCCGCCGAGGCGTGGCGGGTGCACGGGGAGTGGATCACCGCGCATCCCGGTGCCCTCGGGGCCGACATCGCGGCGCGGTTCGCCTGGGCATCGGGGTTCAGCGCAGAGGACGAGCGCGCCGCCCGCGTGTTCATCGAGGAGGCGCGGACCGAGCTCGACGCCGTGCTCGCCGGGCGAACGCTGCTGCTTCCCTCCGCGTCCTCCGCTGCGCCGCAGGTCGCGGCAACCGCGGAGCAGAACGAGGCGACGCGAGCGGCAACCCTGCGCCTCACCTGTGTCGCCGGCATCCTCGGTGCCCCAGCGCTGTCGGTGCCGCTCCTCTGGGTCGATGGCGGTCCGGTCGGACTCTGCCTGGTGGGACCGCGCGGCTCCGATCTCGCCCTCATCGACGCCGGGGACCGCCTGCACCGGAGGTAACCGGAACGAAACCCAGGCTGCATAGGATCGCAGCAGACCGACGAGGAGTGCCGCCGTGGCCAGTGAGCCCATCCATCCGCCCGCCCGACTGCTCATGGGACCAGGCCCGATCAACGCGGACCCCCGGGTACTGCGCGCGATGTCGGCTCAGTTGGTCGGTCAGTACGATCCGGCGATGACCGAGTACATGACCGAGACGATGGCGTTGTACCGCAGTGTCTTCGACACGGACAACGAGCAGACCTTTTTGGTCGATGGAACGTCGCGCGCCGGCATCGAGGCCGCGCTGGTCTCGCTCATCGAACCTGGCGACCGTGTGCTGGTGCCGATCTTCGGGCGGTTCGGCCACCTCCTTCGCGAGATCGCCGAACGCTGCGGCGCCGAGGTGCACGTGCGTGAGGTCGAGTGGGGGACCGTGTTCACCCCGGAGCAGATCGAGCAGGCGATCATCGAGACCCGGCCGAAGCTGCTCGCCGTGGTCCACGGCGACACCTCCACCACGCTCGCCCAGCCGCTCGACGAACTGGGCGTCATCTGTCGCCGCCACGACGTGCTGTTCTACACCGACGTCACCGCATCGCTCGCCGGCAACACCTTCTCGATGGATGCCTGGGGGGTGGATGCGACCACCGCCGGCCTGCAGAAGTGCCTGGCCGGACCATCTGGCAGCGCGCCGATCAGCCTGTCACCGCGAGCCGTCGAGGCGGTGAACGCCCGCAAGAGCGTCGAGGCGGGGATCTGGGCGCCGGGTGATCCGGTGTCGTCGAACCCGATCCGCTCGAATTACTTCGACCTCGCGATGATCATGGACTACTGGGGCGCCAAGCGACTCAATCACCACACCGAGGCCACGAGCATGCTCTATTGCGCCAGGGAGTGCGCCCGACTGCTGGTCGACGAAGGGGTGGATGCGGCCATCGATCGTCATCGCCTCCACGGATCGGCGATGGTCGCGGGGCTGGCCGGACTGGGCCTGCGCCTCTTCGGCGACCAGTCGGTACGGATGAACAACGTCGTCGGGGTCTACATCCCCGACGGGGTGAACGGTGACGGGCTGCGCACCGCGATGCTCGAGGACTACGGCATCGAGATCGGCACCTCCTTCGGACCTCTTCACGGACGGATCTGGCGTATCGGCACGATGGGGTACAACGCGCGGCGTGACACCGTGCTCACGACACTGGCGGCGCTCGAGCAGGCATTGCGGCGCGGTGGTGCCCCGGTGACCGCCGGTGGCGGGGTGGGCGCCGCACTGGATTACTACGCCGATGCCGCATGACGGTGGATGCCGCCCTCATCCTGGACCGCTGCGACGAGCTCGCTGCAGCATCGCGCTACCCCGATCGGATCGAACGCGTCCATCTCTCGCCCGAGCACGCGGCGGCGAATGCGATGGTCGACGGCTGGATGCGCGAAGCGGGACTGACCACCTGGCAGGATGCCGCGGGCAACATGTGCGGGCGGCGCGTCTCGGATCAGCCCGAGCGACCGGCGCTCCTGCTCGGATCCCACATCGACACGGTCCCCGATGCCGGGCGATTCGACGGGATGCTCGGGGTATTGCTCGCGATCGGCGTCGCCGATCGGCTGCGTGACGTCGAACTCCCGTTCGCGCTCGAGGTCGTGGCGTTCAGCGACGAAGAGGGCACCAGATTCGGGACCGCGCTGCTCGGCAGCCGCGCTCTGGCCGGCACGTGGGACGATGCCTGGTGGGAGCTGACGGATGACGCCGGCATCAGCCTCGCAGAGGCGTTCGTCGACTTCGGTCTCGACCCTGCCCGGCTCCCGTCGGCGTTCCGTCGGCCCGAGCAGCTGGTCGGCTACCTCGAGGCGCACATCGAACAGGGACCGCTGCTCGACGACGCCGATCGCGCGCTCGCCGTGGTGACCTCTATCGCCGGCGCACGCCGCTTCGCCCTCACCATGACCGGGCACGCCGGACATGCCGGCGGCACCCCGTTCGACCGGCGCCGGGACGCTCTCGTCGGAGCGAGCGAACTCGTGGTCGCGATCGAGGCGCTGTCGAAGGAGCTCGACACCATCGGTACCGTGGGGCGGCTCGAGGCGTTTCCCGGCGGCGTGAATGTGATCCCCGGACGGGTCGAGTTCAGTCTCGACCTGCGCGCGGAGACGGATGCCTCCCGCGACAGGTGCTGGGACAGCATCCGCTCGACCGCCGACGAGATCTGTTCGCGACGGGGGCTCGAGTTCGCGGTCCACGAGCTGTACCGGGCCGACGCGGTGTCGTGCGACCCGCGGCTACGCGAGGCGATCGGCGCCGGCATCCGCTCGACCGGCGACCCGAGCCCGCTCGAGTTCTACAGCAGGGCCGGCCACGACGGCAT
>CAXTLO010000211.1:0-4883 GCA_964244965.1 uncultured Marisediminicola sp.
AGTCGGGATCGCCTAGGCCGACTGGAGCGACACCTGGCATCGATCGGGCGACGTCATGACCTCGCTCGGACGGCATCCTGCTGTCTCGATGCAGACCTCGCGACCCGCCCCGCCGCCGCCGGGGGAGACGACGCTCCGTTGCTAGGCTGACCGGGATCCGGCGGCTCGCCCGCGCAGTCACCTGAGGAGCGTCATCCCATGACCGACGAGAAGAACGACAGCACCGCACAGGATCGGTCAGCACAGACCCCGCCGCCGCTGGTTCCGCCGCCCGTCCGTAGCGATGAGACCTCCCGCGATGACGTGCAGCGGGATGTCGCTGCCGAACCCGTCTTCGTCGAGCCGACGCGCCACGACGAGTCGGCATCGAGCTCCGACGACGACCTCGACCGGGACGATGTCGCCACCGCGTCAGCCGGAAGCGTGCCGTACCAGCCCGTCTCGGCGGTTCGCGCGAACGACCGGCCCGTTTCGGCGGTCCGTGCTGACGACCGACCCTCTGACGACCAGCTCTCGGATGATCGCCGTGACGAAGCACCCCTCATCGTCGATCGCAAGACTCCCGACCGCGCTCCCGACCGCGCCGACCAGGAGCGCGACCTCCAGCGGCCCTCAGCACGAGCCGTCGCCGCCGATGCGGAGACGGTCACCGTCGCGAACCCGTCCACTTCTCCCGCGGCGACTCCGGAGCCGGTGTTCGTGCCCGCCGCCGAAGGTGGTACAGAGCGCACCGCGCAATACTCGCCCCCGCTGGTGCAGCGCGAGTTCGTGCAGGCGCCGGTGCCTCCGAAGAAGAAGGGCAACCGCGGGATCGGGTCGATCATCGCTCTGGTATCCGTGATCGGCTTTGCCGTGTTGTACGCGTTGATCGCGGCCGGCATCATCGCCATTCAGCAGCCGCAGCGGGTGAATGAGGTCTTCCCCGACTTCCTGATCAACCCGCGGTTCTGGGTGCCCGCGATCATCTTCGTGGTCGCGTTCGTGCTGGTGGTGCTGCTCGCGAATCGGGCGTCGTGGTGGGCGTACGTGTTGGGAAGCCTGCTCGTCGGCGCGCTGGTGTACTTCGGCACGATCGGCGCTGCGGTGCTCTCGGCCAACGTCTTCACACTCACACCGGCGGAAGCGACTCAGCTGATCGGGCGTGCGGCCACAGACCCGTTCATCATCGCGGCCGGCCTGGTTGCACGCGAAGTCTCCCTGTGGACCGGGGCGGCGATCTCGGCACGCGGACGACGGGTGAAGGCTCGCAACGTCAGCGCGCGCGACGACTACGAGCGCGCGGCGGCCGAGCACCGCTCGGAGTATGAGCGGTCCAGCGTCGCCCGCTGACCGTGACCCGGGTGCAGCCGCACCACCCGGGCGCATCCTTTTGGCCATCATGGCGACGGTCCTCGCATTCGCGCTCATCGTCTTCGTCGACGGAGTGCTGAGCCTCGTTCTCCGTCGCGATGTGATCGATGAACCGGATGCCGGTCCGCTCGTCGGCGCGTCGATGGTGGTCGCAGCGCTGCTCGTCGTCCTACTCATCACGCTGCGCGCGCGCCCCTCATCCGCCGTCTCTTCGGTGCTCTCGGCGGGCCTGGCGATAGTCGTGATCAGTCCGCTCACCGGCGCGGTCGTCTACTCGGCCGTGCGGGCGCAGCTCGGCGTCATCCCGGTGTTCTTCGGCGAGTACGTGCTCAGCCCGTTCGTTCTGGCGTCAGGAGTTGTCTGCGCACTCGTGGTGCTCGCGCATGGGCTCATCCGTCGACCGTCTGACCCGACAGCCCCGGAGTGAGTTGACCGTCACGTCCGCGAGAAGCTATTCTTTACCGGTGTGCGTTTTGGCGTGCGCTCGCGGCGATTCGCATCGTCCGAGACATCCGAAGCACTGATCCTCCGCTGGGCCCGCTGGACTCCTCAGATCGATCGAACCGGCTACAACGCCGGCTCGCAGTTCGATCTCAGACACACAGGCCCCCACGGCATATCCGTCGACATCCGAGATCCTCTCGTCGTGCCGGTGGGTCCATCTGAACTCGACGTGGCCGGTATGAACCCGGACGCGCCGAATGCGAGTAACACCTGTCACCGTGCAGTCATCACAAGGAGTATCCAGTGCCCACCATTCAGCAGTTGGTGAGGAAGGGACGCAGCCCCAAGGTCGTCAAGACCAAGGCCCCCGCCCTCAAGGCCAACCCACAGCAGCGCGGTGTGTGCACCCGCGTCTACACGACCACCCCGAAGAAGCCCAACTCCGCGCTCCGCAAGGTCGCGCGCGTCAAGCTCTCGAACGGCACCGAGGTCACCGCCTACATCCCCGGGGAGGGACACAACCTGCAGGAGCACTCGATGGTGCTCGTGCGTGGCGGACGTGTGAAGGACCTCCCCGGCGTGCGGTACAAGATCGTCCGCGGCGCCCTCGACACCCAGGCGGTCAAGAACCGCAAGCAGGCTCGCAGCCGCTACGGCGCGAAGATGGATAAGAAGTAATGCCACGTAAAGGCCCAGCCCCCAAGCGTCCCGTCGTCGCAGACCCCGTCTACGGCGCACCCATCGTCAGCCAGCTGGTGAACAAGATCCTGCTCGACGGCAAGAAGGGTCTCGCCGAGAAGATCGTCTACGACGCTCTTGCCGGAGTCTCGTCGAAGAACGGTTCCGACGCCGTGGTCACCTTGAAAAAGGCCCTCGACAACGTGCGCCCGACCATCGAGGTCAAGTCGCGTCGAGTCGGTGGATCCACGTACCAGGTCCCGGTCGAGGTCAAGCCTCACCGCGCCAACACCCTCGCGCTGCGGTGGCTCACCACCTACGCGAAGGGTCGTCGCGAAAAGACCATGACCGAGCGTCTCACCAACGAGATCCTCGACGCGTCGAACGGGCTCGGAGCAGCCGTCAAGCGCCGCGAGGACACCCACAAGATGGCCGAATCCAACAAGGCCTTCGCCCACTACCGCTGGTAATGCAGCACCGCTGGTAATCCAGCACCGCTGGTAACCACCAGCATCCCGCTCTTCCGCTGGTCGAGCCGTTCTACCGCTGGTCGAGTTCGTCGAGATCGCTGCTCCGGCAGTGGATCTCGGCAGGCTCGGTCATCGGGGAGCAGGCTCAGCCGGCGGGCAATCTTCCGGAGGAACTCCGTGGCACAAGACGTGCTCACCGACCTGAACAAGGTCCGCAACATCGGCATCATGGCGCACATCGATGCCGGCAAGACCACCACCACAGAGCGCATCTTGTACTACACCGGCATCACCCACAAGATCGGTGAGGTGCACGACGGTGCGGCGACGATGGACTGGATGGCGCAGGAGCAGGAGCGCGGCATCACGATCACGTCTGCCGCGACGACCTGCTTCTGGAACAAGAACCAGATCAACATCATCGACACCCCCGGCCACGTCGACTTCACCGTCGAGGTCGAACGTTCGCTGCGCGTGCTCGATGGCGCAGTGGCCGTGTTCGACGGCAAAGAGGGCGTGGAGCCCCAGTCCGAGACGGTCTGGCGTCAGGCCGACAAGTACGACGTTCCCCGCATCTGCTTCGTGAACAAGATGGACAAGCTCGGGGCGGACTTCTACTTCACCGTCGAGACCATCATCAAGCGCCTCGGTGCCAAGCCCCTCGTCATCCAGTTGCCCATCGGCTACGAGAGCTCGTTCGAAGGGGTCGTCGACCTCGTCGAGATGCGCGCCCTCACCTGGCGCGGCGATTCCAAGGGTGACGTCGAGCTCGGCGCGAAGTACGACATCGAGGAGATCCCGGCCGATCTGGTCGAGCGAGCCAACGAGTACCGTGCTCAGCTGATCGAAACCATCGCGGAGTCGGACGACGAGTTGCTCGGGCGTTACCTTGAGGGCGATACCGACTTCACCGTCGCCGAGATCAAGAAGGCCATCCGAAAGCTCACCGTGGCGAGCGAGATCTACCCCGTGCTCTGCGGTTCGGCGTTCAAGAACCGTGGCGTGCAGCCCATGCTCGACGCCGTGGTTGACTACCTGCCGAGCCCGCTCGATGTGCCCGCCACCGAGGGTCACGACGTGCGCGACGAGGAAAAGGTCATCGAGCGCCACCCCGACCCGAAGGATCCGTTCGCGGCTCTCGCGTTCAAGGTCGCGGTGCACCCGTTCTTCGGTCGCCTCACTTACATCCGCGTCTACTCCGGCACCCTCGAGAGCGGCTCGGCCGTCATGAACTCGACCAAGGGCCGCAAGGAGCGCATCGGAAAGATCTTCCAGATGCACGCGAACAAGGAGAACCCGGTCGACTCCGTCACCGCCGGTCACATCTACGCGGTCATCGGGCTCAAGGACACCACGACCGGCGACACGCTGTCGGATTCCGCACACCAGGTCGTGCTCGAGTCGATGACGTTCCCCGAGCCCGTGATCGAGGTCGCGATCGAGCCGAAGACGAAGGCCGACCAGGAGAAGCTGGGTGTCGCCATCCAGAAGCTCGCCGAAGAGGACCCCACGTTCCGCACCGAGCAGAACCAGGACACCGGTCAGACGGTCATCAAGGGAATGGGCGAGCTCCACCTCGACATCCTGGTCGACCGGATGAAGCGCGAGTTCAACGTCGAGGCCAATGTCGGTAAGCCGCAGGTCGCCTATCGCGAGACCATCAAGCGCGTCGTCGAGAAGCACGACTTCACCCACAAGAAGCAGACCGGTGGATCCGGCCAGTTCGCGAAGGTGCAGATCTCGCTCGAGCCCCTCGAAGTCACCCCCGAGGTCACCTACGAGTTCGTCAACAAGGTGACCGGTGGTCGCATCCCGCGGGAGTACATTCCGTCTGTGGACGCCGGTATCCAGGATGCACTCCAGGTGGGCGTGCTCGCCGGGTACCCAATGGTCGGCGTGAAGGCGTCGCTGCTCGATGGCGCATCGCACGATGTCGACTCG
>CAXTLO010000212.1:0-4881 GCA_964244965.1 uncultured Marisediminicola sp.
ATCTTGAGGATCTGCTGCTTGTGCAGCAGCAGCTTGCGCTTGCGCCTTGGCGGATGATTATTCCAGGTGCCCTCGGTGTACTCCGGGATGTGCACGGCATCGAGCCATGCCTCGCCGTACTCGACATAGGCGTAGCCGTCCACGAGCGACGCCCGCCCCTCCCGAAGAGACTTCACCTCGGTGCCCGTGAGCACCAGCCCGGCCTCGTAGGTGTCCTCGATCGTGTAGTCGTAGCGCGCCTTGCGGTTGCTCGCGACGACTTTCTGACCACGCTCCCTGGGCACGTTGTTCTCCTGGCTTGATTCTCGACGGATGATGGCGCGCGGGTCGAGACGACGGGCCCGTCAGCGCAGCCCATCAGTGTAGCCGTCCGATGTTCGAAGCGGATGCGGCACCCGCCGGTCACACCTTGAGGTAGCGGCCGATCGCGACGTTCGACGACGCTGCGGCGAGCACCGTTCCGATGAGCAGCAGCACCGGCGCGACCAGCAGAGCGTCGCCGATGCCCACGAGGGCGACGGTGCTCTGCAGCGATTGGCCCAGGTAGTCGAGCACGAAGAATCGCACGATCGCCACGACGGCGACGGCGGCGAGCACCGATCCGATCAGAGCGGCGACCACGCCTTCGATGATGAACGGGGTCTGGATGAACCGGTTGGATGCCCCGACCAGCCGCATGATGCCGAGCTCCCGACGGCGCGAGAAGGCCGAGAGGCGGATGGTGGTGGCGATCAGCAGTACGGCGGCTACCAGCATGAGCGACGCGATGCCGACAGCGGTGAAGCTGGCCGCGTTGAGTGCCGCGAAGATCGGATCGAGGTAGGCCCGCTGATCGGTGACCTCCTCGACACCGGCGAATCCGCGGAGACTCTCGACGAGCACGTCGGATTGGGTTGGGTCGTTCAAGTTGACCCTGAACGCCTCGTTCAAGAAGTCAGGGGTGACGAACTCGGCTGCTTCGCTGTCGGAGTAGAGATCCTGGTAGTTGGCGAACGCCTGCTCGCGGTCCTCGAACTCGTAGCGGTCGATCAGCGGTGCCAGGGTCGGCGACTGCAACTGCTGTTCGACGAGCGCCTTCTGATCTGGGGTCGCCTCGACCTGGTCGCAGTTCCCGATCTGCGACGACGAGGTGCAGAAGTAGATCGCGACCTGTGCACGGTCGTACCAGTACCCCTTCATCTGCCCGATCTGCGCCTGCAGCAGGATCGCGGCGCCGACGAAGGTCAGCGAGATGAAAGTGACGAGGATGACCGAGATCACCATGGAGAGGTTGCGGCGGAGGCCATGGCCGACCTCGGCGAGGATGAGGCCGACTCTCACCGGGTGGACCTCGCGGGCTCGCCTTCCGCGCTGTCCGGGCCATAAGCCGGTTCGCGAAATGCCTGCACCGGGATGGCCTGGGTCTGGTACCCGCCCTGGCGCTCATCACGCACGACCTGCCCGCTGACCAGCTCGATCACGCGCCGCTGCATCTGGTCGACGATGCCGGCTTCGTGGGTGGCCATGAGCACGGTCGTGCCGCTGAGCGAGATGCGCTCGAGCAGGGTCATGATGCCTGCGCTGGTGGAGGGGTCGAGATTTCCGGTCGGCTCGTCGGCCAGGAGGATGGCCGGCTTGTTCACGATGGCGCGGGCGATGGCGACACGCTGCTGCTCACCGCCGGAGAGCTCGTGCGGGAGTCTGCTCGCTTTTCCCGCCAGCCCGACCATCTTGAGCACGTCGGGAACGGCCTCCTGAATGAACCCGCGGCTCTTGCCGATCACCTGCAGGGAGAAGGCCACGTTCTGAAACACGGTCTTCTGCGGCAGCAGCCGGAAGTCCTGGAAGACGACACCGATATTGCGGCGGAAGTAGGGAACCTTCCGACTGGCGAGGCGGCCGAGGTCCTGCCCGAGCACGTGGATGCGTCCGCTGCTCGGATTCTCCTCTTTGAGCACGAGCCGGAGGAAGCTCGACTTGCCCGATCCAGAAGCCCCAACGAGGAAGACGAACTCTCCGCGTAGGACCTCGATGGTCACCGAGTTCAGCGCCGGGCGCGCGTTGCCGGCGTAGAGCTTGCTCACCTGATCGAACCGAATCATGACTCGTCGAGCTTAGGTACCGTCCCGCCGATCCGGCTCACGACAGGCCCGGAAGCGGGTATTGCGGTGAACCTCACTCGCTGATCGGCAACGGGTCGCCCGGCCCCGGCGGATGGAGCACGACTTCCATCGCCTCCTCCCTCGTCAGAGCGCCGGGGAAGTTGAATCGGGTGAACTTGCCCTTCGGGTCGTACGGATCCGTCGGGTACTCGATGGACGAGCGACGGATGACCTCGGCCAGGAGCGTGCGACGGCGCACATCCAGCACCACTTTCTCGCCGGTGGTGAGCACGAAGGGAAGCTTTGGTCCGGATACCGCGCCGATCCACAGAGTGAGCGAAGTCGCGCGCCCGCCCTTGCCGCGAGGAGCGAGCAGGGTCGCCCGCGCCACCTCGCTCATCGCGAGTCTGCGCCGTCTCCAACGCACCGAGCCGGTGTCGAAGTTCGCCTCCCCAATCGGTGCGAGAAGCGGGAGGCAGAGCCACACCACCGCACCGGCGATCAGTGCGAGCACCACCATCGTTGTGACCAGAACACCGACGTCTCCGCCGCTCGACGCCCATCGGAGCGGGATGAGCACGAAGTCAACGACCAGCGAGCCACCGATGACCGCGACGTTGCCGGGCACGGCGCGCCGCTCGCGCAACGTCGTGGCACTGAGCTGCACCCAACCCGAGGGAAGCCCACGCGGCACCGGTGATTGCTCCGTCACCCAGCCGCCCGGCACCATCAAGGTTCTATCTCAGTCGGCGCTCTGGTCGCGCTTGCGCCACTTGATGCCGGCGTTGATGAAGCCGTCGAGGTCGCCGTCGAAGACGTTCGAGGGGTTGTTGACCTCGTGGTCCGTGCGCAGATCCTTGACCATCTGGTACGGCGCCAGCACATAGGAGCGCATCTGGTCGCCCCAGCTGGCGGTGATGTTGCCCGCCAGCTCCTTCTTGGCGGCGGCCTCCTGCTCGCGCTGCAGGATCAGCAGTCGGCTCTGCAGTACCCGCATGGCGGCGGCGCGGTTCTGGATCTGACTCTTCTCGTTCTGCATCGACACCACGATGCCAGTGGGGAGGTGGGTGAGGCGCACTGCGGAGTCGGTGGTGTTGACCGACTGCCCGCCGGGTCCACTCGAGCGGAACACATCCACCCGGATGTCGTTGTCCGGCACCTCGATCGCCCCGGCCTCCTCGATGAGCGGGATGACCTCCACCGCAGCGAAGCTCGTCTGCCGCTTGCCCGCCGAGTTGAAGGGACTCATCCGCACCAGCCGGTGAGTGCCGGCCTCGACGCTGAGCGTGCCGAACGCGTAGGGCGCGTCGATCTCGAAGGTCGTCGACTTGATACCGGCTTCTTCGGCGTAGCTGGTGTCCATCACCGTGGTGGCGTACTTGTGCTGCTCCGCCCAGCGCAGGTACATCCGCTGCAGCATCTCGGCGAAGTCGGCGGCATCCACTCCCCCAGCGCCCGCGCGGATGGTTACGACTGCCGGGTGCGCATCCCACTCTCCGTTGAGGAGGGTCTGCACCTCGAGGTCGCCGAGCACGCGCTGGATGTCGACGAGCTCGACCCGCGCCTCGGTGGCGGATTCCTCGTCATCGGCCTCGTTCGCCATCTCGACGAGCACCTCGAGGTCGTCGAGCCGGGACACGAGGCTCGTGATCCGGGCGAGGTCGGCCTGTTTGTGGCTGAGCGCGCTGGTGACCTTCTGCGCGGCATCCGGGTCGTCCCAGAGGTCGGGTGCGCCCGCCTGCTCGCTCAGCTCGGCGAGGTCGGCTTCGAGCTTGTCGATGCCGATGACCGAGCGGATGTCGTCGAAGGTCGAGCGGAGGGCGGCGATCTGGTCGGCGATATCGAGGTCGGTCATAGCGGAGTCCAGCCTATCGGCGCAGGTCCCCCGGCCGGACTTCCGCCATGGTGCTCAGCATCGACCCGGCCGCGGACGACGCCGTGCGCGGGCTTAGGCTCGGAAGGATGACCGCCGACTCCCCCGACTTTCGCCTGAGGTCGGTCGCACTCCCGGTCTACCTGCCGACGATCCTCTTCTCAATCGGCGAGGGCGCCATCATTCCGATCATCCCGATCGTGGCGGATGACCTCGGCGCGCCGTTGGCGATCGCGGGTCTCATCGCGGCGATGATCGCGGTCGGTCAACTCATCGGCGACATCCCGAGCGGGTGGGTGGTCAGCCGGATCGGCGAACGGACGGCCATGATCGGCGCCGCCCTCCTCGCGCTGGTGGGGCTGCTGCTCTCCGCTCTCGCACCCAATCCGGCGGTGTTGGGCGTGGGCGTGCTGCTGATCGGACTCGCCACAGCGGTGTTCGCGCTCGCCCGTCACGCCTTCATGACCGGGTTCGTGCCGCTGTCGCACCGGGCTCGAGCGCTGTCCACCCTGGGCGGCACGTTCCGGCTCGGTTACTTCATCGGGCCGTTCATCGCGGCAGCGGTCATCCAGCTCACCGGATCGACCGGTGCGGTGTTCTGGGTGCACGTGATCGGATGCCTCGGCGCGGCAGCATGCCTGCTGCTCCTGCGCGACCCGTCGTCGACTTTCGGCGCACGACGGGCCGCGGCGACGAACGAGGGGCGCGAGTTCGTGCGCGAAGAAGCTGTCGGCCTGTTCGAGACGATGCGCCGGAGCCGCGGAGTACTGAGCCGACTCGGCGTCGGAGCTGCGCTCATCGGGGCGATCCGCACCAGCCGCGCCGTCATCCTTCCGCTGTGGGCGGTGAGCATCGGGATCGGCGACAGCGACACCGCGCTCATCATCGGCATCGCCGGCGGGCTCGACTTCGCCCTGTTCTACGTGT
>CAXTLO010000213.1:0-4880 GCA_964244965.1 uncultured Marisediminicola sp.
CCCGTGTCGTCGCCGGCGTCGGCGTGCCGCAGGTGACCGCGGTGTACGAGGCATCCCTCGCCGCTCGCGAGTCGGACGTGCCCGTGATCGCCGACGGAGGGCTCCAGTACTCGGGCGACATCGCCAAGGCGCTGGTCGCCGGAGCCGACACGGTGATGCTGGGATCGCTGCTCGCCGGCTGCGACGAGAGCCCGGGCGACCTGGTGTTCGTGAACGGCAAGCAGTTCAAGAACTACCGCGGCATGGGATCGCTGGGAGCCTTGCAGACCCGCGGCAAGAAGACCTCCTACTCTCGTGACCGGTACTTCCAGGCGGATGTCCCGAGCGACGAGCAGATCATCGCCGAGGGCATCGAGGGGCAGGTGCCCTATCGCGGACCGCTCGCCGCCGTCGCGTACCAGCTCGTCGGCGGGCTGCGGCAGTCGATGTTCTACACCGGCGCACGCACCATTCCGGAGCTGAAGCAGAAGGGCCGCTTCGTGCGGATCACGGCGGCCGGGCTCAAGGAGTCGCACCCGCACGACGTGCAGATGGTGATGGAAGCGCCCAACTACCACCGCTGAGCGGTGAGCCCGCTGATCGGGCCATCCCCGGCGTGCCCGATCGGGGCAAAGTGTGCTCGTTCGGGCTGCGTAGATGTATCCTGGCCGGCTGCCGACCGTGGTGGCGGGAGGCAGCATCGGCATGGGTTACATCGACGTCAACAACGTGTCCTACTCGCTCTCGGATGGGCGCCCGCTGCTGGATGAGGTGTCGTTCCGGGTGGGCGAGGGCACGACATCCGCCCTCATCGGGGCGAACGGAGCCGGCAAGTCGACCTTGCTGCGCCTCATCCGCGGCGAGCTGAAGGCGGATGCCGGCGCGGTGAGCATCGACGGCGGGCTAGGTGTGATGGACCAGTTCGTCGGCCACGTACGAGACGAGTCGACGGTGCGCGACCTGCTGATCTCGGTCGCGCCGACGGCGGTGCGGGATGCCGCGAGAGCGCTCGACGCGTCGGAGCTCGCCATCATCGAGCACGACACCACGGAGAACCAGCTCGCGTACGCAACGGCGCTCGCCGACTACGCCGACGCCGGCGGCTACGAGCAGGAGACGGTCTGGGACACCTGCACGACGACCGCGCTCGGCATCCCGTTCGACCGAGCGCAGTACCGCGTCGTCACCACCTTGAGCGGCGGCGAGCAGAAGCGGCTCGTGCTCGAAGCGCTGCTACGCGGACCCGAGCAGGTGCTGCTGCTCGACGAGCCGGACAACTACCTCGATGTGCCAGGGAAGCGCTGGCTGGAAGAGGCGTTGCGAGCGACGCCGAAGACGGTGCTGCTTGTCAGCCACGACCGCGAGCTGCTCGCGCGGGCTGCTGACCGCATCATCACCCTCGAGGTCGGAGCTTCCGGCAACACCACCTGGACCCACGGCGGCGGGTTCGGCAGCTACCACCGGGCACGGGACGATCGGATGGCACGGCTCGACGAATTGCGTCGGCGGTGGGATGAGCAGCACGAGAAGATCAAGGCGCTCGTGGCGAATCTCAAGGTGAAGGCCACCGCGAACGACTCGTTCGCATCCCGTTATCAGGCCGCGGTCACCCGGTTGCGCAAGTTCGAGCAGGTGGGGCCGCCGCAAGAGCGTCCACTCGACCAGGACCTTCGGATGCGGTTGCGCGGCGCCCGCACGGGCAACCGCGCCATCGTGTGCGAAACGCTCGATTTGACCGGACTCATGGCGCCGTTCGATGTCGAGATCTGGTTCGGCGAGCGCGTGGCGGTGCTCGGCTCCAACGGGTCGGGCAAGTCGCACTTCCTTCGGCTGCTCGCCCTCGGCGGATCCGACCCCGACCCGCGCGCCGGGCACCTCACGAGCGTCGGCGAGACCCTCGACCCCGTGGCTCACACGGGAGTCGCCAGGCTGGGTGCGCGGGTCGTCCCCGGTTGGTTCGCTCAGGCGCACCAGCATCCGGACCTCATCGGACGCACCTTGCTCGACATCCTGCATCGGGGTGACGCCAACCGGGACGGGCTTCCTCGCGAGCCGGCGAGTCGCGCCCTCGACAGATACGGACTAGTGGATGCCTCGGAGCAGACGTTCGAGTCGTTGAGCGGTGGTCAGCAGGCACGATTGCAGATCCTGCTGCTCGAGCTCAGCGGAGCGACGCTGCTACTGCTGGACGAGCCGACAGACAACCTCGACCTCGTCTCCGCCGAGGCGCTGGAAGACGCGCTCGCGCGCTTCGAGGGGACGGTGATGGCGGTGACGCACGACCGCTGGTTCGCACGCTCGTTCGACCGCTACCTCGTCTTCGGTGCGGACGGGCGGGTCTACGAGGCACGGGAACCGGTGTGGGATGAGAAGCGGGTCGTACGTGCGAGGTGATCGCGCCGCCGTCGATGGACCGGACGACGCGTTGCGGCAAGCGACGCAGGGGAGCGCCGACGGCCTCCGCAACTAGGCTGGAGCTGTGAGTGACGTCGAGATCGGCCGGGCCAAACGGGCAAGACGCGTGTACGCCTTCGACGACATCGCCATCGTTCCGAGCCGCCGTACTCGCGATCCCCAAGATGTCTCAGTCGCGTGGTCGATCGACGCGTACCAGTTCGACATCCCGTTCCTCGCGGCTCCGATGGACTCCGTGGTCTCGCCCGAGACCGCCATCCGCATCGGCCGCCTCGGCGGCTTGGGCGTCCTCGATCTCGAGGGCCTCTGGACCAGGTACGACGACCCCGAGCCGATGCTCGCCGAGATCCGCTCGCTTCCGGCGTTGGACGCCACGCAGCGGATGCAGGCGATCTACTCCGAGCCGATCAAGCCCGAGCTCGTCACCGCTCGGCTCGCCGAGATCCGCGCTGCCGGGGTGACCGTCGCTGGAGCACTGTCACCGCAGCGCACGCAGGAGCTGTACGAGACGGTGGTCGCCGCAGGCGTCGACGTCTTCGTCATCCGCGGCACCACGGTCAGCGCCGAGCACGTCTCGAAGAATCAAGAGCCGCTGAACCTCAAGAAGTTCATCTACGAACTCGACGTCCCGGTGATCGTCGGCGGCGCCGCCGGCTACACCCCGGCTCTGCACCTCATGCGCACGGGCGCGGCGGGCGTGCTCGTCGGCTTCGGCGGGGGAGCAGCGTCGACCACGCGCAAGTCGCTCGGCATCCACGCGCCGATGGCGACCGCGGTGGCGGATGTAGCGGGCGCACGCCGCGACTACATGGACGAATCCGGCGGTCGATACGTGCACGTCATCGCCGACGGTGGTCTCGGGACCTCGGGGGACATCGCCAAGGCCTTCTCGGTGGGTGCGGATGCGGTCATGCTCGGCTCCACCCTCGCCCGCGCGACGGACGCCCCCGGGGGCGGCTGGCACTGGGGAGCAGAGGCGCGCCACGACGAGCTACCCCGCGGACACCGGGTAGAAGTCGGGTCGGTGGCGCCCCTGGAACAGATCCTCTTCGGCCCGTCCACAGTTGCAGATGGCACAGTTAATCTCGTAGGCGCACTTCGCCGATCGATGGCGACCACCGGGTACTCCGATCTCAAGGAGTTCCAACGGGTCGAGGTCGTCGTCGCCCCCTACAGCACCGGTTGATGACGCACCGGTAGAGCGCGGAACCAGGTACGAACAGGCAGGTCCGGTCCTCAGACCGGAGAGGTACGAAGGAGATCGAAATGGCTCACCAGAATACGGTCACGAGGTCGACGAAGATCGGCCCAGAGGAGCGACTCGCGGCGATCACCGCCCTGAAGGAGAAGGAACTCGACATCCTCGTCGTCGGTGGGGGGATCGTCGGTACCGGTGCCGCGCTGGATGCCGCCACCCGCGGATTGCGCGTCGGCATGGTCGAGGCGCGCGACTGGTCGAGCGGCACCTCGTCCCGATCCTCGAAACTCGTGCACGGCGGTATCCGCTACCTGGAACAGCTCGACTTCAGGTTGGTGCGCGAGGCGCTGAAGGAACGCGGCCTGCTGCTGCAGCGCATCGCGCCGCATCTCGTGAAGCCGGTGCGCTTTCTCTACCCGCTCAAAAAGCGCGTGATCGAACGTGCCTACATCGGCGCCGGCATGCTGCTGTACGACATCCTGAGCTACAGCGGCGGGCGTCCGCCCGGAGTCCCGCATCACCGCCACCTCTCCAAGCGCCAGGTGCAGCAGATGATCCCGAGCCTCGACAAGGACGCGCTGGTGGGCGGCATCACCTACTACGACGCCCAGGTCGACGACGCGCGATATGGTGCCGCAGTAGCCCGGACCGCTTCGTTCTACGGTGCGCACGTCGCATCGCGGGTGCGGGTCGAGGGCTTCGTCAAGGTGGGCGAGCGCGTCGTCGGCGTGCACGCGCACGACCTCGAGACCGACGAGCGTTTCGACATCCGCGCCAAGCAGGTGGTGAACGCGACGGGCGTCTGGACGGACGACACGCAGGCGATGGTCGGCGAACGCGGCCAGTTCAAGGTTCGCGCGTCCAAGGGCGTGCACTTGGTGGTGCCGCGCGATCGCTTCCAGTCGAAGCTCGGTCTGCTGCTGCGCACAGAGAAGAGCGTGCTGTTCGTCATCCCGTGGGGTCGCCACTGGCTGATCGGTACGACCGACACCGAGTGGAACCTCGACAAGGCGCACCCCGCGGCGACCGCGGCGGACATCGACTACATCCTCGAACACGTCAATTCCGTGCTCGCCGTCCCGCTGACGCGCGACGACGTCGAGGGGGTCTATGCCGGGCTCCGGCCGCTGCTCGCCGGGGAGTCTGACCAGACCTCGAAGCTGTCGCGCGAGCACCTGGTCGCCCATGCCGTACCGGGACTGGTCGTTGTGGCGGGCGGCAAGTGGACCACCTACCGCATCATGGCGAAGGACGCGATCGACGAGGCCGTGGCCGCGCTCGACGCGAA
>CAXTLO010000214.1:0-4866 GCA_964244965.1 uncultured Marisediminicola sp.
TCGCCGCGTTCGTCGTGGTCTGCACCGCCGTGATCGTGTTCCGGTACAAGCGCCCCGACGCCGATCGCACCTTCCGTCTGCCGTGGATGCCCTTCATCCCCGCCTTCGGCGTGGTGGCCTCGCTCCTGCTCATCGCGCAGCTCGACGCGGTGACCTTCCTGCGATTCGGCGTCTGGCTCCTGATCGGCCTGGCGATCTACTTCTTCTACGGGCGCAGGCACTCGCTGATGAATCCCGACAGTCCTCGGCACACGGTGCGGTCGACAGATGGGGGATTCCGAGGCTGAGGTCGCGAGACGTCTAGCGCTCGAGCACGACGGGGCGCCCCACCCCCCGGACGGTCGTCGTCGGCCAACGGGGGTCGACGGTGAGCGGCTCCACCCCGGTTCCGGTGACGAGCACGGTGTCCTCCACCTTGGCTCCCGGCGCGGTCGGGTTCCATGCGAACGCCTGCCCGAGAGCAACCTCGGCCGACGAACCCGGTGTCGCCAGGGTCTCCCGGGTGCCGTACCCGGCGGAGCCGCCCTGGTGATGGCCGAGCCACTCGTCCTCGGCGAAGCCGTGTCTCGGGTACGCCGACCTGATCACCGAGAGCACGTCATCGAGACTCGCGCCAGGGCGGGTCGCCGCGAAGGCGTCGGCCTCCACCTCGAGGATCCTGGCATCCGCGTCGTCCTCCGCCGCCGTCGCCGGGCCGAACCGCACCCATCGCGTGGCGTCGGCCACGAGTCCGTGGCGGCGGGCGCAGATGACGAGCATCGCGCGGCGGCCGAGCGGATCGTCGGTCGGAAGCGGGTGACGCACCGCCGACCGCGACTCGCCGCCGACGAGTACCACGAGCGGCTCCGTTCCGCGCGCCACCGCGTCATGGGTCACCCGCGCCGCGAGCTCGGTGCCGGTCGTCTCGGGCGTCGCCGACTGGAGCGCATCGGTGAGGATCGCCGCCGCATCCGCTCCGAGTTCGCGGAACCGGCGGACCTCCACGGGGGTGAGAGTCCTGCGGAGCGCCACCAATCCGGAGGCGACATCCGCCTCCACCAGGTCGGCCGCCGGTGTGACGGGCGAGTGCCACGGATGGGTGAGCACGCGCACGTCGCCGGGCAGTTCCTCCGCGAGCATCCGCTCCGACTCGTTGCTGCCGAGATGCACCTCGTCGCCGTCAGGACTCACTCGCACGGTGAGGATCGGGCCGCTGGCGAGATCGATGTGCACGCGCGCGCCGTCGAGGTACCACTGCAGGGCACCCGTGCCCGTCAGCAGCAGCGACGAGGCGGCGTGTCGCTCGAGCAGTCCGAGCACAGCGGCCCGCTTGTCATCCCGATCGGTCATGCCACCAGCGTAGGCACCCGCGCAGCCCACGTCGTCGAGACCGCCGCTGCTGGCCTTGCCGCCGGTGAGACTGCCGCTTCTGCGACATCCGTCACCACGAGACCAGCAGAAGCGGCAGTCCGAGCAGGGCCACTAGCGGCAGTCCGAGCAGGGCCACTAGCTCGAGGCGACCCGGGCGGCAGGTACTCGCCCGGGGCGCGACAGCCGGGCCAGCGCCGGTCAGCGTCCGCCGGAGCGGCGCTTGTTGAACACGTCGAACGCGACCGCGAGCAGGAGCACGAGCCCCTTCACCGCCTGCTGCCACTCGATGCCGATGCCCATGATCGACATGCCGTTGTTGAGCACGCCGATGATGAGACCGCCGATGATGGCGCCGCCGACCGTGCCGACCCCGCCCTGCACCGCCGCCCCGCCGATGAACGCGGCGGAGATGGCTTCGAGCTCGAATCCGTCGCCCGCCTTGGGCCCGGCGAGGTTGAGGCGCGCGGTGAAGACCAGCCCAGCCAGTGCAGCGAGCACGCCCATGTTCACGAACAGGAAGAAGTCGACCTGACGCGTCTTGATGCCGGACAGCTCCGCAGCGTGGCGGTTCCCGCCGATGGCGTAGATATGGCGACCGAAGACGCTCCGGTTGGTGATGACCCCGTAGATGAGCACCAGCACCGCGAGGATGATCAAGGTGATCGGGATGCCCTTGAAGCTCGCGAGTGCGTAGGCGAAGGCGAGGATGCCGACGCTCACCAGAGCGAGCTTCGCCACGAACCAGACCAGGGGCTCGACTTCCTGCGCGTACTTCTGCCGCCCGCGGCGGGTGCGCACCTGCTGCACTACCAGCAGGGCGACGGCGAGGAACCCGATACCCATGGTGAACGGATCGACGACGTAGGCGCCGAACAGATCGGTGAGGAAGCCGTTCCCCAGTGCGCGGTACTCCGTGGGGAAGGATCCGATGTTGGCGTTGCCGAGCACCACGAGCGCGAGTCCGCGGAAGATGAGCATGCCCGCCAGCGTCACGATGAACGCGGGGATCCCGACGTAGGCGACCCAGAAGCCCTGCCATGCGCCGACCAGCGCCCCGATGATCAGCGAGAGCACGACCGCGAGCCACCACGGCATCCCTATCTGCACCGCGAAGACCCCTGAGACGGCACCGATGAATGCAGCGATCGAGCCCACCGACAGGTCGATGTGGCCGGCGACGATGATCATCACCATCCCGATCGCGAGGATCAGGATGTAGCCGTTCTGCACGATGAGATTGGAGATGTTCTGCGGCCGCAGCAGGATGCCATTCGTGGTGATGGTGAACAGCAGGATCACGGCGATGAGCGCCAAGAAGATGCCGTTCTTGCCGAGGTCGGTGACGACGTGGCTGATCGATGCGGTGATTCTGCTCCGCGGCGGCCCGATGGACTCGGTCTGCTGGGGGGATTGGATGTCGGTCATTGACGCTGCTCCTTATTCACGCCGCCTCAGCGCGGCGTCTCCATGGTCATGAGTTTGATGAGCGATTCGGGGTCGGCCTCTTCGATCGGCAGCTCGCCGGTGATGCGGCCTTCGGAGATCGCGTAGATGCGGTCGCAGATGCCGAGCAGCTCCGGCAGCTCGGATGAGATGACGATCACGGCCTTCCCCGCCGCGGCGAGCCGGTTGATGATCGTGTAGATCTCGTATTTGGCGCCTACGTCGATGCCCCGGGTCGGCTCGTCGAGGATCAGCACATCGGGATCGGAGTAGATCCACTTGCTCAACACGACCTTCTGCTGATTGCCACCCGACAGCTTCCCGGTCCGGGCGAGCACGGTGGGCGATTTGATGTTCATGCTCTTGCGGTAGTCGTTCGCGACCTTGAACTCCTCATTGTCATTGACGAGGCCGCCCTGCGACAGCTTGTCGAGCGCCGCCATCGAGACATTCCGCTTGATGTCCTCGATGAGGTTGAGACCGTACTGCTTGCGGTCCTCCGTCGCGTAGGCGAGACCGTTGTCGATCGCCTCCGACACGGTGCGTACGCGGATCTCCTTGCCGTTCTTGAAGACCTTCCCGGTGATCCGCGATCCATAGGAGCGCCCGAACAGGCTCATGGCGAACTCGGTACGCCCGGCACCCATCAGCCCCGCGATGCCGACGATCTCACCGGCTCGCACGTTGAGGTTCACGTTGTCGACGACCACGCGGGTCGGATCCTGCGGATGATGCGCCGTCCAGTTCTCGACACGGAGGATCTCCTCGCCGATGTCGGGCGTGTGATCCGGGTAGCGGTGCTCGAGGTCGCGCCCGACCATGTCCTTGATGATCCGCTCCTCGGTCACCTCGGTCTTCGCGATCGTCTCGATCGTCTTCCCGTCGCGGATGACGGTCACCGAGTCGGAGATCTTCTTGATCTCGTTCAGCTTGTGGCTGATGATGATCGACGTGATGCCCTCGTTCTTGAGGTCGACGATCAGATCGAGCAGATGATCGCTGTCCTCGTCGTTGAGGGCGGCGGTCGGCTCGTCGAGGATGAGGAGCTTCACCCGCTTCGACAGAGCCTTCGCGATCTCGACCAGCTGCTGCTTGCCGACACCGATCTCGAGGATGCGGGTGGTCGGGTTCTCGCGGAGGCCGACGCGCTTGAGCAGCTTCGCCGCCTCGGCGTTGGTCTTGTACCAGTCGATCAGCCCGACGCGTCCGCGCTGTTCGTTGTTGAGGAAGATGTTCTCTGCGATCGACAGGTAGGGGCTCAGGGCGAGCTCCTGGTGGATGATCACGATGCCCTCGGCCTCGCTATCGCGGATGTCGCGGAACTGCATCGTCTTGCCCTCGAAGACGATGTCCCCCTCGTAGGTGCCGGAGGGGTAGACGCCGCTCAGCACCTTCATGAGCGTCGACTTGCCCGCCCCGTTCTCACCGCAGATCGCGTGGATCTCGCCCCGACGCACCGGAAGCGTCACGTCTGACAGGGCTTTGACGCCGGGGAACGTCTTGGTGATCGATCGCATCTCGAGGATGTTCTCTTCCACGCGGCTGGTGCTCCTTCGCTCCGTCACGCCGGGTGGCGCGATCCACATCGATTGTGCGCCGGTGGGCGTACCGAAGTACACCCACCGGCGCGATGGTGCGGGTCTAGCCCTGGACCTCTTCTTCGGTCCAGTAACCGCTGTCGACCAGCTCGGCGGTGATGTTGTCCTTCACGACGATGACCGGGTCGAGGAGGAACGACGGAACGACCTTCACGCCGTTGTCGTAGTCCTCGGTGTTGTTCACCTCCGGCTCGTCACCATTGAGGGTGTCGACGGTCATCTCCACGGCCTTGGCCGCGAGATCGCGGGTGTCCTTGAAGATGGTGGCGTACTGCTCGCCGGAGTTGATCGCCTTCACGGAGTCGAGCTCGGCGTCCTGACCGGAGATGATCGGGAAGTCGGTGCCGACCGTGTAGCCGACATCCTGCAGCGCCGAGATGATGCCTCGGCTGAGGCCGTCATATGGGGAGAGCACTCCCTGCACCTGGGTGCCGTCGGAGTACGTGGCGGTGAGGATGTCCTCCATGCGGCTCTG
>CAXTLO010000215.1:0-4804 GCA_964244965.1 uncultured Marisediminicola sp.
CCCGCAAGGCGCAGCCCGTGCTGCTGGAGCCGCTCATGGCGGTCGAGGTGCGCACACCCGAGGAGTACATGGGCGACGTGATCGGCGACATCAACTCGCGTCGAGGCCAGATCCTCTCCATGGAGGACGCGACCGGCGTGAAGGTCATCCAGGCCAACGTGCCGCTGTCTGAGATGTTCGGATACGTCGGCGACCTCCGGTCGAAGACCTCGGGTCGAGCCGTCTACTCGATGAAGTTCGACAGCTACTCCGAGGTCCCGCGTGCGGTGGCCGAGGAGATCGTGCAGAAGAACAAGGGCGAGTAGCCCGGGCCTGAATGGAAAGGGCGAATAGGCGAGTTTTTCGCCGAGTAGCATATTCAGGGCTCACAACCCACTAACCCCGATGACCGGCATCCGCTGGCCGCTGTTTCACATCAATAATCCTGACGACCGGCGCCCGCCGGTCGTCGGCCACAAATAAGTCCTGAGGAGGACCCATTGGCGAAGGCAAAGTTCGAGCGGACTAAGCCGCACGTCAACATCGGCACCATTGGTCACGTCGACCACGGGAAGACCACGTTGACCGCGGCTATCACCAAGGTGCTGCATGACAAGTACCCGACCCTGAACACGGCGTCGGCGTTCGACCAGATCGACAACTCCCCCGAGGAGAAGCAGCGCGGCATCACGATCAACATCTCCCACGTGGAGTACCAGACCGAGGCGCGCCACTACGCGCACGTCGACGCTCCTGGCCACGCGGACTACATCAAGAACATGATCACCGGTGCCGCCCAGATGGACGGCGCGATCCTCGTGGTCGCCGCCACCGACGGTCCGATGCCGCAGACCCGCGAGCACGTGCTGCTGGCGCGCCAGGTCGGCGTTCCGTACATCGTCGTGGCGCTGAACAAGTCCGACATGGTCGACGACGAGGAGATCCTCGAGCTCGTCGAGATCGAGGTGCGCGAGCTGCTGTCGAGCCAGGAGTTCGACGGCGACAACGCGCCCGTCGTGCAGGTCTCGGCGCTCAAGGCGCTCGAGGGCGACGAGAAGTGGGCCGCGACCGTGGCCGACCTGATGGACAAGGTCGACGAGTTCGTTCCGGAGCCGGTGCGCGAGACCGAGAAGCCCTTCCTCATGCCCGTCGAGGACGTGTTCACGATCACCGGTCGTGGAACCGTCATCACCGGTCGTGTCGAGCGCGGTGTGCTGCACCCGAACGACGAGGTCGAGATCGTCGGAATCAAGGAGAAGTCGTCGAAGACGATCGTCACCGCGATCGAGATGTTCCGCAAGACCCTCGAAGACGCGCGCGCCGGTGAGAACGTCGGCCTGCTGCTTCGTGGCACCAAGCGCGAGGATGTCGAGCGCGGCCAGGTCGTGGTCAAGCCCGGGTCGATCACCCCGCACACCGAGTTCACCGCGAACGCGTACATCCTCTCGAAGGACGAGGGCGGGCGTCACAACCCGTTCTACGCGAACTACCGTCCGCAGTTCTACTTCCGCACCACCGACGTCACCGGCGTCATCTCGCTGCCCGAGGGCACCGAGATGGTCATGCCCGGCGACACCACCGAGATGACTGTCAACCTCATCCAGCCGATCGCCATGGAGGAGGGTCTCCGCTTCGCCATCCGCGAGGGTGGCCGCACCGTCGGCGCCGGCACGGTAGTCAACATCCTCAAGTAGCACCGAGTCACGTCAGAAGGCCGGGTCCCGTTGGGGCCCGGCCTTCTCGCGTTCTTGCCGACTGTCGGGTGATCTTCCGCAGCTAGAGCGTCTCGCCTCGCGCGAGCATCGTCACGAACTGCTCGATCAGCCGCGTACGCGTCTCGGGCCGCTTCGCCTGACCGAGCCGATGGAGGATCGCGTAGCGGTTCTGGCTGCTGAGGGTGTCGAACATCGCGGATGCTGCAGCGTCGCGTGCCAGCGCGCCCGCGAGGTCACCGTCCATCTTCATGGTCGCGGGGCCGGCGTACGCCGCATCCCAGCGCCCATCTGCCTTGGCGCGGTCGATCTCGGCTTGACCCTCGGGCCGCATCCGCCCCTCCTCGATCAGACGGGCCACCAGCTCGACGTTACGGGCAGACCACATGCTGCGGGAGCGCCGCGGGGTGAACCGCACGAAGTAGGTCGCCTCGTCCTGGCTCCTCGCCTGGCCATCGATCCATCCGAAGCACAGGGCCTCGTCCACCGCCTCCGCGTAGGTGAGCGTTGTCGGCGCGGACGCGCCCTTCTTCGCCAGGGTGAGCCACACACCTTCCGTCGGACCCGATGCGAGCCAGTCACGCAGAGCCGCGGCATCGGCCACGACCAGTTCTCGCAGTTCCGTCACCACCGGTCGCTCCCGTCCCCGCGGCGACATCCGCGCCTGCGAGTGACCTCGTCTTCGCGCCTCTGATGCTCTTGGCCGGCGACGTCGTTGCGCGACACTGTATCGGGACGGTCGGGCGGCCACTACCCGCCGAACGGTCAGGTAGCGTTCGCGTACCGTGATCGCATGGTGCGCCTGAGACGGAGTGACTCATCCAAGCCCGGGTACACCCGGGTGAAGGCGGGCAAAGGGTTCTCCTACCGCGATCAGGACGGTCGCGCGATCGCCGACCCGGAATTGCGCACCCACCTCGAACACCTCGCGATACCCCCTGCGTGGACCAACGTGTGGATCTCGCCCCACGACAACGGGCACGTGCTCGCCGTCGGGATCGATACCGCCGGGCGTCGGCAGTACATCTACCACCCGGCCTGGCGCGAGGCGAAGGATGCAGCGAAATTCGATCGGGCCCTCGCGCTCGCGGAATCGCTGCCCACGGCCCGACGGCGGGTCACCCTCGACCTCCGCACCGACGGGTACGGCAAGGAGCGCGCGCTCGCTGCCGGATTCCGGATGCTCGACACGGGATCGCTCAGGGTCGGCTCGGAGCGGTATGCGCAGGAGCACGGCAGCCACGGGCTCACCACCCTGCTCGCGTCGCACGCGAAGGTCAGCGGCCCGATGGTCGCGCTGAACTTCCCGGCCAAGAGCGGTCAGGAGTGGGACTCGGTCATCACGGACGAGGATCTCGCCGCCTTCATCCGCTCGCTGAAGCGCCGAGGTGCCAACGCGCGCCTGCTCGCGTACAAGCGGGGCCGTAACTGGCAGCCGCTTGCTGCGGATGAGATCAACGAGTACGTGCGCGAGCAGACCGGGGGCGCGTTCACGGCGAAGGATTTCCGTACCCTGCACGGCACCATCGCGGCGGCCGTGAGTCTCGCCAAGCACGGCCCGGAGGAGACCAAGTCCCGACGCACGAAGGCGCTGGCGCAGGCGATGCGGGACGCCGCCGAGGTGCTCGGCAACACGCCGACCATCGCGAAGGCGAGCTACGTCGACCCTCGTGTGGTCGACCACTACCAGCACGGGGTGACCATCGATCCGAAGCGCGTGCACTCCGCCGAGAGCGAATTGCGCGCCCTCCTGTTCGACTAGCGCCGCGGTGCGGCCCGTCCGGCAGCCACGCCTTCACCGACGTACCCTTCTACCGCACAAGTACGCGCGTGCGTACGTACTTCCGCGGCAAGTGGGTACGGCGTGAGCCGTCGTGCTCGATCGGAGCGCTCTCCTCCTCCTGGGTGCCTCCGTTGCGGGATCCTCCACGGGAGCACGAGCATCGCCGTCCAGGTCGTGAACGGTGATTCATAGTGGCCGGATGCCGCGCCGACAGTCGCTCCCGGAGCTCTCGACGTCGGCTGCTCGCCGCCGGCTAGGGCAGGCGACGGAGCCGCTTGAGCGCGCCGCGCAGCGGGGGGACCTGGTGAGAGTGCGTGCCGGCGCCTATGTCGACAGCGGCGCGTGGTCGCGGCAGATGGGCCGCGAGCGGCAGCTGCTGCTGGTTGAGGCGGCTCAACTGGCTGCTCGTGGTCGACCGGTGTTCTCCCATGAATCCGCTGCTGCCCTGCTCGAGATCCCTCTCGCCGGCGGATGGCCGATGCGCCCTCACGCCACATCCGTTCCTTCGCGCCCGCGTCGCTCGACCGGCGCCGTGGTGTGGCACACAGCAGCGTTGACGGAGGACGAGGTGGTGACCGTCGACGGGTTCCTGTCGACGTCACCCACTCGTACTCTCCTCGACCTCGGGCGCCGCTCGTTCGCGAGCAACGTGATCTCGATCGACCACGTGATCGCGAGACCGGACCGGTACCGCTGCTCGAAGGACAGCCTCATGGAGGAGATCGCGTTGCGCAGGCCATTCGCCAACGCCGCGGCGCTCGAAGCAGCCATGAAGCTGGCCACCGGGTTGGCTCAGTCACCGGGGGAGTCGCTGAGCATGGCCCGCTTCTTCGAGGGTGGATACCCGCTTCCGCTACAGCAGCGCCGGTTCGTCGGCTCCCGCGGCACCGCGTACTTCCCCGACTTCCACTGGCCGGACTTCGATGCGATCGGAGAGTCCGACGGGTACGCGAAGTACGAGGATCCGGAGCTCCTGCAGGGGAGGTCGCCGGCGGAGGCGTTCCGGGCCGAGAAGACACGCGAGGACGAACTGAGGGCTCTCGTTCGCGCCTTCGTCCGGTGGGACTGGGCTGACGCGTGGGGCGGTGCACCGCTCTACCGGAAACTGGATCGCGTCGGCATCCCGCGCTCGCACCGGTACCCGCGCCGCTGAGGCAGAATGTACCCACTTGCCGCGCGTGCACGTCCGCAAGTGCGTTCGCCTGCGGCAAGTGCGTACATAGGCCGGGCCGGAGCGCCGCACTGCCCGACCCGCACTCCGACCGACACGCCAGGCGACACGCCCAACGCGACACGCCCGGGTTGCAGGGGTGGCGGGCATGTGGCAAAC
>CAXTLO010000216.1:0-4773 GCA_964244965.1 uncultured Marisediminicola sp.
TCTGCCAATATCCGTCCCTGGTGGGGTGATCGGGCGCTGTCGGACGCCGCGGTCGCGGCGGTCCGCCTTGCTCAGCGTCCCTGGTTCTGGTCGTCGCCGAGCAGGCGCGACAGGTAGCGGGCGACGGCGCGGACCGCCGCCATGTTGTTCACGTAGTCCATGCGGATCGGTCCGAGAACCCCGAGTCTGGCGAGGTCGCCGCCGGATCCGGTGTAGCCGGAGGTGAGCACGGAGGTCTCGGCCAGACCGAACGATTCGTTCTCCCGCCCGATGCTGGCGGAGATACCGCTCGCATCCGGCGCCATCTCGCCGAACAGCCGCAGGAGGGTCACCTGCTCCTCGATGGCCTCGAGGACCGGGAAGATGCTCCCGGAGAAGTCCTCCTCGGTTCGCGCGAGGTTTGCGGCCCCCGCCATGAGAAGTCGGTCCTGCCGACCGGCCACCACTTGCTCGACGAGGCTCGACGCGACACGCTCGACGACGGGCGCCCGCTCCGCCGCGAACTGATCGCCGAATGCAGTGAGCCGCGTGGCTGCATCGGCGAGGCCGAGGCCCCCGAGCGACGCGTTCAGCTTGGCGCGGAGTTCACCGAGGAAAACCTCATCGACGGTCTCGGGCACCTCTACCAGGCGCTGTTCCACCCGGCCCGTATCGGTGATGAGAACGAGCATCACCCGAGACGCGCTCAACGGCACGAGCTCGACGTGACGGATGCGCGATGCTCCGAGTGAGGGGTACTGCACGAGCGCCAGCTGATGCGTGAGTTGCGACAACAGGCGGACGGTGCGGGCGAGCACCTCGTCGAGATCGCTCGACTGGCCCAGGAACGTCTCGATCGCCTGACGCTGGGCGCCGGTCAGAGGGCGCAGGTCGGCGAGCTGATCGACGAATACCCGGTACCCCTTATCGGTCGGGATACGGCCGGATGAGGTGTGCGGCGCGGTGATGAGGTCCTCGTCCTCGAGGATCGCCATGTCGTTACGGATCGTCGCGGCGGAGACTCCGAACGCGTGGCGGTCGACGATCGACTTCGAGCCGACCGGCTCTCGCGAGGCGACGTAGTCCTGCACGATCACGCGGAGCACTTCGAGACTTCGTTCGGAGACCACGTCACGCTGCCTTCCCGTCGGTGACTTGCCGAGCTCGCACCTCCTGGCACTCCGCCAGGTTGACTGCCAATCTTACCGCGACACTCCGAGACGACCTCATTGGCCGCGACGACGTCGTGGCAGTACCTTGTGCCCTGACTCCCCACTCGACCTCCGGTCGATGAATCACGCCGGAGCACGTGAGAGGCACCGCCATGACCGACCCGACCGCGCAGCCCGCCACGCCTCGGCCCGGCGCCCCGCTCACTACCTCAGACGACAAGCTGTGGGCGTCGCTCGCTCACCTCGGCGGCATCGTCGGCGTGCTCCCGTCGCTGATCATCTGGCTGGTGTTCAAAGACCGCGGCCGCTTCACCGACATCGAGGGGAAGGAAGCTGTCAACTTCCAGATCACGCTGGTGGGTATCTATCTGATCGGCCTGATCCTGTCCGTCGTGTTCATCGGTCTTCTGATCAATGTGGCCGCGTGGATCGCCGGCGTGATCTTGTCGATCCTCGCCTTCATGAAGGCGAAGGATGGGATCAACTACCGCTACCCATTCGCCATCCGATTGATCAAGTAGGCGGATCGTCGAACGCCGGACGCCGATTCGTTGCTTTAATGGGCCTCATGACCCAGACTCCGCCACCGGACGCCTACTACCAGCCGCCCCAGCCCATGCGCCCAGAGGACGAGAAGTTGTGGGCGACACTCGTCCACGTCGGCGGAATCTTCTTCAGCTTCGTGCCGGCGCTCATCGCCTATCTCGTACTCAAGGATCGCGGGCCGTTCATCCGCGCCCACACGGCTACCGCGCTCAATTTCCATCTGACGATGCTGATCGCGTATGTGGTGTCCATCATCCTGTGGTTCATCGTGATCGGTGTTTTTGTGACGATCGGGATCGCAATCGTCGTCATCGTCTTCGGCATCCTGGCGGCCGTCGCCGCCAACAAGGGACAGTTCTACAAATACCCGCTGTCGATCCCGTTCTTCAGCTAGTCCGCAGCACCGATCACTGCAGCAGCCGGCGAACGACCGTGTCGGCGAGCAGACGGCCCGGACGTGTCAGCACCATGGAGCCCTCGATGGCCGCCCGCCCGTCGACGAGTCCCTCGGCGATGAGGCCGGCGATCGCGGTGCGCCCCGAAGGAGTCAACACGGCAAGGTCCATCCCGTCGGAGAGCCGGCTCTCCAGCAGCACCCGCTCGGAGTAGCGGGCCGCCGCACCGAGCGTCTCCCGTCCGGCTGCCGGCGAGAGCGCGGCCGCGATCCGGTCCGCGTACGCGGCGGGGTGCTTCACGTTCCACCAGCGCACGCCACCGATGTGGCTGTGGGCGCCGGGGCCGATCCCCCACCAATCCTGACCGCGCCAGTACGCGAGGTTGTGTCGGGAGCGGTTCCCGGCATCTCGTGCCCAATTGCTGACCTCATACCATCCGTAGCCCGCGGCGGACAGGCGGTCGTCGGCGAGCTCGTACAGGTCTGCTTGGAGGTCCTCGTCGACTCTGGCGACGTCGCCGCGGCGGATCTGACGCGCGAGCTTCGTGCCTTCCTCGACGATCAGCGAGTAGGCGGACACGTGGTCGGGCTGCTGGGCGATAGCGTGATCGAGCGATGACGACCAGTCGGCGGCGGTCTCGCCTGGCGTGCCGTAGATCAGGTCCAGGCTCACTTCGAGTCCGGCCTGGCGGGCCCACCGCACGACCAGCGGGATCCGTTCCGGATCGTGAGTGCGCTCGAGGGTCGCGAGCACACGGGGAACAGCGGATTGCATACCGAAGGAGACACGGGTGAATCCGGCGTCGGCCAGTCGCCCGAGGTATTGCGCATCGACGGAATCGGGGTTGGCCTCCGTGGTCACCTCGGCGTCGGGGTCGAGTCCCCATGCGCGGCGCACGGCATCCAGCATGGCGATCAGATCGGTGGCGGGGAGCATCGTGGGCGTCCCCCCGCCGAAGAAGACGGTGGAGGCGGCGCGCGCCGGCACAGAGGAGCCCGCGAGCACCCGTTGAGCGAGGGCGATCTCCCCGACGGCGTGAGCGGCGTAGTCGGACCGCGCGGCGCCCCTCAGCTCATCGGCCGTGTAGGTGTTGAAGTCGCAGTAGCCACATCGCACACGGCAGAACGGCACATGCAGGTACACCCCGAACGCGCGCGATCCAGCGTCGATCGCGACGGATGCCGGCAGCAGGCCGTCGGGGGGAGCCGGGTCGGCGAGGGGAAGCGCCGACGGCATCAGAAGTGGGTCTCGAACGGCTCGATCGCCGGATGTGCGGCTCCGACGAGCACCGTCACCCGATCGAGCCGGCGAGCACGCGGAGGTAACGACGCGTGTAGGTCGCCTGTGCGACGCGCAGCGGGAGCGCGAGCATTCGCCACCCCCAGGTGCTCGGGCGTGAGAACGAGCTGATCGTCAGCCATACCGAGCCGTCGTCGGTCTTCTCGACGATGAACGATTCCTCGCCGCTCTCGGGGTGCCCGGCGAGCGTGCCGTAGGCGAAGCCCTTGCGAGTGGGCTCATCCACGACGTAGACGACGCGGACCGGTGCCGAGACCTTGATCAGTGCGAAGCGGATGGTGAGCACCGCGGTGTCACCGGGGACCAGGAACGAGGTGCCGTCCGCGCCGTAGGTGCGTTCGGCGGTCCCGGTGACGACTGCCTGCTCCGACGGTTCCCCGGATTCGTCGAAGTGCACCGGCACGTAGGTGTTGTCGGTGACTTGCGGAGGAGCGTCCTCCACTCGCACGGCGAATCCGCTCAATCTCTGGATCCCCCACGACATCACCTGTGCGCTGGCCCAGGCGAAGCGATTGTCACCGTGCCCGATCCGGCGGCGCACGCGCATCGGACGATAGCCGCGGGGCGGGAACGACATCAGGTCGTCTGCCTTCGTCGCCGCGATCGCGCCGTAGGTGACTGCCTGGCGCCACATCGGAAGGGTGTCCGTCGTCACTTCTTCTTCTCCGTGTCCCCGGAGAGGGCCGCGATGAAGGCCTCCTGGGGCACTTCGACGCGTCCGACCATCTTCATGCGCTTCTTGCCCTCCTTCTGCTTCTCGAGCAGTTTGCGTTTGCGGGTGATGTCGCCGCCGTAGCATTTCGCGAGCACGTCTTTGCGCATGGCGCGGATGCTCTCCCTGGCGATGATGCGGGCGCCGATCGCCGCTTGAATGGGCACCTCGAACTGCTGCCTGGGGATGAGCTCGCGCAGCCGACCGGTCATCAGCACCCCGTAGGCGTAGGCCTTATCCCGATGCACGATCGCGGAGAACGCGTCGACCTGCTCGCCCTGCAGCAGGATGTCCACCTTTACCAGGTCGGCGTCCTGATCACCGATCGGCTCGTAGTCGAGTGAGGCATATCCCGCGGTGCGCGACTTGAGGTTGTCGAAGAAGTCGAACACGATCTCGGCCAACGGCATGTTGTAGCGGATTTCGACTCGGTCCTCGCCGAGGTACTCCATGCCGAGGAGGGTGCCCCGCCGGCTCTGGCACAGCTCCATGATCACGCCGACGTAGTCCTTCGGCGCCAGGATCGCCGCCTTGACCATCGGCTCGCTCACGCTCTGGATCTTCCCGCCGGGGAACTCGGACGGGTTGGTGACGGTCACCGTCTTGCGATCCTCCGTCGTCACCTCGTAGATCACCGAGGGGGCGGTGGCGATCAGGTCGAGGCCGAACT
>CAXTLO010000217.1:0-4765 GCA_964244965.1 uncultured Marisediminicola sp.
CCCGCATCTGCTCGAGCAGTCGGTCGAGGTCGTCGAGCACCGGTTGGGGTCCGGCAACCTGGCTGTGACGCAGTTGCCCGAGGAGCTCGCGCACGTCTCGGAGCGCATCTCGGGCGGTGGAGGCGATCGTGGTGAGCGCGTCGTCGGCCGCGGCGGGATCCGCGATCCGGGCGTACCGGGCTCCGTCGGCCTGCGCGATCACCACGGCCAGGGAATGCGCGACCACGTCGTGCATATCCCTCGCGATGCGGGTGCGCTCCTGTTCGACCATCACGTCGTGGCGGGCGCGCTGCTGCTCGACCTCCGCCAGGGTCTGCGCTCGGCTGCTGTCGCGAGCCTTCGAGAACGTCTTCACGAGCAGGCCGAACGTCCAGCTGAGCAGGAACAGCCCGAGGAAGCTGAGGAAGGCGACGCTAGAGGAGAGGGCGAGATCGGCCGCGGCGACCGGGAAGTCTCCGCGAGTCGCAGGCAGCACGACCACGTAGAGCGCGATGATCGAGGCGCCAACGAATGTCGACGCGAAGCCGAGCCATTTGGTCACCGGAGACCCGTATGCGGCTGTCGCGTAGAGGACGATGAAGATCGCGAGGTTGCTGGGGTCCGGGCTCAGGTCGAGCGCCAACTGAAGCGCCGCGGTGACCCAGGCGATGGTGAGGGACAAGCCCGTGTTCAACCGCCAGACCACAAGACACGCGCACATGCCGACCAGCACGAAGACGCTCGCGCTCATCGCGTACGGCACCACGAGCACCACGAGGAGCAGGGCGGGCGCCAGCAGGTCGAACAGAAGCTGGCCCCGGCTCAGGGTGCGGAACATCCCTCCACGATAGGTGCGACCGCTCCGGACGGCGCCGCTCGGAGACCGTAATGGTCCGCGAGGCGGCCGAGATCATCCGAGCGGTGTACGCGAACGGAACCTCAGAACCCGAGGCGCCCCAGTTGCTTCGGATCGCGCTGCCACTCCTTGGCCACCTTCACTCGCAGGGAGAGGAACACCTGCGAGCCCACGAGCGGCTCGATCTGAGCGCGAGCGCGTGCCCCGACATCCGCGAGCCGGGAGCCCTGATGTCCGATGATGATGCCCTTCTGGCTGTCGCGCTCGACGAAGACATTGGCGTAGATCTCCATGAGGTCTTTGTCATCGCGTCGCACCAGGTCGTCGACGGTGACGGCGATCGAGTGCGGAAGCTCCTCGGAGACACCCTCGAGGGTCGCCTCGCGGATGAGTTCGGCGATCCGGTCCTCGAGGGTCTCCTCCGTGACGGCGTCATCCGGGTAGAGCGCGTGCGAGACCGGCAACAGCCGGATGAGTTCGTCAGCGAGAGTGCCGATCTGCGCCAGACCGGCGGTCGATCCGGAGAGCGCCGAGACGGGGATGATCGTGTCCCACTCCCGTAGCTCGGAGACGGCCAGCAGCTGCGCGGCCACCGCGGTGCGGGAGGCGATATCCACCTTCGTCACGATCGCGACCTTCTTCGCTCGCGGAAAACGCTCGAGCTGCTCGTTGATGTACCGGTCCCCCGGACCGACCTTCTCATCGGCGGGAACGCAGAACCCGATCACGTCCACGTCGCCGAGAGTGTCCTGCACGATGGAGTTGAGCCGTTCGCCGAGGAGCGTCCGCGGCCGGTGCATGCCCGGAGTATCGACCAGGATCAGCTGCCCCGTCCGCCGGTGGGAGATCCCGCGGATCGCGCGGCGCGTGGTCTGCGGCTTCGAGCTGGTGATTGCGACCTTCTCGCCCACCAGAGCGTTGGTCAGCGTGGACTTGCCCACGTTCGGCCTGCCCACGAACGAGACGAAGCCCGCCCGGTACTCGTCGTCATCCACGGGAATCCCTGCCTGTCTGGTCGGTGGAGCCGGCCGGTGCTGTCTGGGTCAGTGGCGCCGATTGGGCTACTCCGGTCGCAACAGGGTCGGTGCCGGTGCCGAGGGCCGCCTGCGCGTCGATGAGAGCCTGATCGCGTTCGACGATCACGGTACTGAGACGCTTTCGGCGCCCCTCAGTGCGTTCGGCGGTGAGGATGAGGCCTGAATACGACGCGACAGATCCCGGGAGCGGGAGTCGGCCAAGCGCCTTCGTGAGCAGGCCACCGACCGAATCCACATCGTCGTCGTCGAGGTCGATCTCGAAGAGCTCGCCCAATTCGTCGACCGACAGCCGGGCGCTGACCCGGTACCGCGCATCGCCGATGCGCTCGATCTCGACCGTCTCCCGGTCGTACTCGTCGGAGATGTCACCGACCAGCTCTTCGATGAGATCCTCCATCGTCACCAGTCCCGCGATCCCGCCGTACTCGTCCACGACCATGGCCAGGTGATTCGATTCGGACTGCATCTGCCGCAGCATGTCGTCGGCCTTCTTCGACTCAGGCACGAAAACGGCTGGGCGGGCGAGATCGCGAACCGGGACCTGCTCGGCTCCGGCGGGCTGCTCGTACCCTAGGCGCGCCACATCACGCAGGTAGAGGATGCCGAGCACCTCGTCGATGTCGTCGCCGATCACCGGCATCCGAGAGTTGCCCCGGCTGAGGAACAGGCTCATCGCGGCTCCGACAGTCGCGTCCTGCTCGATGATCACCATGTCGGTGCGCGGGATCATCACCTCGCGTACGACGGTGTCGCTGAATTCGAAGATGGAGTGGATGAGCTCACGGTCGACCTCTTCGAGTACCTCGAGCTCGGTGGCCTCGTCGACCATGCTCAGCAGCTGCTCCTCGGAGGAGAAGGTGGCGGCGCGCGGCCGGCCGGGGGTCACCCGGTTACCGAGCACCACCAGCGCGGCCGCGATCGGCCCGAGCGCGAGACGGACGGCGCGGATGACGGGGGCTGAGAAGAGCAGGATGCCGCGGGAGTGCTCGCGTCCCACGCTCCGCGGACTCGAGCCCACAAGCACGAAGGACACCACGGTCATCACGATGGCGGCGACGAGCAGGGTGAGCCACAACTCATCGATGATGGCCGCGAGCGCCAGAGTCACGAGCACGGCCGAGGTCGTTTCGGCGACGATCCGCATGAAATTGATCGCGTTCACATGCGCGCTCGCGTCGCCGGCGATCCCGAGTAGTGCTCGGCGGTTGCGAGAGCTTGCAGCGAGTTCGACGAGGTCGTTGCGGGAGGTCACCGCAAGCGCGGCGTCCGCTGCGGCCAGCAGGCCGCCGAAGACGACCAGCACGATGGCGCTGCCGATGAAAAGGGGGATCACACTACGCCCGCTGTGCGTAACCGACGAGGATGTCCCGCTGCAGGCCGAACATCTCCTTCTCTTCATCGGGTGCGGCATGGTCGAAACCGAGCAGGTGCAGCACCCCGTGCACCGTGAGCATCAGCATCTCATCGAGCGGACTGTGCGCTGCGGCTTCCGCTTGTTCCGTCGCCACCTGCGGGCACAGCACGATGTCACCGAGCAATCCCGGCGGAGTCGGCGATTCGTCAGATCCCGGCCGGAGTTCGTCCATCGGAAAGCTCAGCACGTCGGTCGGGCCGGGTTCGCCCATCCACTGCAAATGGAGCTGTTCCATGGCGGCCTCGTCCACGAGCACGATCGCCACCTCCGCATCCTGATGCACGTGCATCGTGTCGAGCGCGAAGGCGACGACGTTCTGAAGCGCCTCCTCGTCGACCGGGATGGCCGATTCGTTGTTGACCTCCACCGACATCAGCGACGCCATCTGGCGGAGCTATCGCCCGGGCCATTGCGCGGTGACGGGTCGCCCGGCGACCTGTCCTGCGGGGGCCGCCCGCGACGTTCGGCACGGTTCGCGAACTCGCTCGCCTGTTCGCGTTCGAACCGCTGCGCCTGTTTCTGGGCGTCGTACTTGGTATACGCGTCCACGATCCGTCCGACAAGAGAGTGCCGCACGACGTCATCGCTGGTGAGGCGGGCGAAGTGGATGTCGTCGATGTCGGCGAGCACTCTGGTGACCAGTTGCAGGCCGCTCGAGCCCGTCGGGAGGTCGACCTGGGTGATGTCCCCGGTGACGACGATGCGCGAACCGTGACCGAGCCGGGTGAGGAACATCTTCATCTGCTCCGGCGTGGTGTTCTGAGCCTCGTCGAGCACGATGAACGAATTGTTCAAGGTACGTCCGCGCATGTAGGCCAGCGGCGCGACCTCGATCGTCCCCGCGGCCAGGAGCTTCGGCACGATCTCGGGATCCATCATCTCGTTGAGCGCGTCGTACAACGGTCGGAGATAGGGGTCGATCTTGTCGGTGAGCGTGCCGGGAAGGTAACCAAGCCGCTCCCCCGCTTCGACGGCGGGGCGGGTGAGGATGATCCGCTCGACCTCCTTGCGCTGCAACGCCTGCACGGCCTTCGCCATCGCCAGGTAGGTCTTTCCGGTTCCCGCAGGGCCGATGCCGAACACGATCGTGTTCTGATCGACCGCGTCGACGTACTGCTTCTGTCCGAGCGTCTTGGGCCGGATGCTCTTGCCCCGGCTGGTGAGAATCGACTGACTCAGCAGTTCGGCGGGGCTCGTCGAGTCGTCGGCGCGCAGCATCCGGGCGGATGATGCGACCTCGGGCTCGCCGAAGTCCTGGCCGTTGCGCACCATCTGCACCAGCTCCTCGACCAGCCGCCGTGCGGCATGAACCGCCGCGGGCTCGCCTCGCATGGTGATCTCGTTGCCGCGCACCATCACCTCGACGCCGGGGTGCTGTCGTTCGATCGTCCGGAGGAAACGGTCCTGCGGCCCGAGGAGCCTCACCATCGCGACTCCGTCGACCTTGATCACCACGGTCTCCGATGCCGTCGCGCCGTG
>CAXTLO010000218.1:0-4741 GCA_964244965.1 uncultured Marisediminicola sp.
GATCATCCCGCGACTGGGCGGCCAAGGGGACGAGCCTCCTCGGCGTCAAGGCGGTGATCACCGAGAGCTTCGAGCGCATCCACCGGTCGAACCTGATCGGCATGGGCGTCGTGCCTCTGCAGTTCCCCGCCGGGGAGACCTGGGAGACTCTCGGACTGGACGGCACCGAGATCGTCAGCATCCGCGGTCTCGAACAGTTGAACGAGGGCACCACGCCGTCGACGGTGCACGTCACCGCCGAGCCGAGCGAGCACTCGCCGGCCGGGAAGGCCGTCGTCGAGTTCGACGCGGTGGTCCGCATCGACACCCCGGGGGAAGCAGACTACTTCCGCAACGGCGGCATCCTCCAGTACGTGCTCCGATCGCTGGTGGCGTGACCGACATCGCGGATGACTGGGCTCCGAGCATCCCGCATCTGCTCGATCTAGACTCGACATCATGACGTTGCTCGAGCAGATCACGGGGCCGCGCGACCTCCGAGGACTGACCGCGGCACAGCTCGTCGAGCTCGCCGCGGACATCCGCCGATTCCTCGTCGCCGAAGTCTCCAAGACCGGCGGACACCTCGGGCCGAATCTCGGAGTCGTCGAGTTGACCATCGGGCTGCATAGGGTCTTCGACTCGCCGACCGACCCGATCATCTTCGACACCGGTCACCAGTCCTACGTGCACAAGCTCCTCACCGGCCGTCAGGACTTTTCGCGCCTGCGTGAGAGGGGCGGCCTGGCCGGCTATCCACAGCGGTCAGAGTCCGTGCACGACGTCGTCGAGAGCTCGCACGCGTCCAGTTCGCTGTCGTGGGCCGACGGTATCTCGCGCTCGTTCTCGATGACCGGTCAGACGCACCGGCACGTGGTGGCCGTCGTCGGCGACGGTGCGCTCACTGGCGGGATGACCTGGGAAGCGCTGAACAACATCAGCGACGACAACCGTCGCAAGCTCGTGATAGTGGTCAACGACAACGGTCGCTCCTACGCGCCCACCATCGGCGGAATGGCCCGCTTCCTCAACACGGTGCGCACCCGACGCGCCTATCGCAACCTGCACCAGTCGAGTGAGGCGCTCTTCGACCGGTTCGGTCCGCCCGGCCGCGCGATCTATCGCGGTGTCCGCGGTGGGCTGCACGGTTTCCTCAGCCGATTCACGAACAACGAGGCGCTGTACTCGAACCTCGACATCAAGTACGTGGGACCCGTCCACGGCCACGACATCCAGGCGGTCGAACAGGCCCTTCAGCAGGCGAAGAACTACGACGCCCCGGTGATCGTGCATGTGATCACGCAGAAGGGTCGCGGCTATCAGCCGGCCCGCCTCGACGAGGCGGACCAGTTCCACGCAGTCGGACAGATCGACCCGGAGACAGGTGAGCCGATGAGCGCGTCGACCGCCGCGTCGTGGACGTCGGTGTTCTCCGACGAGCTGGTGAAACTCGCAGACGAGGACGACACCATCGTCGGGATCACTGCCGCGATGCTCCGCCCGACCGGGCTCCATCGGTTGGCGGAGAAGTACCCCGACCGGGTGCTCGACGTCGGGATCGCGGAGCAGCACGCCGTGACCTCCGCCGCGGGCATGGCGTTCGGCGGGCTGCATCCGGTGGTCGCGATCTACGCCACCTTCATCAACCGGGCCTTCGACCAGGTGCTCATGGATGTGGCGCTGCACCGCGCCGGCGTCACCTTCGTACTCGACCGCGCCGGTGTGACCGGGCCGGACGGCCCGAGTCATCACGGGATGTGGGATCTCGCCATCCTGCAGGTGGTGCCCAACATCCGCCTCAGCGCCCCGCGCGACGCGACCCGGTTGCGGGAAGAGCTCGGCGAGGCGATTGCGGTACGCGATGCCCCGACCGTCGTCAGATTCTCGCGCGGCAACGTCGGTGACGAGATCGACGCCATCCGCCGACTCGACGATGGTGTGGACGTGCTCAGCGAATCCGAGCATCGCGACGTGCTCATCGTGACCGTGGGTCCCATGGCGGAGATCGGAGTCGAGGTCGCCGAGCGCCTGGCCGCGCAGGGGATCGGGGCGACAGTGATCGACCCGCGCTGGGTGGTACCGGTGCCGCGGAGTGTCATCGACCTCGCCGCCGATCACCGCATCGTCATCTCGATCGAGGACGGCGTACGAGTCGGAGGGGTCGGTACCCGCATCCGTCAGGATCTCCGAGCCGCAGGAGTCGATACCGCAGTGACCGAGCTCGGTCTGCCCGACCGGTTCCTCGACCACGGCTCGCGGTCCGAGATCCTCGAGGAGGTCGGACTCACCCCTCAGCACATCGCCCGCGACCTCGTCGCTCAGGTACTCGGCTCGAAGATCCCGGTCGCGCGACCGCTGCCCGAAGATGCCGCGTCCTCCCGCGATCTGCCCCGCCCCGACCTCGACCGCGAGCACGATTCGGACGGCGTGCGTCGAGCCGAGCGGGACTGACCCCACCGACTCAACCCGCTTAGGTCACCCGCTTGAGGGCGCGGTACCCGACGACGCTGTCGGGTACCGCGACCGTCCTACTGGACGCCGCGAATCGGCGGGTGATGGAAGGTATCGCCGAACACCCGCTCGCTCGCTCCGACGCGATCGAGGTAGGGCGTCACACCGCCCATCTGGAACGGCCATCCGGCACCGAGGATGAGGCAGAGGTCGATGTCCTCCGGAGCGGACACCACGCCGTCGGCGAGCATCCGGTGGATCTCGTCAGCGAGACCGTCCTCGATGCGGCGGAGGAGCTGATCCTCGGTCATGGGGTCGCCTGCGGAGCGGTTCTTCCTCACCATCGCGACGGCCTTCTTGTCGAATCCGCGGGTCTTCCCCTTCGCGTCCCGGTCGAAGATCCGTCCGTACTCGGCGAGGGCGTGCAGGTTGGCGCTTTCGAAGAACCGGTCGGGGAACGCGCCGTGATGGGTGTCGAGCACGTGAGCGCCGACCTTGAGGCCGACGAGCTCGAGCAGCTCGAACGGCGTCATGGGCAATCCGAAGGGGGCGACCGAGGCGTCTACCACCTCGAAGGGGGTCCCGGTGTCGACCGCGTGCATGGCCTCGCCGAGGAGCTTGGCGAGGATGCGGTTCACCACGAAGCCCGGCGTGTCCGCGGTGATGACAGCGTTCTTCTTGAGCGCTGCCGCGGTCACCATCGCCGTACTGAGTGTCGCGTCATCCGTTGCCGGGGTATTGACCACCTCGATCAGCGGCATCACGGCGACCGGATTGAAGAAGTGGAACCCGACCAGACGCTCGGGGTGGGCGAGACGCGCCCCGATCTGCTCGACCGAGAGCGATGACGTGTTCGTCGCGAGTACGGCGGTCGCGGAGACATGCCGCTCGATTTCGGCGAACACGTTCTGCTTGATCTCGAGCTCTTCGAACACCGCCTCGATCACCCAGTCCGCGTCCGCGAAGTCGGCCTTGTCAGTGGTTCCGGTGACCAGGGCGGCGAGGCGATTGGCCTCGTCGCCGCTGATGCGTCCCTTGGTTCGCAGAGTGTCGATCTCACCGCGGATGTAATCGAGTCCCTTGTCGACGCGAGCCTGGTCCAGGTCGGTGATCACCACCGGAACCCGCAGGCGGCGCACGAACAGGAGGGCGAACTGGCTGGCCATCAGACCGGCGCCGATGACGCCGACCTTCGTGACCGGTTTCGCCAGTGCCTTGTCCGGAGCTCCGGCCGGGCGCTTGGCACGCTTCTGCACGAGATTGAAGGCGTAGATGCTCGCGTGGAACTGATCACCTGAGATCAGATCGGCCAGCGCCTCGTCCTCGGCGGCGAAGCCGGTGGCCCGGTCGGTGTTCCTCGCGGCCTTGACCAGGTCGAGAGCGATGTACGGGGACCGGGCGACGGTGCCGATCCTGCTCTCGAGCATCCTGCGGGCGATGCCCACTGCCGCATCCCATTTGACGGCACGCTCGATCTTGCCCGGCTCGTCGGGACGGTTCACGGTCACCGACCCGGTCAGCACGCCGTCAGCGAAGCGAAGTGAGTCCTCGAGGAAGTTCGCCGAATCGAAGATTGCGTCGGCGATCCCGAGGTCGAACGCCTCCTGACCCTTGAGGGTGCGGTTGTTCTTGAGGGGATTCTCGATGATCACCTTCAGGGCGTTCTCGATCCCGATCAGATTAGGCAGCAGCCAGGCGCCGCCCCATCCGGGGATGATACCGAGGAACACCTCGGGCAGCGCGATCGCCGGCACACCGCGATCGATGGTGCGATAGTCGGCGTTGAGTCCCACCTCGAGCCCGCCCCCGAGCGCCAGTCCGTTGATGAACACGAAAGTGGGCACTCCGAAGTCGTGCAGCGAGCCCAGCACGTCGTGGCCGAGGCGCGCAAGCTGCTTCGCCACCTCGCGGCTCGGGATGTCCGTGACGCGGCTGAGATCGGCGCCGGCGGCGAGGATGTACGGCTTGCCGGTGATCGCGAGAGCCTGGATCTCACCGCGGTCGGCACGAGCTCGCTGGTCGGCGAGCACAGCCTGCAGCTCGAACAGGGTGGCCGGCCCGAGCGTCGAAGGCCGAGTATGGTCCTTGTCGTTGTCGAGAGTGATGAGAGCAAGCACGTTGCCGCTCGGGAGTCGGATGTCACGCGGGTAGGAGTGCGTGACCACCTCATCGGCGGAGAGGGTTCTCAGGTCGTCGTATCCGGTGCTCAATTGGAGCCCCCCTTCTTCGATGTGGTGGACTTCCTCGCGCTGCGGGCCTTCTTCGGGTTGTAGTGCGGGTTCTCCCAGATGACGGATCCGCCCTGCCCGAG
>CAXTLO010000219.1:0-4685 GCA_964244965.1 uncultured Marisediminicola sp.
CCGAAGATGTCGGCCATGGTGACAGGCTAGCGGGCGGCGTCGCGGTAGTACCATGACACCTCGTCGCCCCCGCGCGGGTTCCGTCGGGTCGGGGTCGGAGCGGACGGCGGGCGTCGCCGGTGAATCGCGGAGAGGGTGTGCATGCGTACCAGGCCGGGGGCGCGTACATCGTTCTCGGAGCGTGTCCAGGACGGCTTCGAGGGTTTCGCCGCCGCCAGCCCCGCCCGGTTCGCGATCACCATCTTCGCGGTGCTGGTGCTCGTGTTCACCGGACTGCTCGCTCTACCGATCTCGCACGCGAACGGTGAGTTCGCTCCGATATCGGATGCGCTGTTCACCGCCGTATCGGTGATCTGCGTCACCGGTCTGTCCACGGTCGACATGGCCACTTATTGGTCGCCGTTCGGCCACGTGGTCATCTTCGTCGGCGTGGAAATCGGCGCGGTCGGCGTGCTCACCGTCGCGTCGATCCTCGGGTTGGCCATCTCGCGGAAGCTCAGCCTCCGGGCGCGCCTCATGGCGGCCGGCGACAGCAACCCGCTGCGCATCCAGCGCGGGCCGGTGGCCGAGGGCCAGGCGGTGCGCCTGGGGGACATCGGCGGGCTGCTGGTCACCATCGCGGTGAGCATGATCGCGATCGAGATCGTGGTGGCTTTGCTGCTGCTGCCGCGCGTGCTGCCCGAGAGCGACGGGTTCGGCGAGGCGCTGTGGATCTCGTCGTACTTCTCGGTGATGAGCTTCACCAACACCGGCTTCGTGCTCTCCCCCGGCGGATTCGATCCGTTCATGACCGACCCGTGGTTCCTGTCGGTGCTCATGCTCTCGGTGTTCCTGGGTGCGATCGGGTTTCCCGTCATCTACACGATCGCGCGCAACTTCCGACGCCCGCGGCGCTGGTCCCTCCATACCAAGCTCACGCTGCTCACGACGCTCATCCTCTTCGTCGGAGGCGCGCTGGCGTTCTTCGGCCTCGAGTACTCCAACCCCAAGACGTTCGGGTCGCTCGACGCCGGGCAGAGCGCACTGCAAGCGGCTTTCATGTCGATGATGACGCGCTCGGGAGGGTTCGCCACCATCGACATGGCCGACCTCGACGGGTCGAGCCTGCTGATCAGCGACATGCTGATGTTCGTCGGCGGCGGCTCCGCCTCGACGGCCGGCGGCATCAAGGTCACCACGCTCGCCATCCTCTTCCTCGCCGCGTTCGCCGAGGCCCGAGGAAGCACGTCGATCGAGGCGTTCCAGCGCCGCATCCCCTCCGATGTGCTGCGGGTGTCGGTGAGCATCGTGCTGTGGGGCGCCACCATCGTGGCCGTGGCGACGGTCGCCCTGACCCGCATCACCGGAGCGCCGCTCGACCTCGTGCTCTTCGATGTGATCTCGGCCTTCGCGACCTGCGGACTGAGTACCGGCTTCACCGCCGATGCACCCGACTCGGCGCACTACATCCTGGCCGCGACCATGTTCATGGGGCGCATTGGTACAGTGACGTTCGCCGCTGCCCTGGCGGCGACGACCCGCCGGCAGCTGTACCAGCACGCAGAAGAGAGGCCGATCGTTGGTTGACCGCATCCCCCACGACGCTCCGGTGCTCATCATCGGGCTCGGCCGGTTCGGCGCTGCGACGGCGGGGCAGCTCGACCGCCTCGACCGCGAGGTGCTCGCTGTCGACGATAGCGCCGCGCTGGTGCAGAAGTGGTCGGAGCGCGTGACGCACGCCGTTCAGGCGGATGCCCGGAGCATCGATGCGCTCCGTCAGATCGGGGCGCAGGAGTTCTCGGTCGCCGTGGTCGCGGTCGGTTCATCCATCGAGGCGAGCGTGCTCATCACCGCGAATCTCGTCGACCTGAAGATCCCCCAGATCTGGGCGAAGGCGATCAGCCAGTCGCACGGCAAGATCCTCGCTCGGATCGGCGCGAACCACGTCATCTACCCCGAAGCCGAGGCGGGCGAGCGGACGGCGCATCTCGTTTCAGGCCGGATGCTCGACTTCATCGAGTTCGACGACGACTTCGCGATCGTGAAGATGTACCCACCGAAGCCGATCCGCGGGATCACGCTCGCCGAATCGGCGGTGCGGCGCAAATTCGGTATCACCGTGGTCGGCGTGAAGTCTCCCGGCAAGGACTTCACCTACGCGGCACCTGACACGGTGATCTCGAACCACGACCTCATCATCGTCAGCGGCAACTCCTCGGACATCGAACGGTTCGCGGGCCTGCAGAGCTGAGAGGCCCGGTCAACCCGCCGCCAACTCGCGCGCCCGCGCCAGCGCTGCGGCCGTCGCGCGGTCGAACAGACCGGAGAGGTCGGCTCCCTGCAGCACCTCGACGGCCCGCTCGGTCGTGCCGTTGGGGCTCGTCACCCGTCGCCTGAGCTCCGCCGGGTCATCCGACGACACCACCACCAGCTCGGCCGCGCCCCGGAACGTCCCCTCGACCATGATCCGTGCCTCCCGCTGCGAGAACCCGAGTCCGACCGCGGTGCGCGTCAGTTCCTCCATCAGGTAGAACACGTACGCGGGTCCCGACCCGGAGATGGTACTCACGGCGTCGATGCGCTCCTCCGGTACCACGAGCACCGATCCCACCGTCTCGAACACCGCTGCGGCGAGGGCGAGGTGACTGTCGGATGCCCGCGGCCCGCGGCTGAGACCGGTGACGCCGAGGCCGACCAGGGACGGGGTGTTCGGCATCGCTCGCAGCACGGGCGTGGTGACGATCGCCTCCATCGAGGCGATCGTGATCCCGGCCGCCACGCTGACGACGATGGCTTCCGGATCCAGCGCGCCGGCCAGCTCGGCGAGCACCCCGGCGATCCTCGGGGGCTTCACCGCGACGATCACCATGCGTGCCCCGGCTACTGCTGTCAGATTCGCTCCCGGCGTCGTCTCCTCCGCCAGCGACAGCACGCCGTCACGGCGGAGCGGCGCCGCCTTCGCCTCCGACGAGTTGGTGACGCGGATGTCGCCGTCCACGGTCACGTCGGGAGCCAGCAGCCCGCCCAGGATCGCACCTCCCATCGAGCCGGTTCCGATGATGGCGATGGGAGGAAGTGACGTCGTCATACGGCCATCCTCCCGCACCACCTCGGGGCGCGGCTCGCGGGAGCCGTCTCTAGGATGGGCACATGAGGCTGAGCGCATGAGGCTGGGAACGTGAGCACGGCCGGCAGTAACAGGGCCATCGTCGCGGCGCTTCTGGCCAACCTCGGGATCGCCATCACGAAGTTCATCGCCTGGGCGTTCTCCGGATCGAGTTCGATGCTCGCCGAGGGGGTGCACTCCCTCGCCGACACCGGCAACCAGGGGCTACTGCTGCTCGGCGGCCGAAAAGCGAAGCGCAGACCCACCGCAGAGCACCCCTTCGGGTTCGGCCGCGAGCGTTTCGTCTACGCCTTCGTTGTGTCGATCATCCTGTTCAGCGTCGGAGGCGTCTTCTCCATCTACGAGGGTGTGGACAAAATCCAGCATCCGCATCCGCTCGAGGTTCCGTGGCTGCCGATCGTCGTACTCCTGATCGCGATCGTGCTCGAATCCTTCTCCTTCCGAACGGCCATCAAGGAGTCGAACCACGTGCGAGGCGACCAGGGCTGGGTCGAATTCGTTCGGCGGTCGAAGTCGCCGGAGCTGCCCGTCGTGCTGCTCGAGGACTTCGCCGCGCTCACCGGATTAGTGCTCGCATTGATCGGGGTGAGCCTCACGATCATCACCGGGGACAGTCTGTTCGACGCACTCGGAACGCTCGCGATCGGCGTACTCCTCATCCTCGTCGCCATCGTGCTTGGGCTCGAGACGAAGAGTCTCCTCGTCGGCGAGGGTGCCAGCGCCGAGGACGCCGTGCGTATCCGCGATGCGATCAACGCGGACCCCGACATCGAAGCCATCATCCACATGAAGACGCTGTACCTCGGCCCCGACGAGTTGATGGTCGCGGCGAAGGTGGCGTTCTCGGGCAGGTCCCGCTTGACGGATGTCGCCGCCTCGATCAACGGCGTCGAAGCCAGGGTCCGAGCGGCCGTGCCGGTGGCGAGGGTGATCTACCTCGAACCCGATGTGTATGTCGCACCCGGGGCGGGTAACCCGCCGACCGACAGTTTCGTGATCAAGGCAGCGGACTGAGATGGTCTCGCTGTCCGAGGGACGCACGGCGCTGGTCATCCGTCACCAGGAGTCCGTGCACCTCGGCAGCTTCGCGAGCGTGCTCGAGGCGAGCGGCCACGAGATCCGTCACGTCGACGCCGATGCGATAGACCAGGCGCCGGATGACGCGGATCTCGTCGTCGTGCTCGGTGGCGAGATGGGCGTGTACGAGGCGGAGCAGCATCCGTTCATTCCTGCCGAGCTGGCCTTCCTCGCTCGCCGACTCGACGCGGAGCAGCCGACTCTCGGCATCTGCCTCGGCGCGCAGATGATGGCAGAAGCCCTCGGCGGACGAGCGAGCCGCGGCAAGTCGACGGTGATCGGCTTCCGTTCGATCGAGCTCACCGACGCCGGCCGTGATTCCCCGCTGCGCCACCTCGACGGTGTGCCGGTGATGCAGTGGCACGGTGACAGCTTCCGGCTCCCGGCCGGCGCGACGAGGTTGGCCAGCTCGGCGGATTACAGCAACGAGGCCTTCCGCATGGGTGACTACGCGCTAGCGATCCAGTTCCACGCGGAGCTGACCGGGAGCATGTACGAGGAG
>CAXTLO010000220.1:0-4682 GCA_964244965.1 uncultured Marisediminicola sp.
GAAGCCCTCGCGCCGCATCTGCTCGATCAACACGCCGAGCTGCAGCTCGCCGCGACCCGCGACGTCAAGCACAAGTGCCACCCCAGCCACGACGTCACCGACACCTAGGAGCCGATCATGACGAGCACATCGACTCCGTACGACCGTCCAGTCAGGCTTTCCCGTCGCTCGTCCCAGGGCATCATCGCGGGGTTCGATGCGTGGAGTGTGGTGACGATGGCGATCGCTGGCGCGATCGCGGTACTGGTGTCGCTCCGGTTCGGGATCCCCGGCGTCGCGGTGAGCTTGCCGGTGTGGGGGTCGTTGTTCATCGCCGGCGCCGTCCGCGTCCAAGGAATGGCCTTTCCCCGGCTGGCCACCTTGTGGGTGATGAAACAGGTCCGGCACGCTACTGGCGGCACAAGGACCCGGTACCGGCCCGAGCGTCCCCAGCTGACCGGAACCCTGAACCTGCCAGGCGGAAGGGCCAGCATCCAGGTGTGGGACGTCGGCGGGTTCGCAGCGATCTACGACCCGCTCCGCCGAACCGTGTCGATCACCGCTGAGGCCGAAGTCGAAGGGTTCCTGATGCTCGACACCGCCGAACGGTACGACCTCTCCCAACAGTGGTCATCGGTGCTTGCCTCCTTCACACAACGCGACGGAGTGAAGCGCGTGGCGCTGCAAGAGCGGACCACCCCGACCACAATCGAACCGGCCCGCCGGTTCTACGCGGAGACGGTCGCCCGCGAGCACCTCGATCCGGATACTGTCGTCGCCGCGAACTACCGGGCCGTGATGGATGACTCCGAGCAGTTCGCCGTGTCGCACCAGAATTACCTCACGCTGACGTTCGACCTTCGCCGGCTCCACAAGCAGGTGCAGGCGCTCGGCGGCGGTCAGGCCGGCATCCGTGCCCTCGCCGAGGTGGAAGCACGGAATGTCAGCGCCGCTCTGGTCTCCGCGCGCCTGCGGGTGCGTCAGTGGATGACCGACCGGCAGCTCGCCGCACTGTGCCGGACAGCGCTGGACCCGGCCTACCTCGCCACCGTCCAATCCCGAGCAGGTGCTGATGAGGGAGTTTCCCTGGACGCGATCGGACCGATGGCGTTGGAGGAACCGCGGCGAAACAACGGCATCGTCCGTTCAGATTCCGGGTGGCATTGCACGATGTGGATCCACGAGTGGCCGCGCAGCGCGTCGGAGGTCGGCTTCGTCGAGCCGCTCGTGTTTGCCCGACACCCGGTCACTAACGAGGCGGTGTCACACATCTTCACCATCGTCCTCACCCCGGTGAAGACCAAGGCAGCGCTGGACCGGATCCGCAGCGAGAAGAAGGTGTGGCGCACCAATCAGAGGTTGAAGGCCAAGCGCAACGAGCATGACAGCGCCGAAGACCGCGGAGACTGGGAGGCACTGCAGGCCCAGGAGGAGTCGGTGGTCGCCGGGCATGGTGAGTTCCGGTACGGGGCGTACCTAACCGTCTCGGCCACGTCCGAGACCGGCCTGGAGTCCGCTCTCGCCGGCGCCCGCAACGCGCTGTCGCGCACCGGGATGGAAGCGCAGGTGCTCTACTGCCAGCAGGCGGAGGCGCTGATGGTTAACGCACTTCCCATCGGGTGGGGGATGCACTGATGGCACGCGCAGTGTTTAGCGTCATCGGAGGTCAGAAGCTCACCCGGCAGGAGCGGAAAGCGCGCGCGGCGAAGATCCGCGAACTGCAGCGCGACGCCGACACCGACACTCGGGAGCAGGTTGACGCGCAGTTGCCTCGCGCAGCTGGTGGACGGCTCGGTCCCGGGATCTGGACCGGTGAGTACTGGAACTTTGTCCGGGTTAATCAGCCTGCCCATCAGGCCACCAGCGAGAGCATCGCCGGCATCTACCCGTTCGTCGCCGACCGCGGGCTCGGACACCGCGGCCCGATCCTCGGCGTAGATCTCAACGCCGACGTTCTCTGGCACTTCTCCCCCTGGGAGGTGTACAACGACACGTCGCTGAGATCGGCGATGTCGGCGAACATCCTCGTTCTCGGCGCCTACCGGGCGGGGAAATCCGGGGTGATCAAGATGCTCACCACCCGGGCGATCCCATTCGGGCACCAGGTCGTGGTCCCGTCCGATTCGAAAGGTGAATGGGTCACGGTCGCGAACGCCGTCGGTGGACAGGTGATCGAACCCGGTCTCGGGCAGCGGATCAACCCGCTCGACCGCGGGCCCAGACGTACCGGCATCACCGACGACGAGCACGAGGCGATGGTCCACGCCCGCCGGCACACCGCGCTGATCAGCTTGATCGACGCGACCATCAAGGGACAGGCGCCGCTGAACCCGATGGAGCACGGAGCCATTACCTGGGCTCTGAACGAGGCAATCGCCGCGACCGGGGATAACCCCACTCTCACCGACGTGCACTCCTTCCTGGTCGGCATCGACCCAACCGACTCGCCAGCTGCAGCCAGACGGCACGCGCACTCCGAGCGAGCCACCGCGGTGCTCGGCCGGTTCGTGACTGGTGACCTCAAGGGCCTGTTCGAACAGCGAAGCACCGTGGTGTTCGACGAGGACGCCCCGATGGTGGTGGTGAACACCCACGAGCTGTTCAACCGCGGGGACCTCGTCGCGCAGTTGACCCAGATCTGCACGTCGGCGTGGATTCAGGCCGTGATCTCTGATCGCGCCGCGAAGCGGAAAAGGTACCTGGTCCGGGAAGAGGGCTGGCGGGATATGGCGTCGCTGTCTGCGCTGCAGACCCTGCAGCAGTGGCTGAAACTGAGCCGCCACTACGGCATCGCAAACATCATCATTTTGCACAAGTTCGCCGACTTCGACGCGGTCGGCCCCGAGGGCTCCGCCGAGCGGGCTCTCGCCTACAGCATCGCCGGCGACATCGAGAACAAATTCATCTTCCGCGTCAACGCCCAAGAGCAGGACAACCTCATGAAGCGGCTGAAGATGCCCCCAGCTCACGCCCAAGCCGCGAGAACGCTCAGGGGAGGAGTCTTCATCGCCTACGTGGGGATGTACTCATACACCGTCGACGCGTTCGCGACGTCGACCGAGTGGGAGCAGCAGCTGTTCCGAACCGACGACGCGATGGACAACCGGACCGACCCCGATGCCGCGGTTCCAGATGCGCTCGTCGACGCGAACTTCGACCCGGCCGAGCTCGACCGGCTCTGGCCCAATACCTCACTTGTAGCAGAGATCAGATCCCAGCCGAACGACGGTTGGCTGGACGAACAGGAGCGAACCGCATGACCACAACCGCAGCAATCCCGGAAATCCACGCATCCGTAGAGGGATCCACCGCGAAGATCAGCGTCTTTGGCGGCCCAGAGGAGACCTACACCGCAGACACCGAGCAGGAGGTAAAGAAGAAAATCGTGAACCGCACGGCGGGGATCGCCCGTCAGCTCGGCTCCGACGTCCGGCTGGTGTCCGTGCAGCCCACCGGTGACGTCCGCATCCTGATCACCGCCGACGGGAAGATCACCGACGATCCCGCACCGCACCTCACTCCGGTGCCGGCCCCCGTCCTGACACCGGTCACGCGCGCGTCCGCACCGGCACCGGCACCGGCACCGGCACCGGCACCGACCAGCGGCCACGAGGACGCGTCTACGCATGTTGAGTCGGAGATCTTCTCGGCCCACGAGCAGCCATTCGTGAACGAGCTGCCGCTGGCAGCGATCGCCGGCAGCGACACGACGAAACCGTCAGAGGCGCTCACGCCGGACGAGGAGGTGTCCCCAAGGCGGGCGGCGCGAATGTCGTTCCTCGCGCAGGAGAGCCGAGTGCTACCGGCAGCAGAAGGGTGGCGGGGATTCATTGCGCGGACGGTTCGCGCCGATGTGAAACCGTCGCCTGCGGAGCTGACCCATCGCGAGCATGTGCGCCTCGTCAGCCAGCACTGGCCCGGGCCGCGGAAGATCGGAATCGCCAACGGGAAAGGTGGCGTCGGGAAGACGATGTCCACCGCCATGCTCGCGGCCGTGTTCGCCCGGTACGGGGGAGCCGGCGTGCTCGCCTGGGACAACAACGACACCCGCGGCACCCTCGGATGGCGGACCGAGCAGGGCCCACACGACGCCACCGTGCAGGAGCTGCTCCCGGAGACGCAGCGGCTGCTGTCACCGTCGTCGCAGATCTCGCAGCTGGCGCACTTCGTTCACCACCAGACAGCCGACAAATACGACGTGCTGCGCTCCAACCCGGAGCTGCTCGCCGCGAAGCAGCGGATCCAGCGAGACGAGTTCGACGCCCTCCACGACGTCGCGGCAAAGTACTTCCGGATGGTGTTGTTCGACTCCGGCAACGACGAATCCGCTGAGCGGTGGCTGCGGATGATCGATCACACCGATCAGCTGGTGGTCCCCACCAGCGCGGCCGGCGAGCCTGCCGAGTCCGCAGCGCTGCTGCTCGAGGCGCTGCTGCAGCGCGACGAACGATCCGCGCAGATGGCGGTCAACGCCGTGGTGATCGTTTCCCAGTCCGAGAGAGGCACCAGCTCGGCCGAGGCGCAGCGCATCGCTGACGGATTCGCCGAGCTCGCGCGCGCCACGGTCATCATCCCGTTCGATCAAGCGCTGAAGTCCGGGCCACTCCGGTTCGAGGCCCTCGCCGCACCCACAAAGCGGGCGTGGCTCGCCGCCGGTGCTGCTGTCGCCGCGGGACTGTGACGGATGAACGCACACGTCGTAC
>CAXTLO010000221.1:0-4654 GCA_964244965.1 uncultured Marisediminicola sp.
GTCGACATCTGCACCGCCCAGATCACGTGCGCCAGCTCGGTGACGCAGAGCTCGTCGGCGGTGCGGTCGTAGCGCGGGAAGGTCACGCGCACCGTCTCGATCCAGGGCGGAGCGCCACTGGGAAGCCGCTTCTGGTGCACCTTCTCGCCCTCGACCCCGGTCGGGAAGCGGTGCAGCATGCACGGCCGCTCCCGTAGCGCGTTGACGATTCCGTCGCCGACCGAGAGGTAGTAGTTCGCCAGATCCAGCTTGGTGGTGCCGCTTGCCGGGAAGTAGACCCGATCGGGACTGGACAGACGTACGGTGCGCGATCCGACCTCGAGCTCGACGGCGGGAGTCTTCGTGGGTGCCATGCTCCATTGAACCGCACGCCGGAGGGCGCACCCGGAACGAGCGGATGCGGCATCCGCCCCTCTGCTAAGCTCTCGAGGTTGCCGTCCAACGGCCGCGGACAAAGAGAGCTCACTCATTCGGAGACGGGCACCGCGCAGCAATCTGAAAAGGAGGGGATCCCATCTATGGCTCTTGAAGCCGATATCAAGAAGGCGATCATCGAAGAGTACGCAACCCATCCCGGTGACACCGGATCCCCCGAGGTTCAGGTGGCAATGCTGAGCCGCAGGATCAAGGACCTCACCGAGCACCTCAAGGAGCACAAGCACGACCATCACTCACGTCGTGGTCTGCTGCTGCTCGTGGGTCAGCGTCGCCGCCTGCTCGGATACCTGCAGGACATCGACATCGACCGTTACCGCGCGCTCATCGAGCGCCTCGGACTGCGTCGCTAGTCGTCTGATCGCCGACCGGCCCGGATCCACGGATTCGGCCGGCGGGCTTCGGATAAGGCGGGCCGTCTCCTTCGGGAGGCGGCCCGCTTCTCATTTCTATCCCGCGAGCCCTGCCCCCGGTACCCTGACGCCATGGCACGCACCGGGAGAGACATCAGGGCAGTGCAGATCGCGCTCGCATCGCTGGGAGCCGTCCCCGTCGCGACCGGCCTGTTCTCGGTCATCGGGGGACCGGCGGTTGCGCCGGGCGGAGAGCAGACCAACGCGAGCATCGACAGCGAATACCGCTTCCTCAACCTGTTCTGGACGGCCGCCGGGGTACTCCTGTGGTGGTCCCTGCGCGATCCGGTCGCCCGCTCGTCGGTGACGCGGCTCGTGCTCGGGCTCGCCTCGCTCGGAGGACTCCCGCGGCTGCTCTCCTGGGCGAGGGTCGGTGCGCCGCATCCCGTGTTCCGGGGGACGCTGGTGCTCGAACTCGTCATCGTCCCCGTCCTGCTCGTGTGGCACGGTCGCGTCGTGACGCGTCACTCGGATCGATGATCCGCCGGAGGCGGTCAGTCCAACGGTCGCGCGACGCGTTAGCCGGAGCTGTCGCCATCGATGTCGGTGGGGGGCGATAGACCGGGAGCCATGACGGATGACACGACACTACGCACGTGGATGGATAGCTACCTCCGCGCCTGGACTACCAACGACAGAAGCGATATCGCGGCGCTGTTCACCGAGGATGCCGTGTACCGCACCGCACCCTTCGACGAGCCGCGCGTCGGACACGACGCGATCATCGCGGGGTGGGTCGACGACGAGGACGCGCCCGACGCCTGGTCCTTCGAGTGGCAGCCGCTGGTCTCGAGCGGGCACGTCGTCACCATCACGGGGGAGACCCGCTACACGAGCGGGCGCCATTACAGCAATCTGTGGGTGATGCGGTTCGCCCCCGACGGACGGTGCATGGACTACACCGAGTGGTACATGGAGCACGATCGGCCGTCCACCTAGCAGCTGGTCGACCGCGCGGGATTCAAGCGCGCGTGGTCGCTCTCGCGTGCCTCGGAAGAGTGAGCAGCGTGGTGAGGCTCACCACGATGAGCAGTACCGATCCGATGACGAGAAGAGACAGGAGACCCGCGGCCGGCAGCACGAACATCGCCACCCCGGCCGCGATCGACACGACACCGCTGACCAGGCCGAACCATCGCGGGGCGACGGCGCCCCTCACGGCTGCTGCGATGTCGACGATGCCCTCGAGCACCCAGCCGATGCCGATGACGATCGCCAGGATGACAAGCTCCTCGAACGGGTCGGCCAAAGCGATGATCCCCGCGACCACGATCAAGGCGCCGAATGCACCGGTGAGCACCCTCATCCCCGCACTGAGCGATTCGGTGACGAAGGCCGCGTTGATGCGGAAGATCCCCGACACGATGAGGTAGCTGCCGAACACGATCGCGACAGTCAGGAGTGTCGCGCCGGGGAAGACGACTCCTACGATCCCGAGCACGAGGCCGATGGTCGCGACCGCGATCAGCTGGCCGCGATGCACCTTGAGCATGCCGGGGATGGTATCGCCCGTCTTGGGTGCGTCGTCGCCCGACGGCGCCTCGGTGGAGCGGGGACGGGAAGTGGGAGGCGGGGTGGTCATCGTGATCCTGTGCTCGATTGGCGCGGCCGACTCGGAGAGCGACATCCGTATTCTCCTCCGGGTCGATCCGGATCGGGGGCGGGAGTTCGCTGGCGTGTCCGGTCGCGGTCGTCGGATCGCGGCGGCGCTGACAGAATCGGATGATGGCGCGCTTCGGATCGATCTCGCGGCTCTTCTCGAAGGGCGCGGATGACGATGGCCGCGGCCGGCTCGAGGATTACGACTACAACCTGCGGCCGAAGAAGCAGGACGTGACCATCCGCCTGTCGGACAGCGATCCGAATCAGGATGAGCTCCGGCGCACGGTCGACGCCGAACCGACTGAGATCTGGGCGATGATCTCCCGTCGCAGCGTCGAGGAGGAGCGCACAGATGCACCGATGCCGGTGCGTCTCTTCGCGGGCGGCCGAGTCAGTGGGATCGTCGGACTGGTTCCGCGCGGACTCGAGGCCCCCGTCGACGACGCCCTCGCACGCCTCGCGGAGTCGGGCAAAGCGCCCCGCATCCCGTCGGCGATCGTACCGACCAGAGGCGGGCTTCGGCTCGACCTGCTGATCGGACTCACACGCTGACCTCACCTCCAGCGGGGTCTGACAGCATGGGACGATGTTCCGCCGTCATCCGCTCCTGAGTATCGCGACCTTCGCGTATCTCGGCGTGGTGGGATGGATCACGCTCGGCCCGCAGCCGCTGGACGACGGACGCGACGGGTTGCTGTGGCGGGCTCTGGATGTGTTCGCCCGGTACGAGATCACCGACTGGATCACCTATCAGCGGGTCGAGTTCGCGGCGAACGTGGCGATGTTCGTGCCGATCGGGATGTTCTTCCTCCTGTTGTTCGGTCGCCGCCGATGGTTTGTGAGCGTCGCCGCCGGCGTCGCCCTCACCTGCAGCATCGAATTCGTGCAGCGATTCCTGCCCGATCGGGTCTCGGATGTGAGCGACATCATCGCCAATTCGATCGGTACGGCGATCGGAGTGATGTTCGTGCTCATCGTCACCACCCCGAAGGCCCGTCGCATCCGCGCCGCGGAGCATGCCCGATCCTCGACGGCAGGACGCTCGGGCGCGGTCGGGGCCACCCGGGCGAGATAGTCCCTGGGTGCGCGAGAGTTCCAGATGGGAGACTCTCCGCATGCGTAGGTCAAGCGCCATCCTGACTGTCGTGATCGCGTTCCTCTCGCTCGGATGCGCGTCCATCGCACCGGCTGTCCCCGGACCCCCCGCCCCGGCACCGTTGACGGACGCCGCTCGAGACAGCGCGTATCGCCTTCAGCTCGACGTGGATTGGCTGCCCATCGCGCAGCAGTACCCCGACGCGGTCCGGCCGGATGTGGAACTCGTCCGGGAGGCGGCGCCGGAGAACTGGGACTCGACGATCGGAAACTGCTACCGCGACGCCGGTTTCCGCCCCAGCGGGGACGCCGAGGCCTGGCAGTGGTCGGTCCCCGAGGGAATGGAGGGGCGGATCTCGCAGTACGTGTGCGATGCGAGATTCCCGCGCGAGGGCACGCTCGACCGGCTTCTCAGCGGAAGCGAGCTCTACGCCCTCTACGACTACAACGTCGAGTTCCTCACGCCGTGTCTGAGTCTTCTCGGCGTGCCTCCGGCAGGCCAGGCGCCCGACCTCGCGACGTTCCTCCAGCAGTCGACCACCGGTCCGGCATGGTCTCCGATTGCGGCAAGTGACCGGCGGTTGACGGAGACCGATCGCCGGGTGAACGAGCTGGTGTGCCCCTCGGAGCCCGCCTGGATGCGCGACCGTTCGCCGTGATGCGAGACTTCCTCCATGCGTAGAGCGGGGTGGGTGACCGCGATCCTGATCGCGGCGTCATCGGTCGCTGGTGCAGCCGCGTGGCAAGGCCCGCCGCCGTCGCCTGCTCCCCAGCCGCTTCCTGCGGAGGTGAAGCTGGATCGATTCACCGAGATGATGACCGAACAGTGGGCGTGGCGGCTCGAGATGTTCCCCGACGCGGTGATGCCCGAGATCTCGATCGTCGAGGAATGGACCGACGACAACTGGGACACCACGATCGCCCAGTGCTATCGCGACGCCGGATTCACGATCACGGGAAGCTACGAGCGGGGCTGGTCGAGCAGGTCACCGGCGAACGTCGATTCAGCGGTCGCGGCCGTCGCTGCATTCGAATGCGACACCAGCTTTCCCTGGGAGGGCGCTCTCGACTCCCTCATGAGTGATGCCGAGTTGAATGCGACCTACGAC
>CAXTLO010000222.1:0-4642 GCA_964244965.1 uncultured Marisediminicola sp.
TCAGCACGTGCTTGCCCTCGTACATCCAGTGCTGGCCGATGGCCGAACCGGTGTACGGCGCGAGGTACTTGAACCCGGCGGGGTCGGACGCCGGACTCGCCACGATCGTGGTGTACTCCATGGCGCCGGCATCTTCGAGGGCGCCCTTGATGCCGGCGATCGTCGCACCCTTCTGGCCGATCGCAACATATATGCATCGCACCTGCTTGTCGGGGTCGCCCGACGCCCAGTTCGCCTTCTGGTTGATGATCGTGTCGAGCGCGATCGCCGACTTGCCCGTCTGCCGGTCGCCGATGATGAGCTGGCGCTGGCCGCGGCCGATCGGGATCATCGCGTCGATCGCCTTGATGCCGGTCTGCATCGGCTCGTGCACGCTCTTGCGCTGCATGACCCCTGGCGCTTGGAGCTCGAGCGCACGGCGGCCGCTCGAGGCGACCTCGCCCAGTCCGTCGAGCGGGTTGCCGAGCGTGTCGACGACGCGGCCGAGGTAGCCGTCACCGACCGGCACCGAGAGAACCTCACCCGTGCGGGTGACCTCCATGCCCTCCTCGATGTGCTGGAACTCGCCGAGGACGACGACGCCGATCTCGTTCTCGTCGAGGTTCTGCGCGAGGCCGAGTGTCCCGTCCGAGAACTTGATGAGCTCGTTCGCCATGACACCCGGCAGACCCTCGACGTGCGCGATGCCGTCGGATGCGTCGATGACGTAGCCGATCTCGGTGGTCGACGCCTTGCTCGGGTCGTACGCCTTGACGAAGTCCTTGAGCGCACTCCGGATGTCGTCCGGGCTGATGGTGATCTCTGCCATGGTGTCTTCCTGTTCGTGGATCAGATTACGTGCCCGCGAGCTGCAGGCGGAGGTCGTTCAGACGTGAGGCGACGCTGCCGTCGATGACATCGTCGCCCACCTGCACGCGCAGGCCGCCGATGACGCCGGCGTCGATGACCGGGTTGATCTCGAGCTCGTGACCATAGGTCTTCGACAGACCGCGCCGGAGTCGGTCGAGCTGAGCGGTCGGTATGGGCCGAGCGCTGGTGACCGTGGCGACGGCCAGGCCCGCCTGGTCGGCGACGATGGATGCGGCATACCGCACGAGAGCGCCGATCCGGCGACCACGCGGCTGCTGCACCAGGTGCTTGACTATCACAAGGGTCTGGGCCGAGACCTTGGAGCCGAGCAGCGTGTCGACGAGCGCGACTTTCGACGCGGTGTCGCCGAGCTTGCTGCCCACCGCGAGTTCGAGCTCGGAGTTCGAGCTGACCGCACGACTGAACGCGAACAGCTCAGACCCGATCGTGGTTCCCGACGCCGCCGAGACGGCGGTCGCCCGGAGACCGAGCTCTTCGACTCCGCCGAGTAGATCGTCACCCGACGACCACCGGTTCCCGACGATCGTCTTGAGCAGGTCGAGCGCGACCGGACTGAAAGTGCGCCCGAAAACGACCTGGACGGCCTCGCGCTTGGATGCGGCATCCGTCGACTGGTCGGCGATGATGGCGCGCAACTGTAACGAGCCGCCGATCGACCTAGCGGCCGTGAACAGTTGCTCCGCCACCGCGAGGTCGATCTGGTCGCGCGACGCGTTGAGCGCGTCCTTGGCCAGTTCGGTGGACCCGCGAGATGCAGAGCCCACGGTCAGCGCCCCGCCGTGTCGTCTGGGACGTAGGCCACTGCTGCGGGCCGCGAACGCGTCGCCGAGGCAGCCTCGGTCTCGGACGCCTCCAGGTCGGCGAGGAACCGGTCGACCAGGGCCTGCGAGCGTGCGTCGTCGGTGAGGCTCTCGCCGATGACTCCCGAGGCGAGGTCGATCGCGAGCGATCCGACCTCGGAGCGCAGGGATACCAGCGCCGACTGGCGCTCGGCCTCGATCGTCGCCTGTGCGTTCGCAGTGATGCGTGCGGCCTCGACCTGGGCCTGAGCCTTGAGGTCGTTGAGGATCTTCACACCGTCGGCCCTGGCTGCCTCGCGGATACGACCAGCCTCGGCCCGCGCCTCCGCGAGCTGCTCGGTGTACTTCGCCAGTGCTGCCGCAGCCTCGGCCTGAGCCTCCTCGGCCTTCTTGATCCCACCCTCGATCTTCGCGGACCGCTCGTCCAGCAGCGTGTTCATCCTCGGCAGGACATACCTCGTGAAGAGGATTGCGAGCACGACGAAGCAGACGGCACCCCACACGAGGTCAGGTACTGCCGGAAGCAGCGGACTGACGTACTCGTGACTCTCAGCAATAACAGTGGGCATCGGTCTAGCCGGTGAAGATGTAGTACGTGGCGATGCCGATGAGGGCGAGCGCTTCGGTGAATGCGATGCCGATGTACATGAGGGTGGTCAGGCGGCCCTGGAGTTCGGGCTGGCGAGCGACCGACTCGATCGTCTTTCCCACGACGATTCCCACGCCGATGGCGGGGCCGATCGCTGCGAGGCCGTAACCCACAGTCGCGATATTGCCGTTGATCTCGGCGACGACGGATGTTGCGTCCACGTTGTATTTCCTTCCGTGATGGCGGCTGAGGGCGGATGCCCGGCCGTGTTAGTGCTCGTCGGCCAGCGCAAGCTGGATATAGACAGCGGTGAGGAGCATGAAGACGTACGCCTGCAGGGCGGCGACGAGGATCTCGAAGAGTGTGAAGGCGAATCCGAACACGAGCGTCCCGGCACCGAGGATGCCGAGGAAACCGCCGACTTCGAAGAAGAAGAACGATGTCGCCGTGAAGAAGAGCACGAGTAGGAGGTGCCCGACGATCATGTTCATCGTGAGCCGTAGGACGAGTGTCACCGGCCGGAGCACGAAGGTGGAGAGGAACTCGATCGGTGTGATGAGGATGTAGAAGAGCTTCGGTACGCCGGGAGGGAACAGTGCGTTGCGGAAGAAGCCGATCGGATGCTTGCGGACTCCCGCGTAGATGAAGGCGATGTACGACACTGCCGCGAGGAGGATCGGCAGCCCGATGAGCGATGTGCCCGCGATATTGGTGAAGATGATGACGCCGGTGATATTCATCCCGAGCACCAGGAAGAAGATCGTCGTCAAGAGAGGGAGGAAGCGCTTGCCCTCCTTCTGCCCGAGCAGGTCGTAAGTGCTGTTCCGCACGAAGTCCAGGCCGTACTCGACGATGCTCTGGAAGCGGTTCGGCACGACCGACATCCGCCGGGTACCGAGCACGAAGAAGATGATCAGCGCCAGCACGACCACCACGCGGATGATCATGATGCGGTTCATCTCGAACGGCGTGCCGATGAAGAGGACCGCCTCGGGGTAGAACTCCCCGATCGATGGACCGACAAATCCCCCTTCATCGCTCTCGCCACCGGTGGCGAAGGGAAGGACCGTTTTGAGAGCGTTGACAGACAGCGCGTTCTCCAGAATCGGGGCGTGTTGTCACGCGGCGATGAGTGGGGGGCTTGACACTCACCCTACCAATAGGTCAGGGCCCTCAACGAATCGTCAGCGCTGCTCGGAGGCGGTCTCGTCGCCTGGGAGACGCACGTCGCTGACGTACGGGAGGCGAGACCGCGTCACCACGATCAGGTCGATCACGAGAGTGCCGATGATGCCGACGATCAATGTCAGGAACAGCACGGTCGGCTGGATCCATGGCTGATCGCGCAGCACCACGGCGAGCACGATGAAGACGACGAACTTCAGCAGCCAGGCGCCCATGACGATGCCGAAGAACGCGGCGATGTCGAACCTCGACGCGAGGAGGATGCTCAACGCCGTGATGCCGAGGAACACGGCGGCCATGCCCGCGCCGAGCAGCGCGGACACCAGTCCCGGGCCCCCGGAGGTGACCAGACCGATCACGCCGCCGACCAGTCCGAGAACGAGGGCGAACACCGCTCCGTAGAGCAGCGCCTTCTTCAACACCGGCGCAGCACTCACTGGGGATCCTTCCTGGCGAGGGCGTCGAGCACGGTGCGCTCGGTCTCCTCTGAGTAGTCGTCGTCATGGAGCAGAGTGTCGTCGGCCGCGACATCCAGAGGATCGAAGCGCGCGACATCCGCTTCGACGGCGTCACCGTGCTTCACCGACTGCGCCGCTTGCTCGACCGCCTTGCGCCGGGTGAGCGGGGCGAAGGTGACCGCCGTGCACACGATCATCCCGACGACGATGAATCCGACCGCGGCCCACGGCTCGATGAAGATGAAGGCGAGGAAGCCGACGGACACGACTGTGGTCCATGCGTAGAAGATCAGCGTCGCGTGCACGTCGCGATGTCCCATGTCGAGCAGCCGATGATGCAGGTGCTTGCGATCCGCGCTGAACGGCGACTTACCGGCGAGCAGCCGGCGGATGACGGCGAGCGAGAAGTCCAGTAGCGGGACGACGAGCACCGCCAGCGGAAGCAGGATGGGGATGTACGCGGGGAACAGCTGCCGGCCGGAGAGGGCGGCGACTCCGATGTCGAGCTGGCCGGTCACGAGGATGGCGGATGTCGCCATGAGCAGTCCGATGAGCAACGCGCCGGCGTCGCCCATGAACAGCTTCGCCGGGTGCCAGTTCAGGGGGAGGAAGCCGGCGCACACGCCGATCAGCGTTGCGCTGATCAGGGTGGAGAGGTTGAAGAACTCGGTGGACGGGATCAGCTCGGTGGTGAGGGTGTAGCTGTAGACGAAGAAGGCGATGTTGGCGATGATGGCGAC
>CAXTLO010000223.1:0-4619 GCA_964244965.1 uncultured Marisediminicola sp.
CGTGCCCCTCACGTGCTCGTCGGCGCGCTTGCGCCGGCGATGGTGGGTCGCGGCGACGGGGCGATCGTCAACATCGGATCGTGGATGGCGCGGGTCGGAAGTCCTTTCGGGGCGATGTACACCGCCACGAAGGCAGCCGCCGAGCAGCTCACGCGCTCCTGGGCGGCGGAGTACGGTCAACGCGGTGTGCGCGTGAACACCGTCGCACCCGGAGTGACCGCCACTCCCGGGAACGAGTCGAGCCGCGAGATGCTCGACGCGATGACCGCGAAGACGCCCGCCGGCGCGGTCGTGCTGCCCGACGACATCGCCCGCGCCGTGGTCTTCCTGGCATCGGATGACGCGCGGATGGTGCACGGGATCACGTTCGACGTCGACGGGGGGATCTCGGCGACACGACTCGGCTGATCAGCGTGGCTCTGGCTACGCTGGGCGGATGAAGGTCGTGGCGGTCTACAGCACCAAGGGCGGGGTGGGCAAGACCACGACAGCGGTGAATCTCGCCTGGGAGGCCAGCCGCCGGCATCGCGTGGTGCTGTGGGACCTCGATCCACAGGCCGCGGCGACCTACCTCCTCAACGTGACGCCACGACTCAAGGGCGGAATCGACAAGCTCGTCGGCGGCGGTACATCCGCTGCTGCGGTCATCCGGCGCACCGACTACGACCGTCTCGACGTCCTGCCGGCGGACGCGTCCTATCGCGAGCTCGAACTCGTGCTCGACGCCGCCAAGAAGTCCACGCGCAGGGTCGAGAAGGTGCTCGAGTCGCTCGCCGATTCCTACGACGTGGTCATCCTCGACTGTCCGCCCGGAGCCTCGCTCGTCGCAGAGAACGCGGTGCAAGCTGCCGATGTCGTGCTCGTGCCGCTCGTTCCCTCCCCGCTCGCGCTCCGGTCGCTCGACCAGGTGCGGGCGGTCGTGAGCGGAGCGCGGCGCGAATCACCGGTTCGGGCCTTCCTCTCCATGGTCGACCGGCGCAAGGCGGTACACCGACGGTCGATCGGGGAACTGGTGTCCGGGCGCAAGGAGCTGCTGGACACGGTCGTTCCCGCATCCGTGGTGATCGAGCGGATGGGCAGCGAGCGTGCTCCGGTCGCGGTGTCATCGCCCGGCGGCCCCGCCGCGAAGGCCTATGGGGAGATCTGGGCGAGCCTGGAGCGGTTGCTCAAGCTGAAGCGCTGACCGTCATCGCGTGCGCGCAGGGTCAGTACAGGTCGGGTGACGGGCTGGACGCGTAACGGATGGACACATCCGCGTGGCGGTCGAACCGGTACCCGACGCCGCGCACGGTGCGCACGATGTCCTCGTACGCCCCGAGCTTCGAGCGCAGACGACGCACGTGCACGTCGATCGTCCGTTCGTTCGGCACGTCGTCATCCGTCGCCGACCACAGCGACGCGATGAGCTCAGCCCGGTCGATGGTTCGGCCCTCGCGCAGCACGAGGTACTGCAGCAGCTCGAACTCCTTGTAGGTCACGCCGGCCACATCCTCGTCGAGCACGAGCCGCTTGCGGGAGAGGTCGATCACGACGCCGGTACGCTTCTCCTCGGCCGGCTCCTCGACCTGGCGGTGTCGGGCGAGCGCGGCGGGATCCTGCAGCGCGAGCCGCACGACATCGACGTCTCGACCACCCGCGCCGGCGGGGGCGAGGGCCACTGCGGCATAGGTCTGCGACGCCGGTACCAGCTGCGCGGCGAGGGCCTTCAACTGCTCGACGATCGCGCCGAGATGAGTGCCCGCCTCGGCGGCTTTCGCCTCGTCGACCCCGACGTAGAGTACGAAGCCACGTGCCTCGGTTCCGTCCGGCACGGCGCGGAGCCGGGGGCCGGATGCGGCGGGCGTCGACTCGGCCGCTGGGCTCACCGTCGACGCCGGTGCGCCCTGGGTCGGTGCGCCCTGGGTCGATGCCCTCTGAGTCGACGCCCTCTGGGTCGATGCGCCCTGGGTCTGCGCCTCCTCTGTCGACGCCCTATCCGTCGACGCAGGACCGAACGGCGTTACCGGGGTCGGTGCGATGCGGCGGGTGGGAGTGGAACTGTGGGTACGGTCGAGAGTTGCAAGCGACATGGGTCGAGGGTCCTTGAATGTGTGGTGGTGAAGGGCCTCTGATGATGAGGGTGTGATCCTTCTGGGCAGAGCAGGTGATGCGGGACGGACTGCAACCGTGATGGAGGCGGCGGCCCGGAGAGTCGATTACGCCGTGATGACGGCGATCGACTCGGCGACTATCAGCCGGTCAAGCACACATTCGACAGCACATGACCTGCGCCGATGCGCTACGCATCATCATCCGGGCGGTCCCTCGGGCCTCAGCGGAGGTCAGGGTGCGCGAGAAGGCGGTCATTGCGCAAGTGTGTTTCACGGGTCGTTGTGCTGTCAAGTCGCGCCCGGAACCGTGGCTGGCCGATCCGGGCTGGCGACCCGGTCCCACCTGGTTGGCGAGTTTCGCGCCGCGGTCGGGCTCCGACCTGATCCGACCGTACACAAGTGAGGAGATCCCGCCGCCGACACGCCGCCTCGTGACGAGGGTCACCCCAGCCAATTACGGCGGCGTGTCGCCCCAGCTCCTCGATTGTGAACGGGGCACTGGGTCAGGAGGATTAGGCGGTCATAGGTCGACGGTGGCGCCGAGCGACTCGGCGATCTGCACGGCCAGTTGCGGATCGATGCGCACCTTGCGCCAGTTGAGTCCCTCGAGTTGCACTCCCACCAGGTCGGCGCCGGTGAAGTCGGCGCCGGCCAGAGCCGCACCGGCGAGGGTCGCGCGGGTGAGGTTCGCGCCGCGGAATGACGCCTTTTCGAGACGCGCATCCCCCAGATCCGTCTCCTCGAGATCGACGCCATCGAACTTCACGCCGCGAAGATCCGCCCCGAAGAGGTTCACCCACGACCAGAGCCCGCCGTCGACGGTGAGCGGACGCATCCCCGTCTCCGTGAAGCGCACACCGGTGAGCTTGCACTCACGGAACGTCGCGTCGAACAGGGAGCACGAGCGGAAGAGGGAGTTGTCGAAGCGGGAGCTCTCATGCACGGAGGAGTTGAGCGCCGTACCGGCGAACTCGCAGCGGTCGAACACCGTTCCGGAGGTACGGATCTCGGTGAGATCGCAGTCGACGAAGACGCAGGACTCGAATCGCTCGACTCCGAACTCGCGTGCGTACCAGTCCTCGCCGGTGAAGCGGACGCCGACGCTCGTACCCGGGTCCGACACCACGGTCAGACGGTGCCGTACAGCCGGTCGCCCGCATCGCCGAGGCCCGGGACGATGTATCCGACCTCGTTCAGCTTCTCATCGAGTGCGCCGAGCACGATCGTCACGTCACGCCCCTCGGTCGCCTTCTCAACGGCAGCCAGGCCCTCGGGCGATCCGATGAGGCAGATGGCCGTGACATCCACCGCCCCCCGATCGAACAGGTACTCGATGGCGGCGATCAGCGACCCTCCCGTCGCGAGCATCGGGTCGAGCACGAAGCACTGCCGATTGGCGAGGTCGTCGGGCAGTCGTTCGGCGTAGATGTCTGGCTGCAGAGTCTCCTCGTTTCGCACCATCCCGAGGAAGCCCACCTCCGCCGTCGGCACCAGCTTCACCATGCCCTCGAGCATGCCGAGGCCCGCGCGGAGGATCGGCACGACGAGGGGGCGAGGCATGCTGATCGCGAGCCCCTTCGCCGTCGCGACCGGCGTCTCGACCTCGACGGTCTCCACTTTCACGTTCCGGGTCGCCTCGTACGCGAGCAGGGTGACCAGTTCCTCGGCCAGAGCCCGGAACACCGGCGACGAGGTGGTCTTGTCGCGGAGCACCGTCAGCTTGTGGGTGACGAGCGGGTGGTCGGCAACATGGACTCGCATATCCTCAATGTATCGGAGGGCTTCAGTGACCGATTTCGACGGACGGATGCGGGCGGCGCTCGCCGAGGCGCAGCTCTCCCTGCCGAGTGGTGACGTCCCCGTCGGCGCGCTAGTGATCGGGCAGGACGGAACCATCCTGGGATCCGGGCACAACGAGCGGGAGCTCCGGCAGGATCCGACCGCGCACGCCGAGGTGCTCGCCATCCGGGGCGCCGCGGAGTCGACCGGTGACTGGCACCTCACCGGTACGACGCTCGTCGTCACGCTCGAGCCGTGCATCATGTGCGCCGGCGCGATCCTCGCGGCCCGCATTCCGCGCGTGGTGTTCGGCGCGTGGGACGACAAAGCCGGCGCGGCTGGAAGCATCTACGACGTACCGCGCGACCGGCGGCTCAATCACCGTGCCGAGGTGATCCCCGGGGTGCTCGCCGAGGAGTGCGGAGCCCTGCTGCTCGACTTCTTCGCTACCCGCCGCTGACGCCAACCGCTCTCCGAAAGCCGGCGTCCCGCGCATCCCGCGCATCCCCCGCGAGGTTCGTCTTTCAGGAGGATGCGTGACGGATGCCGTCTTCTGAGGCCACGTGCGCAGCATCCGTCACTCCCGCACCACAAATTCCTGAAAGGCGAACACTGCGGCGGGGCCGGGCTACAGCGTCTCGAGCCACTCCGCGAGCATCAGGGCGGACGCCCGTTCCATGGCGGCGGCGTGCTTGTCGCGCTGCGCGAGGATGTCGGCGGCCTCGATGCCCTGCGTCGCCAGCTCAGCCG
>CAXTLO010000224.1:0-4600 GCA_964244965.1 uncultured Marisediminicola sp.
GGAACGTAGAAGACTCCTCGCGCACCCGTCAGAGCCCGGTTACCCTTGCTACGTTTCCGTCCTGGGGGAGTTGGCCTGGATGGCGCCACGCGAGGAGCCGACGCCGAGTTTAGCGCGATAGCGTGCACGGATGCGCATCGTTATCGCCGGCGGCCACGGCCGCATCGCCCTCCTCCTCTCCCGTCTGCTCGCCGACGCCGGACATGATCCGGTCGGGCTCATCCGCAACGCCGACCACCACCGCGACGTCGTCGACGCGGGTGCGACACCGGTGCTCTTGGACCTCGAATCGAGCTCGGTCGGCCAGGTCGCCGAGGTGCTGGCGGGCGCCCACGCTGCCGTGTTCGCCGCCGGTGCGGGACCGGACAGCGGCGCGGAACGCAAGCGGACGGTAGATCGCGACGGCGCGATCCTGCTCGCCGACGCCGCCGTCTCCGCTGGCGTGTCCACGTTCGTGATCGTGTCATCCATGGGAGCGGACGGTGGCGACGAGAACTCGGACGACATCTTCGAGGTCTACCTGTGGGCGAAGGGAGCCGCCGACGCGGCCGTGCGCGAGCGCGACCTCGAGTGGACCGTCATCCGCCCGGGCGGACTCACCGACGACCCGCCGACCGGCAAAGTGACCCTCGGCGAGCGGGTGGATCGCGGCTCTATCCCGCGGGCGGATGTGGCGGCGCTCATCGCGGAGGTGTTGCAGTCTGGTATCGCCGCACGCACGCAGTTCGAGGCGGTCAGCGGCGAGACGCCGATCCCCGAGGCGCTCCGCTCAGTCGGGTAGCGACCCGATCACCGCTCCGGATGACCGCCTGCGGAACTCAGAGTGCAGCGTGAGCGGTCTGCCTGGCGATCTCGAGTTCCTCATTCGTCGGGATCACGAGCACCGCGACCGTTGAGTCATCCGGAGAGATCCGACGAGGCTGCCTCGACGTGGCCTCGTTGCGAGCATCGTCGATGCGGATGCCGAGGAACTCCAGGTCGGCGAGCACGTCTCGGCGCAGCCGGGCGTCGTTCTCCCCCGCTCCCGCGGTGAATACGATCGCGTCGAGGCCGCCGAGGTGCACGAGGTAGGCGCCGAGATAGCGGCGGATGCGGTGTCGGTACACGGCCAGCGCAGCATCGGCCGTGTCGTCTCCGTCGACGGCCGCGGCGTGCACATCACGCATGTCTCCGCTGCCGGTGAGCCCGAGCAGCCCGCTTCTCCGGTTGAGCAGACGGTCGAGTTCATCGAAGTCGAGCCCCGCCTGGCGGTGGAGGTGGATGAGCACGGCCGGGTCGAGGTCGCCGGAGCGGGTCCCCATCACCAACCCCTCCAGCGGCGTCATCCCCATGCTGGTCTCGACCGACACTCCCCCGTCGATGGCCGTGACCGACGCGCCGTTGCCGAGGTGCAGCACGATCGTCTTGAGCGACGCGAGCGGCTGATCGAGGAACAGCGCCGCCTGTTCCGAGACGAACTTGTGGGAGGTGCCGTGGAATCCGTAGCGGCGCACGCCGTGCTCTTCGGCGAGAGTGGCGTCGATCGCGTACGTGTACGCGGCCGGCGGCAGCGTGTGGTGGAAGGCGGTGTCGAATACCGCGACGTGCGGGATGTCGGGGAGGGCAGCCCGCGCAGCGTGGATGCCGTCCAGATTCGCGGGGTTATGCAGCGGCGCGAGGGCGGACAACTCCTCGATGCCGTCCACGACAGTGTCGGTGATGACGGTCGGCTCGGTGAACCGCGATCCGCCGTGCACGACGCGGTGACCGACTGCGGCGATGTCATGGGCGGTGCCCAGTTCGTCGAGCACCCGCCGGAGCCCGGTTTCGTGGTCGGGGGTGTCAGAGCCCGGCTCTCCGATGCGCTCGACCGTACCGCCGAGCACGCTTTGCTCGGAGTCGAGATCGATCAGCTGATACTTGATCGACGAGGAGCCGGAGTTGACGACGAAGACGGCGCTCATGCACCCAGGGTATGCGTGGTTCGGAAGGATGCAGCGTGGCGGTGTGTGCCATCCGCGGGGCGGGAGTAGAAGGCGGCGAGCCTCTATTCTGAACGGATGCCAGAGCAGATGCCTCGGTCCTCGACGCCCGGCGACCCTCCTGGCGGCGCAGGGTACCCGCCTCGACGAAACGGCGCATTGCCTTACGGCCTCGGGTTCCTCGCGTACATCCCGATCCCGTTCTTCAACTTCATCATCACGGGGATCGTGATGGCGTCGGTCTACCAGAGTCAGCGCAAGTACGGCGCTCTCGCGTCGGAGAATGCGCGGAGAGCCGCGAACTGGGGTCTGACCATGGTCACCGTGATGGTCGTGATGGTCATATCGAGCCTGGTGATGATCCCCTTCGTCGACGGCACCGAGATCTCGGGCGTCGCGGCGATTCCGATCGGCATCATCCTGCCGCTGGGTATCGCCCACCTGGTGATCATCATCATGGGACTCGTCAAGGCCAACCGCGGCGATGTGTTCGCGAACAAGCTGGCGATCCCGTTCCTGCGCGACCGCTCGGCGGCCGGCCCGGCCAGGCAGTAGAGCGTCTGGACGCTAGTCGTCGGAAGCCGCCTGGATCGCCGTGATGGCGACGGTGTTGACGATGTCTTGCACGAGCGCTCCCCTGGAGAGGTCGTTGATCGGCTTGTTCAGGCCCTGCAGGATGGGGCCGATTGCCACCGCGCCGGCCGAGCGCTGCACCGCCTTGTAGGTGTTGTTGCCCGTGTTGAGGTCGGGGAAGATGAAGACCGTGGCACGGCCGGCGACCGCGGAGTCCGGCATCTTGGCGGCGGCGACAGTCGGATCCGCTGCCGCGTCGTACTGGATGGGACCCTCCACCAGCAGATCGGGACGACGCTCGCGCACCAGCGCTGTGGCCGCGCGGACCTTCTCGACATCCGCACCCGATCCGGATTCACCCGTCGAGTAGCTGAGCATCGCGATGCGCGGCTCGATGCCGAACTGCTCGGCGGTGCCCGCGGACGAGATGGGAATATCCGCGCGCTGCTCGGCGGTCGGGTCCGGGATGACCGCGCAGTCGCCGTAGACGAGCACCCGGTCGGCGAGCGCCATGAGGAACACGCTCGACACCACCGAGACATCCGGCCTGGTCTTGATGATCTCGAAGGCCGGACGGATGGTGTGCGCCGTCGTGTGCTGGGCGCCGGAGACCATTCCGTCGGCGAGCCCGAGGTGCACCATCATCGTGCCGAAGTACGACACGTCGGTGACGGTGTCGCTGGCCTGGAGCACCGAGATCCCCTTGTGTGCACGCACCCGCGCGTACTCCTGCGCGAAGCGGTCGCGCAGTTCGGGATCGAACGGATCTATGACCCGTGCGGCGGAGAGGTCGAGGCCGAGTTCGGTGGCGCGAGAGCGCACGGTCGACTCGGTACCGAGGATGGTCAGCTGCGCCACCCCGCGCTGGATCAGCGTTCCCGCGGCGCGGAGGATGCGGTCATCCGTCCCCTCGGGCAGCACGACATGCTTCTGCCGTCCGCGCGCCCGCTCCAGCAGGCCGTACTCGAACATGAGCGGCGTGACGGTATCCGACGGGCTGACCTCGAGCAGGTCGAGCAGCTGATCTCCGTCGACGTGGGTCTCGAACAGGGCGAGCGCGGTGTCGTACTTGCGCTGCGACTCGGCGGCGAGACGTCCGCGGGTCTGCGTGATGCGGGTCGCGGTGTCGTAGGTGCCGAGCTCGTTGCGAGCGATCGGCAGCGTCGAGTTGAGTCCGTCGATCAGTCGCTCGATCTGGGGCGCGAGGTCGAATCCGCCATTGAGGATGACGCCTGCGAGCGACGGGAACGTCCCGGAGGCGTGGGCGAGCAGGGTGGCCAACAGCACGTCGGACCGGTCTCCCGGCACGATGACGATCGCGCCCTCGGTAAGACGTGGCAACACGTTCTCCATCGACATCGCTGCAACGACCACTCCGAGTGCTTCTCGTTCGAGGAGGGCCTCGTCGCCGGCGATGAGGGTCGATGATGTCGCCTCCAGCAGCGCAGAAACCGACGGCGCCACTAGGAAGGGATCCTCCGGGATCGCCCAGACCGTGACCTCGCGGTCGTCCACCGCCGAGGCGACGGCGCGCTCGATCTCCTCCAGCCGGTCTGGCGCCGAGCGATTGGCGACGATCGCCAGCAGCGAGGCGTGCGCGTGGCGGAGCTCCGCGGTGGTGAGGTCGGCGATCTGGCGGAGATCATCCGGCGTGCGGACGCCCGCGCCATCCGCGGTCCGACCACCGAGCACTAACAGCACCGGTGCGCCGAGGTTGGCGGCGATGCGCGCGTTGAACGACAGCTCGGTCGGGCTGCCCACGTCGGTGTAGTCGCTGCCGAGGATGAGCACCGCATCGCACTGCCGCTCGACCGCCGCGAACCGCGCGACGATCTGGCTCAGCGCGGCCTCCGGATCGGAGTGCACGAGGTCGTAATCGACTCCGACGCACTCGTCGTAATCGAGATCGACGCTGTCATGATCGAGCAGCAGTTCCAGGACGTAGTCGCGGCGGGTGGTCGACCGCGAGATAGGCCGGAACACCCCGACCCTGTCGATCCGGTGACTGAGGGTCTCGAGCACGCCCAGGGCGATCGACGACTTGCCGGTGTGGCCTTCGGCCGAGG
>CAXTLO010000225.1:0-4540 GCA_964244965.1 uncultured Marisediminicola sp.
ACCCGGTTGATGTAGCGCAGCACGATCCCGTACGACTCGAACAGCCCGGTGGCCAGGTACGGCACCCCGCGCTCGCGGCAGTAGTCCCGTACGATCGGGGCCGCCTTCCGCAGATGCGGCCGGGGCATCGAGGGGAACAGGTGGTGCTCGATCTGGTAGTTGAGTCCGCCCATCGCCACGTCGAGGATGCGGTTGCCGCGGATGTTGCGGCTCATCAGCACCTGTCGACGCAGGAAATCGAGCCGCATGCCGGCGGGAACCAGCGGCATGCCCTTGTGATTGGGCGCGAACGAGGCGCCCATGTAGAACCCGAAGACCCCGAGCTGCACCACGAGGAAGACCGCTGCGATACCGGGGGAGAGCACGAGGAACACCAGTACGAGGTACCCGATGAGCCGCACCAAGAGCATCGACAGCTCCACAAAACGGTGCGTCATGGGTTCGCGGGAGAACAGCCGCTGCACGCTCGCGACATGCAACGCCACGCCCTCCAGCAGCAGGATCGGGAAGAACAGCACGCCCTGGTGGGACAGCAGCCACCTGGTCGCGGGGTTGCGTCGGTGGTCCCGCTGCTCGACGGTGAGCGAGATCACAGGGAGATCCGTATCGGGGTCGGTGCCGAGCTTGTTCGGATTCGCGTGATGCCTGGTGTGCTTGTGCTGCCACCATCCGTAGCTCAGACCGACGAACAGGTTCGCGACGATCAGAGTCGTCCAGTCGTTCCAGCGGCCGGATCGGAAGATCTGACGATGCGCGGCGTCGTGACCGAGGAAGGCGATCTGCGTGAAGAGCACGGCGAAGCCCGCTGCCGTGAACAATTGCCACCAGGTGTCGCCGATCGCGATGAACAGCAGCACGGCCCCGGTGACGATAAGCGGAACCGCGATCAGCTTCGTCCAGTAGTAGCCGTATCGGCGGCGGAGAAGACCCGATTCCTGTATGGCACGAGCGAGATCGGAGAACTCGCTGGTACCGCGGGATCGAGTCGATCGGACGCCCGGAAGGTCGACAGCGGTCACAGAGGTCTCCTCGGCTCGGTGCGGATGACGGCCACCGGGGTCAGGGACAACCTGCCGGAATATTACGCGGCCGCACTCGCATCCGGCTGGGAATCGGGCGTGTGCTCAGATGCGCACGACGAGCTTCCGCGCCGAGACTCCACGGCGCAGCGAGTCCAGTGCCGTCTGCACGTGCTCCAACCCAGTGCCCACCACTTCGGCGACGGGCGATGAGACATGACTTCCGTCGGCGAGCGCGGCGGGGAGGTAGCCCTCCCACAGCATCGCACCGACCTCGTCGGTCATGATCGAGCTGCCCCAGACGAACCCGGCCCGGATGCCGCGCACGCGGCAGCGCACCTGCAGGGCCACATTCGCCCCCACCAAGCGGGCGACCACGCTCACCAGTTCTACTTTCATCCCGCGACGGCGGGGAACGGTCTCGAATGAGACGGAGGGACTGGTCATCGCGACCCGCTTCGCGCCGGTAGCGATGGCCACGGCTACGCTCGGTTCGGCGGAGCCGATGCCGACTGCCAGCACGCCGGCGACGGGGCGCCCCGCGAGGAACGCGGCGATATCCTCGACCACCGTCGGGCTCGCATAGTCGAACACCTCTGTGGCTCCGAGCCGCCGTGCGCGATCGTGATTGCGCGGGGAAGCTGTGCTCACGACGTCGTAGCCTGCGGCTCTAGCCAACTGTATGGCGTTGCTCCCCACGCTGGTCGATCCGCCCCACACGACGACCGTCTGGCCGGTCGGCCCGCCGGTGCTGGTGGGATGGCGGAGACCGAGCTGATCCTTCTGGAACAGGCCCGCTGCCGCCGTCGAGATCCCGAGCGGGAGCACGACCGCCTCCTCGAAGGTCATCGCCCGAGGAATGGGGGAGGCGAGCTTCGCGCTGACCACGGTGTACGACTGGAACCCGCCCTCGGCGCGGTGATCGCGCCCTTTCTCCATCCCGACCGCGTAGGCGACCACCCGGTCGCCGACGCCGAATCGGATCACGCCTGCGCCGACCTCCGCCACCTCGCCGGCGACGTCTTCGCCGAGCACGGACGGGCTTCGAAGCCAGCGGTACATCAGGTCGCCCATCGACTGTTTCATCGCGTCGAGCGGGTTCACCGCGATCGCGTGATTGCGAATCAGGATCTCGCCCGGACCGGGAAGCGTGTACGGCGCCTCTCGTACGGCGAGGTCACTGTAGGGGGCGTCCAGCCAGGCGGCGGTGTTGGTGGGCATGTTCTCTCCGATCGGCACCGTGTCGTCCTTGACGACACGAAATGTAATCATCACATGAGTCACGACATTTCGTGTCGTCGAGTATCGTTCCGGTATGAGTCGCTGGGAACCGGACGCCGCTGCACGGCTGGAGAGGGCAGCGATCGACCTCTTCGCAGAGCAGGGATACGCGGCGACGACGGTCCCGCAGATCACCGCCCGGGCGGGACTCACGACGCGGACGTTCTACCTGCACTTCGTCGACAAGCGGGAGGTCCTGTTCCTCCGCGAGCGCGAGTTCCCGGCGATCGTCTCGACCCTTCTCGCGGAGGCGCCGGATTCGCTTCCGCCGCTCGGGCTGGTGATGTACGGCTTCGAGGCCGTCGCGCGGGGCGGGCTCGATCGTCTCCGCGACGGGTTGAGGTCGCGCCGGTGCATCATCCGGTCCGATCGACGCCTGCAAGAACGCGAGCTGCTCAAATCGCGGATGCTGCGCGAGGCGATCGAGGAATCCCTCATCGCGTATGGCCTCGACCGATCGGATGCGGCGCTCGCTGCCGCGTATGGAGTGATGATCTTCGACGTGGCGCTGAACGATTGGCTCGATGCCGGCGAGGAGCTGAGTCTCACCGGGGCGATGCGCGCCGCTCGGAAGCGGATGGACGAGCTGGCGGCCTGACGTGGCCACCCCCGTCCGTGCACGGTCGACGCACAGCGTCATCCGGGAATGATCCCGACGCCGGGCCGCTTAAGGTCGGGGTCGTACCAGACCACCGACAGAGGATCACAGCCATGACCACGCACCCCCGTGCCCGCCGCTTCGCGGCGACTCTCGCCGCAGCATCCGTCACCGTCGTCCTCGCCGCCTGCTCGGCCGGCGGAGGCACCGGCACAGGCTCCGGGGGAGACGACTCCGCCGCGTCGGGCGCGCTCTCGCTCGCGGAGGTGCAGGAATCCGGAGAGCTCGTGATCGGCACCGAGGGCACCTACCGGCCTTTCACCTTCCACGAGGACGGATCGGGCGACCTCACGGGGTACGACGTCGAGGTGGTCACCGCGGTCGCGGAGAAGCTGGGCGTGGAGCCCGTGTTCCAGGAAACGCAGTGGGACGCGATCTTCGCCGGACTCACCGCCGGACGCTTCGACGTGATCGCCAACCAGGTGTCGATCAACGAGGAGCGCCTCGAGGACTTCGACTTCAGCGAGCCGTACACGATCTCACCCGGCGTGCTCATCGTCGCCGCAGACAACACCGATATCGCCGGCTTCGACGACCTCGCCGGAGCACGATCGGCCCAGTCCCTCACCAGCAACTGGTACCAGGTGGCGCAGGAGGCCGGTGCGGAAGTCGAGCAGGTCGAGGGCTGGGCGCAGGCGGTCGAACTGCTGCGTCAGGGCCGCGTCGACGCGACCGTGAACGATGAGCTCACCTACCTCGACTACGAGAAGACCGAGGGCGAGACCGGCCTGCAGATCGTGGACGAGACGGATGACGCGTCGCGCAACGCCCTGACCTTCCGCAAGGGCAGCACCGACCTCGTCGAGGCGGTCGACGCCGCCCTCGAGGATCTCCGCGCCGACGGCACTCTCGCTGAGATCTCGGAGAAGTACTTCGGCGAGGACGTCAGCCAGTAGCAGCGACGGATCGAGTCGGCGATGGACTGGGAGCTGGTCGGGCAGTCCCTGCTGCCCATCGTGAGCGGGGCGGTGCTCGGCACCATCCCGGTCTCGCTCACGTCGTTCGCGATCGGCCTCGTCATCGCGCTGTTCGTCGCGCTCGCCCGTCTCTCCTCGGTACGTCCGCTCGCCCTGGCGGCGCGGTTCTACGTCTCCGTTGTCCGTGGCACGCCGCTGCTGGTGCAGCTGTTCGTCATCTTCTACGGACTGCCCTCGATCGGCTTGCTCATCGATCCATGGCCGAGCGCGATCATCGCGTTCTCGCTCAACGTCGGCGGGTACGCGGCCGAGGTGATCCGGGCGGCGATCCTCTCCGTACCGCGTGGGCAATGGGAGGCGGGCTTCACGGTCGGGATGTCACGTGGCGTGACCCTGCGCCGCATCATCCTGCCCCAGGCCGCCAGGGTGTCGGTTCCGCCTCTGTCGAACACGTTCATCAGCCTCGTCAAGGACACCTCGCTCGCGTCACTGATCCTGGTCACCGAGCTGTTCCGGGAGGCGCAGCAGATCGCGGCGTTCAGCCAGGAGTTCATGCTGCTGTATCTCGAGGCTGCGCTGGTCTACTGGCTCATCTGCCTCGTGCTCTCCGCGGGCCAGTCGCGGGTGGAGAAGAGATTGGACCGGTATGTCGCGCACTGACCGGG
>CAXTLO010000226.1:0-4528 GCA_964244965.1 uncultured Marisediminicola sp.
GCCGATCTCCGCGGCCCGGGCGGGCCCGCCGAACCCGACGACCGCACTGACGACGCGCCGCTCCGGGAGGACATCCGCCTGCTGGGCCGGGTGCTCGGCGAGGTGATCGCGCAGCTGAGGTGACGACTCAGTTCAACTCCGCGTCACGCACCTGGTCCGTTCCGCGCGCGGGCTCGGCGAGCAGCAGGCGGGCTGCCATTCCGATGACGGCGCTGTAGGTGGGGTAGGCGAACCGTACGTTGGCCAGGGTAGCGACGTCGACACCCGCAGCCATGGCGGTGGTCACCGACTGGATGACCTCGACCGCGTTCTCGCCGACGGCGTGCGCACCGAGGATGAGCTCCCGTCGGCGGTCGGCGATGAGCTTGAGGAACCCACGCTCCCGATCGTCGATCACGGCGCGGTCGACCGCCGAGAACGGCACGGTCGCGACGATGCACGACGGGTCCCGGTCGCGGGCCTGCTCCTCGCTGAGACCGACGCCGGCGTAATCCGGGTCGGTGAAGCCCCCCGCGGGGAGGAGGTGGTGCGGTGTGCGACGGTTCGCGTCGAGCACCGCGTTCTCCGCCGCGGCCTCGCCCTCGAACTGGGCGGCCTGCACGAGCATGTCACGCCCATTGGCGTCTCCGACGGCGAAGATGTGCGGCACCGAGGTGCGGAAGTACGCGTCCACCGGGATCGCGGAACGCGCTACCTCTATGCCGGCGTTCTCGAGGCCGAGATCCTCGACATCCGCGGGCCACCCGGTGGCCATGACCACCACGTCGAAGCCACCGGAACGCTGGTTCCCCTCAGCGCGCCAGCTCATCGTGATCGAGCCGTCGGATGCCCGATCCAGCCGTTCGACAGTGTCGATCCCCACGTGCACCTCGACTCCCTGGTCCTCGAACGCGGAGGCGACCGCGTCGGAGATCGACGCGTCCGACGCGGTGAGCACCCGAGGTGCGACGTCGAGCAGGGTCACCTCGGATCCGAACGAGCTGAATACGGTCACGAGCTGCGCCCCGGTGTTGCCCGCACCGATGACGGCGATCCGGCGCGGGAGCTCGGCGATCCCGAGCACGTCCTCCGGCACGGTCGCGAGCTCCGCACCCGGAATCGGCAGCCGCCTCGAGTGGCCGCCGACACACACGATCACGGTGCCGCCGCTTACGCGTCGACCGCTGTCCAGCACCAGGGTGGTGTCGTCCTCGAACCGCGCGCGACCCTCGAGGATCAGTTCCACGCCGGCCTGCGCGAAGCGATCGGCTTCGCGCTTGATCGACCGGACACGGTCGACGATGGTCTCCACGCGCTTCACGGTGACCGGCCAGTCGACGGTCGCGATCCCGGTGTGGATGCCCCAAGCATCCGCCGTGCGGACCTCCCGCATCATCCGTGCCGTCTTCGCGAGCACGCGCGTCGGCACGCACCCGGTGTTGACGCACGTACCGCCGGTGCGGCTCGCTTCGAGCACTGCGACACTGGCGCCGAGCTCCGCGGCTCTGAGCGCCGCGGCCGTCCCGGCGGGCCCCGCCCCGATCACGATCACGTCGAAGCGGTCGGCGTTCTGGCGCGGCTGATCGTCGGGCATCTGCATCCTCCGGGGGTCGTGATTCCACGCTACCGGCGGTCACCTCCGGCTCTGCCGAGTGCGCCGATCCTCCCGGTGCTTGGGGCTCGTCTAGACCGTGCGCAGACCAATTGTTGACAATGTACACATCGGGCCGCCAGTCTGGTCCCATGCCCCTGGAAATCCCGATGTCCCCCCTGCCAGCTAGGGTCGCCGCATGAGCTTCATCGAAGCACGCGATCTCACGAAGATCTACACGCCGAAAGGTGCGCCGGTCGTTCGCGCGCTCGACGGTCTCAGCCTCTCCGTCCCGAAGGGGACGGTCACCGCGCTCCTCGGGCCAAACGGCGCGGGCAAGACCACCACGGTGAAGGTGCTCACCACTCTCATCAAGGCCGATTCCGGCACCGCGACAATCGACGGGATCGATGTGGCGCGTGACGGCGCCGACATCCGCCGCATCATCGGCGTGTCAGGTCAGTACGCCGCGGTCGACGAGAACCTCACCGGACTCGAGAATCTCGACATGGTCGGTCGGCTCTACCACCTCGGCGCCAAGCGCTCCCGGCAGCGCGCGAAGGAGCTCATCGAGATCTTCGAGCTCACCGAGGCGCAGAACCGCCCGGTGAAGGGATTCTCGGGCGGCATGCGGCGGCGCATCGACCTCGCCGGAGCGCTGGTCATCGACCCTCAGGTGCTGTTCCTCGACGAGCCGACCACCGGCCTCGACCCGCGCAGCCGCATCGGCATGTGGGACATCATCACGCGCCTGGTCGAGGGCGGTACCACGGTGCTCCTCACCACCCAGTACCTCGAGGAGGCCGATCAGCTCGCCGACGACATCGCCGTGATCGACCGGGGCAAGGTCATCGCGCAGGGCACCTCCGACGAGCTGAAGTCGTCTATCGGCGGGCAGCGCGTCGAGCTGAGCCTCGTCACCGAGGACGACAGCCCTGCCGCGCTCGAGATCCTCCGGGCAGTCGCTGCGGGTGAGCCGTCGGTCAGTTCCGACCGCCGCACGATCTCGGTGAATGTCGCCAACGGGCCCGCTGCGCTGCGCACGGTGCTCGCCGGAACCGAGGAGCGGGGCATCCGCTTGCACGACGCCGGCATGGAACGCCCCACGCTCGACGACGTGTTCCTGAAGCTGACCGGCCATGTGGCCACCGAGGAAGAGGACGAGGAGAAGGCATCATGACCGCCACGGTCACCCCTGAGAAGACGGTCGTCACGGCACCAGCAGCATCGGGGGCGGCATCCTGGTTGTCCGACGGGTGGATCACCACCCGTCGCAATCTCATCAAGATCAAGCGTGTGCCCGACATCCTGGTGTTCACCACGTTGCAGCCGATCATGTTCGTGCTGCTGTTCAGCTTCGTCTACGCCGGCAGCATCGACATCCCCGGCAGCGACTACAAAGAGTTCATCATGGCGGGCATCTTCGCCCAGACCGTGGTGTTCGGTTCGACCTATTCGGGGTCGGCGATGGCGCAGGACCTCAAGGAGGGCATCATCGACCGGTTCCGCACGTTGCCGATGAGTCCCTCAGCGGTGCTCGTCGGCCGTACCAACGGCGACATGCTCATCAACGCGATTTCGATGGCGGTGATGATCGGAACCGGTCTGATCGTCGGATGGCGCGTGCGGTCGAGTCCGCTCGAGGCGATCGCTGCGGTCGCTCTGCTGCTGTTGTTCTCGTACGCCCTGTCGTGGGTGATGGCGTTCCTCGGGATGACCGTGCGGAGCCCGGAGGTGATCAACAACGTCTCGTTCCTCATCCTGTTCCCGCTCACGTTCCTCTCGAACGCGTTCGTGCCCATCGAGAACCTGCCTGAGCCGTTGCGGACCTTCGCGGAGTACAACCCGGTGTCTGCTCTGGTGCAGGCCGCGCGCGAGCTGTTCGGCAACGTGCCCGCGATCGCTGCGGAACCGCGGTCGTGGATGCTGCAGAACCCCGTGCTCACGGTGCTCATCGGAATCGTGGTGGTACTGGCGATCTTCGTTCCGCTGGCCACGCGCAAGTTCTCGAGTATCAGCTCGCGCTAGAGCTGCACGGAGCTCCGCGGGCGTCGGCCCGGCGCGAAGGCGATCGCTCGAGCTTGGCGTAACCCGCGGCGCTCGTTGCTCCGTCGGACGAGCGTCACCCTGAGGTTATTCGTCCCGCGTTAGCCGACCGTTCACGTTCCCGCCCCAGCCCCTGCATACGGTCATCGAGGCAGTGCCGTTCCCTCTTCCTCAGCCAAGGACCTCATGCGATCGCGCTCGAAATCCGTTCACCCGTTCGCCATCGCCCTCGCGGCAGCCGTCGCGTTCACCGTCGGGGTCGGAGCTCCGGCGCAGGCGCTCCCGATCGGTGACGACGGCGTACTGATCGTCACCGAGATCGCGCCCGACAACGCCGGCGCCGACACGTTCGAGTACTTCGAGATCGCGAACACGTCCACCGCAGACGTGGATCTGACGGCGGCGGGGGTCACGCTCGCCTACAGCTACGTGGACTCCGACGACCGTGCCCGAGATGTACCGTTCGCCTACCCGGAGGGCACCGTCATCCCCGCGGGCGGCGTGACGACATTCTGGCTCGACTACACCTTCGGCGCGGTCGACACGAGCGGCTTCAGCGTCGACGACTTCCGCTCGCACTGGGCGACGGCGAGCGGAACCGTCGCCGGCGACTACCAACTCGTCCGGGTCACCGGGCAAGCGGGCATGGCCAACGGCGGCGCGCGAGGGATCCGAATCAGTGACGAGACCACCGCATCCTGGTCCTTCTACCCTGCGGCATCGACGTCTGCGGGCCGAACCGCGCACTTCGGTCGGTCGACAGGCGTATCCGGCTCCTACCTGTTCGACGACGACGGCATAGCCTCCCCCGGCTCCGTCATCGACGAGGCGACCGTCGACCCGACACCGAGCGAGGCGGAGCCGATCTTCGACCCGCAGCCCGATCCGTCACTCGTGACGGCACCCCTGCAG
>CAXTLO010000227.1:0-4526 GCA_964244965.1 uncultured Marisediminicola sp.
GTCCTGCCTTGGAGCTCGGGGTTCACTGGCACGCCAGCCAGCCTAACCAGCGTCACCCCTCACCAGCGTCACCCCTTACCGGAGCCACCGGGAAGCGCCCGTGGTGCTGGAGATGAGCGCGCGCCGCCGGACATGACGGAAGCCCGGCCGCCGATGTGGCGACCGGGCTCCGGTGAGGCGTGGGGACCTCGTCGTCCTAGTTGGCTACCGAGAGGACGTCTACTGAGAGGCGCCTACTAACGGACCTCTACTGGCAGCTATCGCACTGCAGGAGATCCATGGGGTCGACGGGAACTTCGTAGCCGCCAGAGTTGGTCTCGTAGTCCATGATGTTCTCCCTGGAATCGGTGATGCCGAGCTGGAATCGTGCGTCCCGCTCGCGCGGTCCTTCACTATATAACGGGAATAACAGGTTTGTCATTCCACTACATGTAGTGTTTCGCACTTTTTTCCGCCACCGGTCGATCCGCCCCGGGAGGCTCAGCGGCGTAGCTCCAGATCGACCCATACGAGCCGGTGGTCGCTGCTCGGGAACGGGAAGCTGCCGGTCAATCGCGAGAGCGGATCGGCCGCGACCGGCCAGAAGACGCCGGCGTCGCGCACATCGAGCTTGCGAGAAGGCAGCACGTAATCGGCGCGGAGATTCCCCGGAGCGGTGTCCGCGAAGTCGGCGGTGTCGAGGCGCGGATCCCCCCGGTGCACGGTGTTCGCCCCACCCTGCACGGCGGCGGCCTCCGCGCCCCCCTCGGACGTCGGCATCGGATCGACGATGCGCTTATCGTCGAGAAGTTGATCGATGGCGGCTGCCACCGAGTCGCCGTCGAGCGGGTCGGCGTTTTGATCGCCCATGATGACGAACGACTGGTTGGGCTTCAGTCCGCGGCGCTGTCCGGCGTCGTCGACGATGTACTTCGACGCCCCGGGCGTGATGTAGTCGGCCCAGAACCGGATCTCGTCGTGATTGCGGCGCCCGTTCCGATCCTCGGGGCCGTCGAACGTGGGCGGAGTCGGGTGCGAGGCGAGCACGTGTACCACCTCCCGGCCGACGCGAATCGGAACGTCCCAATGCGACTTGCTCGAGAGGCGCACGACCTCGAGTTCCTCGGGCGAGTACCAATCCGCGGGCGCCGCTGTGGCGGGATCGTCCGGCAACAACGCTCCAGGCATGTCCTTCCACAGGAAGTTCTGGAAGGTCCGCACTTCGTCGACGACGATCGGGTACTTGGAGAGCACGGCCATGCCGTACTGACCGGGAAATTCGCCGAACCCGAATGCATCGTCGCCACCGCCGACCTGGCCGTTGTTATTCAAGTCCAGCCCGCTGGGCACGCCGGTGTTCGACGGGGCGACATAGGCGTAGGGGTACTCGACGGGATCCGCCCCACCCTGGGCGACCTCCAAATAGTTGTCGCGGAAGAGATTCGCAGCGCGCAGTTCCGGTACGTAGTCGAACTCGTTGAGCAGCACGATGTCGGGCTCGACCCGTTGGATCACCTCGGCGACGGTACGCGCCTGCGGGTCATCGCCAGTGCTGAGGTCGGCCTCTAGTTCGCCGGCACTCGCGCGATTGAGCGACAGGTTGTACGTCGCTACGCGGAGTTCGACGGAGCGGTCCTTCGCGCGATCGGCCAAAGCCGGGCTGACGCCCGACACGGCGACGAGTCCGGCTGCGACGAGCGCTGTCGCTCCGGTGAGCAAGGGGGATCGAGAAGACATGGTGCTCCTGTGACAGTCATCGGCGGCGTGGGCAACGCCGCCAACCTACGCCGTACCGGTGACACGGAGAAGAACTCCGGGTATCGATCGTCTCCGCCGCAGCGAGATCGACGCCGAGTTTGAGACGCCCGAAGATGTCGCCCGGATCGTGCAGGGTGTGTCGCAGGAGCGAGAGGCGAAGCGCCGGATGACTGACCCCCACCTCTGGTGCCACCAGCTCTAGGGACTGCCGCCCGCAGCATCCGGTACCTACCCTGGACTCAGAGCCGGGGAGGGGCGATGAGCAACGCGACACTGCTAGATGCGACACAGTTGAATGCGACACAGCTGGATGCGACAGTGATGGAACGGGCGCCGATCGACGGGCTCTTCGTCGTCGCCGCAGCTCCCGCCGGCTGGTACGACGTGACGGGCGACATGCGCCGCTGGTTCGACGGCCGCCGGTGGACCGATCACTACGCACCTCGGCTCACCCTGGTGCCCGACCTCGAGCCGGAGCCCGTCCGGCTCCACCACCGTACCGACCACGGACTGCACGCCATCCTCGTGGTGATGACCCTGGGCGCCTGGACGCCGGTGTGGGTCGGCGTCGCCCTGGTCAACTCGGTGCGGGTGAATCCGCTCGACAGCTGATCGCGCCGGGCTGCGGCTGCGGCTGCGGGCCGTACCGGATCGAGGGCGAGCGGCGACACGCCGCAGCATCCGTCCCACCAGCGCGGGGTGTCAGCCGGATCTCCTTAGTCGTGCACGCGCCGGATGTGGGGCGACCTCACCCGCGGCGGTAGGAGGCGGCGAGCCGCGTGAATCCCTCGTCGAGAGAGACAGCCGGGGCCCAGTGCAACTCGGATCGGGTGCGACGCTGGTCGAACCAGTGCGCGGTCGACAGCTGCTCGGCGAGGAACCGCGTCATCGGCGGCTCGTCGATCCCGGGGCGGATGCGCCAGGCGGTCTCCACGAGAGCCCCGGCCGCGCGTGCGACACCGGCCGACACCCGCCATGACGGCACCGGAGCTCCGGCGGCGCGACAGATGCCCGCCATCACCTCGGCGATCGGACGCGGCTCGCCGTTGGTCACGACGTACGACCGTCCGTGCACCGCGTCGGCGCGGTCGAGCGCGGCGACGAGGGCGGATGCGGCGTTGTCGACGTAGGTCGAGTCGATGAGCGCCGCGCCGTGGCCGAGGACCGGCAGCCGTCCGCGGCGGGCACGGTCCGCGATCCGCTCCACGAGTTGGGTGTCGCCGGGGCCCCACACCAGGTGCGGGCGGATGACCACGACCCTCATTGACGCGGAGTCCGCTGCGAGCGCGAGCTTCTCGGCGACCGCCTTGGTACGCGCGTAATCACCGCGGGCGTGCTCGGGATCCGCCGGGTGGGCCTCGTCGCCGACGATCGATCTACCCGTGTGCGCCACGGACGGCGACGACACCATCACGAATCGACCGGTGCCGGATGCTGCGGCGGCCTCGAGCAGGTCGGCCGTTCCACCCACATTGACCCGCTCGAATTCGTCGGGACGTCCGGCGAGTGAGACCTTCGCCGCCAGGTGGATCACCGCGTCCACGCCGTCGACCGCTCGCGCGACCGCCGCCGGATCGGTGACCGAGCCGAGAACCTCCTCGACCCCGTCGGCTCCAGCACCGAGCGGGGACGGACGCCGCTGGAAGGTGCGCACCCGGTAGCCGGCGTCGAGCACGGCACGCGCGGTCGCGGTGCCGAGCATCCCGCTCGCACCGGTGACGAGCACCCTCGAGGCGCGGCTCACAGGCGCGACATCCGCTGGCCTGCGAGCACTCCCGCAGCCCACTCCCCGACCCGGACGCGGTCGATCTTGGAGTTGTGCCGGATGTCGGTGGGGAGCACGGGCACGGCGATCACGGCCGCGAGCGGCACACCGGCGACGGCCCGGATCCGCTCCGCGAGCGCAGACGCCGCGAGACCCGGCCGACGCACACGGGGTTCCGCTTCCACCACGGCGACGATCTGCTGAGTACCGAGCGGACCGACCCCGACGACGGCGGCGCGCCGGACACCCTCGACGGACTGGATGCGCTGTTCCGGTCCCACCGGGGTGACGACACTGGTCGCGGCGACGATGATGTGCGGCATCCGTCCCTCGACCCAGAGCCGGCCGTCGTCGTCGAGGTGGCCCACGTCTCCGGTGCGGTGCCAGCGCTCACCAGGCGCAGCCCCTCGGCGCGCCGCCCGATCAGTGAGCCACAATCGGTCGTAGTGATCCTCCACGTGCGGAGCGGACACGATGATCTCGCCGGTGACACCCGGCTGATCGGCCGGCGCTCCGGTCGCCGCTCCCGTGGCGTCGAGGGCACTGATTCGGACGCGGACCCCGGCGGCGGGCAACCCGACGATCACTCCGCCCGAGGTGTCGCCCTGCTCCGATGCCGACACGATGTCGTCGAGCGAGATGTCGGTCATGAGAAGACCCTCGGTCATACCGTATGGCGTATGCGCTGAGGCGGCGGGCATGAGGTCGGATGCCGCGGCGAGCATATCGGGCGCAACCGGTGCTCCCGCGGAGAGGAAGGTGCGCACTCTGGCGAGCGCCGCGCGGTCGGATGCGGTCAGACCGCCGGCGGTGGCGACGACATTCGCGATGGCTGCCGGGGAGAGGAAGACGACGGTACCGGCTGCTGCTTCGACCGCGGCCGCCACGGCTCTGGCGGTGAGGGTGCGCGGCGCCGTCACATCCATATCGGGGGTGACGGACCGAGCACCGAGGGCGGGGCCGAGGAGGGCGAAGGGCGCGAAACCCGCCACCAGTCCCGTACCGACGCCGACCCCGTACTGCC
>CAXTLO010000228.1:0-4495 GCA_964244965.1 uncultured Marisediminicola sp.
TCCTGCGGATCGCGGCGGGCCGCCGTCCACAGGTCGAGGTCGGCGCGGAGGGCGTGGACCGCGTCGCGGGGCGGGAGGCCGATCGAGGCGACGGCGAGGAATCCCCGAGGGTCCGCGAACTGGTCTATCGCGGCCCGGAGCAAGGGGGAGGCCGTGCGGCTTGTGGCTGCAGTCGTCATGACCCTCACCCTCTCGCGATGAGCGGTCGACAACAAGGGCGCACGCCGCGGAGTCCGCAACCGGTGAACGTGCAGAGTCGGGGTCAGGCCGTCGGCGTGTCGATCGCACCGCCGAACCGGCGATTGCGCGCCGCGTACAGCTCGATCGCCTGCCAGAGGTCGATTCGGCTGAAATCCGGCCACAGCGTATCGAGGAACACCATCTCGGCGTAGGCGCTCTGCCACAGCATGAAGTTGCTGGTCCGCTGTTCGCCGGAGCTCCGGACGAACAGGTCCACGTCAGGCAGGTCGGGCGCGTAGAGGTGGCGCTGGATGGTCCGCTCCGAGACGCCGGAAGGCTTCATCCGCCCCGCGGCGACCTCCTCGGCGATGGTCCGCACCGCATCTGCAACCTCGGTGCGCCCGCCGTAGTTGACGCACATCGTCAGGGTCAGCGTGCGGTTCTGGGCGGTCAGCCGCTCCGCATACTGCAGCTCGCTGATCACCGACGCCCACAGTCGTGGCCGACGACCGGCCCACCTGACGCGCACCCCCCAGTCATTGAGCTGGTCGCGCCGACGGTGCAGCACCGAGCGGTTGAAGCCCATCAGGAAACGCACCTCGTCGGGCGACCGCTTCCAGTTCTCGGTCGAGAACGCGTACACGCTGAGGTGCCTCACGCCGACCTGGATCGCCCCGGCGACGACGTCGAGCAGCGCCGCCTCGCCCGCCTTGTGTCCCTCGACCCTGGTGAGGCCGCGCCCGTTGGCCCAGCGGCCGTTCCCGTCCATCACGATGGCCACGTGCGCGGGCACGGCGCCTCGGGCGAAGGCGGGCGGATGCACGCCGGTCCAATCGATCGGACGGAAGTCGATTGCCTCGGGGTGGGTCTTCTTGGTCATGTGCTGACGCTGTCCGGAGCCATCCGACCGGAACGATCCTCCTGGTGCCGGTCCACGTGCTCGAGGGAGCGCAGGCCGCGCTCGAGGTGGAACTGCGTGTAGGCGGCGACGACGCCGCTGGCCTGCGAGCGAGTGCGTTCGTCCGCCGCATCCGCCGTCCCCCAATCTCCGGTGAGCAGGGCCGACAGCAACGCGATGGTCGCTGTGTCCAGCCGCGGGGCCCCCGGAGGGGCGACCTCGTCGGCGACCACTCCACCCAGCTGCACCACGAACGCGGAGTGCGGCCCGGGCACCCCGGTCATCGCGCAGTCGGAGAAGCTCGGCGCCCATCCGGCCACGCTGAGCGACCGGAGCAGGTAGGAGTCGAGAGTAGAGCTCGCGCCGTGCTCGTGCCGCGCCAGCGATCGGAGCGCCCCGACGAGCAGGAGGTACTGCTGCAGTCCGCCGTCGTCCTCGGTGAGCTTGTCGGCCGTCTCGACCATGGCGCTGGCTGCCGTGTAGCTCGCGTAGTCGTCGGCGATGACAGCGCCGTAGGACCCGAGCGACTCGGCCTGGGTGACGATGTCGAGGCTGCGGCCCTCGTAGCACTGGATGTCGGCGACCATGAACGGCTCAAGACGGGACCCGAACTTCGAGGCAGTGCGTCGCACTCCCTTCGCCACGGCGCGGATCTTGCCGTGGTTGCGGCTGAGCATCGTGACGATGCGGTCCGCCTCTCCCAGTTTGTGGGTGCGCAGCACTACGGCTTCGTCACGGTAGAGGGGCACCGCTCAAGTATCCCCCGGTGACGCATCGGCGCCGGTGATGCCGCGAGGGGAGTACCGCGAGAGTATTGAACCGTGGAGCCGAGCCAGTTCATGATCCCACTCTGGGCTGACCTCCTCGCCATCGGTATTGGCGCCTTGCAGGGGGCCATGTTCGCGGCGCAGTTCCGTGATCGCCGGCTCGACCTGCTCGGCGTGGCGATCATCGGCATCGCGACGGGCTTCGGCGGCGGACTCATTCGCGACATCCTGCTGTCGGAGGTGCCGGCGGCGCTGCAATCGAACTGGTACCTCCCGGTTGCGACGGGCGCGGCACTGTTCGGGATGCTCCTCGAGCGCGTGTTCTCGCGGCTGCACACGGTGATCACCGTGCTGGATGCGCTGACCATCGGCCTGTTCTGCGCGATCGGCACAACCAAGGCGCTCGCCCTCGGCGTCCCCGCCGTCCCCGCGATCTTCGTCGGGACCCTCTCCGCGGTCGGTGGCTCGATCCTGCGCGACATGCTGCTGAATCTGCCCATCGCGCTCATGCACGTCGGGTCCCTCTACGCGCTGGCCGCGGTCGGAGGGTCTGGTGTGCTCGTGCTGCTCCTCGCCGCCGGGATGACGCTCGGATGGGCGGCGACGCTGTGCGTGGGGGTCACCTTCGGCATCCGCGTGCTCGCCGTGCTGTTCCGGTGGCGGTTGCCGGAGCAGCGTCGGATCGAGCGGCTTCCGCGGCTCCCCCGCATCCGCAAGCCGCGCTGACCCTTCGCGGCGATTCGGAAATTCAGGAGAATCGCATGACGCCCGGACTGTGTTCCCCGGCGATGCCTGGCCACGCAGCGAACGCGGTGGCGGTTCTCCTGAATTTTCGAGCTCGGGGCGTCGGGGCGGGGGTACGAGCGGTCGGCGCGGCGGTTCTAGACCGCGACGAGCTGGCGGTCGCCGGATTCCTCCCGCACGGCGCGGTTGACCGCCGACACGATCGCCTTCAGCGACGCCGTCGTGCTGTCGGGGTCGATACCCACGCCCCAGAGCGTCTTGCCCTGCACGTTGAGCTCGACGTAGGCGGCGGCGATCGCATCGCCACCCGAACTCAGCGCGTGCTCCGTGTAGTCGTAGAGCTTCACATCGACGCCCTGCGCCTCGAGCACGCCGAGGAACGCGGCGATCGGACCGTTGCCCGTGCCACGCGCCTCGACGACGTCGTCGCCGACCCTGAGTTCCGTCTCGAGCGACACCACACCCGACATGTCGCTCGAGGTGCTCGTGCGGGTGAGTTCGAATCGCCCCCACTTGTCGTCGAACACCGCCGAGGGCAGGTACTCGTCCTGGAAGATCTCCCAGATCTGATCGCTGGTCACCTCGCCGCCGTCCGCGTCGGTCTTGGCCTGCACGACGCCGCTGAACTCGATCTGCAACCGGCGAGGCAGGTCGAGTGCTCGGTCGGCCTTGAGCAGGTAGGCGATACCGCCCTTGCCGGACTGCGAATTCACCCGGATGACCGCCTCGTAGCTGCGTCCGAGATCCTTCGGGTCCACGGGGAGGTAGGGCACCGCCCACAGCAGCTCATCGACCGATCGACTCTCGGATGCCGCATCGGCCGCCATCGCCTCGAAGCCCTTCTTGATCGCGTCCTGGTGCGATCCGCTGAAGGCCGTGTACACGAGGTCGCCGGCCCAGGGACTGCGTTCGTGCACGCTGAGCTGGTTGCAGTACTCGGCGGTGCGTTTCACCTCGTCGAGATCGCTGAAGTCGATCTGGGGGTCGATGCCCTGCGTGAAGAGATTGATCCCGAGCGCGACCAGGTCGACGTTGCCGGTGCGCTCGCCGTTGCCGAACAGGCACCCCTCGATGCGGTCTGCGCCGGCGAGATAGCCGAGTTCCGCCGCGGCTACGGCGGTGCCGCGGTCGTTGTGCGGGTGCAGTGACAGGAGGATGTTCTCGCGCTGGGCGAGCCGACGGGACATCCATTCGATCGAGTCGGCGTAGACGTTCGGCGTGGCCATCTCCACGGTGGCGGGCAGGTTGATGATGACCTTCCGCTCGGGGGTCGGCTCGAACACGGCGATAACCTGGTTGCAGATCTCGAGCGCGAACTCGAGCTCGGTTCCGGTGTAGCTCTCGGGTGAGTATTCGTAGAAGACCTCGGTCTCGGGGATGGAAGCTTCCGCCGCCCGGCACAGGCGCGCGCCCTCGAGCGCGATGTCGATGATGCCCTGTTTGTCAGTGCGGAACACGACGTCACGCTGCAGGACGCTCGTCGAGTTGTACAGGTGGACGATGGCGCGCTTCGCACCGGCGATCGACTCGTAGGTGCGGGTGATCAGCGACTCACGCGCTTGGGTGAGCACCTGGATCGTCACGTCGTCGGGGATCAGGTCGTCTTCGATGAGCGTGCGCACGAAGTCGAAGTCGGTCTGGCTCGCGCTCGGGAACCCGACCTCGATCTCCTTGTAACCCATCCTCACCAGTAGGTCGAACATGATGCGCTTGCGCTCGGGGCTCATCGGGTCGATCAGGGCCTGATTGCCGTCACGCAGGTCGACCGCGCACCAGCGCGGAGCCTGCGTGATGCGCTTACCCGGCCAGGTGCGGTCGGGAAGGTCGACGGCGATGGTCTCGTGGTACGGGCGGTACTTGTGCACCGGCATCGCCGATGGCTTCTGGGTGTTCTGCATGGGTCTCA
>CAXTLO010000229.1:0-4268 GCA_964244965.1 uncultured Marisediminicola sp.
GCGCGAGCCCATCGGCACCGAATCCGTACGCGGACCGGGCATCGACCTCCGCCGCCGATACCGCCCGCACCGCATCGACGAACCGGCCGACATTCTCGACCTCCCGCAGCAACGCGCATAAGGCACGTCATCCAGGGACACCACCGGACGCGCGGCGACCTCCGCAAGCGCATCCCGCGCCCGCTCAAGAAGCTCCGCCGTGGTGTCCATACCCGAATCCTGACACCGACCACCGACATCCGAACCGACGAATCCCAGATCAGCGGGAACTTCCTGTGGATAACTTTGCAGAAGGCACCTGTGCAGGACAAGACGAGCTGCACGCCGAAAGCGCCGACCGTAGCACGTACGGGCGTAGCCCGCGAAAGCGGCTCACGTGGAATGCGGAGGCAGACGACGGTGAAATGGGTCAACGGCGCGAAGGCAACCGACGTCTGGGCGGCATCGGGAGCGGGCTACCTCATCGCCGCCGTCTCGGCGAAGAAGGTCTCGCTGGCGCTCCGCGTGAATTTGAGCAGACGGCAGATTCTCGCAAGGCTCGTAACGGCGCGAGCGACCGCGATGCGCGTCCTTACTGTCGCGTCACGGTCGGGGAGAAACGGATGCCGCGGCGAGACTCAGGACGCACCGCGCATGATGGCCTGCTTGACGTCGGCGATCGCCTGCGTCACCTGGATACCGCGGGGGCAGGCCTCGGTGCAGTTGAAGGTCGTGCGGCAGCGCCACACCCCTTCCTTGTCGTTGAGGATGTCGAGGCGCACCTGCGCCGAGTCGTCGCGCGAGTCGAAGATGAAGCGGTGCGCGTTGACGATGGCGGCCGGACCGAAGTACTGTCCGTCGGTCCAGAACACCGGGCAGCTCGAGGTGCATGCGGCGCAGAGGATGCACTTGGTGGTGTCGTCGAACCGCGCCCGCTCGGCGGGTGACTGGCGACGCTCCTTGTCGGGCTTCGAGGCCGACTGCAGGAACGGCTGCACCTCGGCGAAGCTCTCGAAGAACGGATCCATGTTGACGATCAGGTCCTTCTCGAGCGGCAGTCCCTTGATCGCCTCGACGTAGATCGGCTTGGAGATGTCGAGATCCTTCATGAGCGTCTTGCAGGCGAGGCGGTTGCGGCCGTTGATCCGCATCGCGTCCGAGCCGCAGACACCGTGCGCGCATGAGCGACGGAACGTCAGCGATCCGTCCTGCTCCCACTTGATCTTGTGCAGTGCGTCGAGCACGCGGTCGGTCGGATACATCTCGACGTCGAAGTCCTGCCAACGCGGTTCGGTGTCGACGTCGGGATCGAACCGGCGGATGATCAGCGTCGCCGTGAAGGTCGGGATCGCGGCGGGGGCTGACGGCTCGCGCTCGAGCGTGGGAGTGGACATCTCAGTACTTCCGTTCCATCGGCTGGTAGTTCGTGATCACGACGGGCTTGGTGTCGAGGCGGATGTGCTCCCCGGCATCGGCTGACTCCGGGTCGCCGGTGAGGTACGCCATCGTGTGCACCAGGTAGTTCTCATCGTCGCGGGTGGGGAAGTCCTCGCGGAAATGACCCCCGCGGCTCTCCTTGCGCGAACGGGCGGAGTAGACGAGCACCTCGGCCAGGTCGAGCAGGAAGCCCAACTCGACCGCCTCGAGCAGGTCGGTGTTGTACCGCTTGCCCTTGTCCTGCACCTGGATGTTGCGGTACCTGGCCCGGAGGCGCTCGATCAGTTCTGTCACCTCGCCGAGGCTCTCGTCGGTCCGGTACACCTGGGCGTTGCGGTCCATCGAGTCCTGCAGCTCCTTGCGGATGTCGGACATCCGCTCGGTCCCGGTGCCGCTGAGCACCTTGGCGAACAGGGACCGGACCTCGGCCGTCGGGTCATCCGGCAGCGGTACGAACTCCGCCGTCGCGACGTACTTGACCGCATTGCGTCCCGCTCGCTTGCCGAAGACGTTGATGTCGAGCAGCGAGTTGGTCCCGAGGCGGTTCGATCCGTGCACGGATACGCACGCGCACTCGCCGGCGGCGTAGAGGCCCGGCACCACGGTCGTGTTGTCGCTGAGCACCTCCGCTTCGACGTTGGTGGGGATGCCGCCCATCGCGTAATGCGCGGTGGGAAGCACCGGCACGGGCTCGGTATACGGCTCTACACCGAGGTAGGTGCGCGCGAACTCGGTGATATCGGGGAGCTTGGCGTCGATGACCGCTGGTTCGAGGTGGGTGATGTCGAGGTAGACGTACTCCTTGTCTGGCCCACCGCCTCGTCCCTCGCGGATCTCGGTCGCCATGCACCTGGCCACGATGTCTCGGGGGGCGAGGTCCTTGATGGTCGGCGCGTAGCGCTCCATGAAGCGCTCGCCCTCGCTGTTGCGGAGGATGGCGCCTTCGCCTCTGGCGGCCTCAGACAGCAGGATGCCGAGCCCGGCCAGTCCGGTCGGGTGGAACTGGTAGAACTCCATGTCCTCCAGCGGCAGACCCTTGCGCCACACGATCCCGACGCCGTCTCCGGTGAGGGTGTGCGCGTTGGACGTGGTCTTGAAGATCTTGCCGTAACCGCCGGTGGCGAACACCACCGCCTTCGCCTGGAACACGTGCAGCTCACCCGTCGCCAGTTCGTAGGCGACGACGCCCGACGGCCGCCGCTCGGTGGTGGCCTTCTTCAGTCCACTGCCGGGCACCGCGACATCCGTCATCAGCAGGTCGAGCACGTAGAACTCGTTGAAGAAGCTGATGCCGTGCTTGACGCAGTTCTGATAGAGGGTCTGCAGGATCATGTGACCGGTGCGATCCGCGGCGTAGCAGGCGCGTCGCACCGGGGACTTGCCGTGCTCCGCGGTGTGACCGCCGAAGCGGCGCTGGTCGATCTTGCCGTCCGGGGTGCGGTTGAACGGGAGGCCCATGTTCTCGAGGTCGATGACCGCGTCGATCGCTTCTTTCGCGAGGATCTCCGCCGCGTCCTGGTCGACCAGGTAGTCACCGCCTTTGACCGTGTCGAAGGTGTGCCACTCCCAGTTGTCCTCTTCGACGTTGGCGAGCGCCGCCGCCATGCCGCCCTGCGCCGCGCCGGTATGCGAGCGAGTCGGATACAGCTTGGAGATCACCGCGGTCTTGGCGTTCGGGCCGGCCTCGATCGCCGCGCGCATGCCGGCACCGCCTGCTCCGACGATCACGATGTCGTACTGGTGGTGGTGCACGCCGTCGATGACGGTGGTGGTCTGCTCGCTCGGGGCAGGGTCGTGCTGATGCACGGGGCCGGCCGCCACTAGCGGGTACCGCAGAACGAGGGCAGCAGCGACTGGTCGCCGACGGTGGGGCAGGGGTCGAAGGTGAAGATCACGAGGCTTCCGAGTAGGAGGAGGACGATGGTCGAGACCAGCAGCGCACCCTTGAAGAGGGCCGATAGCGAGAAGGTGCGCCCGAATACACGCATCAGCGGCACATTGCTCGCGTAGTCGTTGATGATCGTGCGCATGCCGTTCGCACCGTGGATCAGGGCGAGCCAGAGCAGGAGCGTGTCCCACACCACCCAGAACGGATCGGCCCATTTGCCGGCGACGAAGGCGAAGTCGATCGCGTTGACGCCGTCTCCGACGTAGAGGTTAACCAGGAGGTGACCGAAGATCAGCACGACCAGCACCACACCACTGGCCCGCATGTAGATCCAGCCCCACTTCTCGAGGTTGCGGCTCCGCTTGTTCCCCGACGCTCGCGGGGACCGAGGCTTCTCGATACTGACGCTCGACATTGGTCAGCCTCCGAATACGTGCATCAGGTGACGCGGCACGAAGCCCGCCAGCAGGAGGCCCCACAGCAGGAGCACGATGACGAACATGAGCTTGTGATAGCGCGGGCCGACGCTCCAGAAGTCGATCAGGATGATGCGGAGCCCGTTGAGCGCGTGGAATCCGATCGCCACCACGAGGCCCAGCTCGCCGAGACCCATGATGGGCGTCTTATAGGTGTTGATGACCGCGTTGTAGGCCTCGGGGCTGACTCGTACGAGCGCCGTGTCGAGGATGTGCACGAGGAGGAAGAAGAAGATCGCCACACCGGTGATGCGGTGCAGCACCCAGGACCACATTCCGGTATTGCCGCGATAAAGCGTGCCCTTGGGAACGCGTGGGACGGCGAATCGCGGAAGCTTGGCGCCATCGCCGGGCTGAGGCCCGGGTGCTGCGAGAGTTCCGGCGGCTTTCTCGGACATGTCTCCCCCTCCCTGCGGATGATCATGGCCCGGACTCCGACGAAAAGCGGGTCCGAGCAAGCGACGTCCGGATCCCGGACTGTCCCAGTG
>CAXTLO010000229.1:4278-4493 GCA_964244965.1 uncultured Marisediminicola sp.
GGCCCAGGTGCTGCAAGCGTTCCGGCGGCTTTCTCAGACACGAGTCACCCTCCCTGCGGATGATCATGGCCCGGACTCCGACGAAAGCGGGCCTGGGCAAGCGATGTCCGGAAGCCGGACCACACCAGTGTATTCCAGCGCTGCTGGGCAATCGCCTGTCGTTATGGTGTGACCATGTCCCACAGAACCGACGGTCTCGACCGCTTCTACAGCAT
>CAXTLO010000230.1:0-4492 GCA_964244965.1 uncultured Marisediminicola sp.
GATCGTGATGCCCTTCTCGGTGCCATCGCTGAGCTTCACCCAGCCGGGCGCGATCGACCCGGCGTAGAGGAAGACCGAGGCGAGGTCCAGTCGCGCGGCGGCCATCAGCATTCCGGGTAGGGACTTGTCGCAGCCGGCGAGCAGCACCGATCCGTCGAGTCGTTCGGCCTGCATGACCACCTCGACGGAGTCGGCGATGACCTCGCGGCTCACGAGTGAGAAGTGCATGCCCTCATGACCCATGGAGATGCCGTCGGAGACCGAGATGGTGCCGAACTGGAGCGGGTACCCACCGCCCGCGTGCACCCCTTCTTTGGATGCCTGCGCGAGGCGGTCGAGCGAGAGATTGCAGGGGGTGATCTCGTTCCACGAGCTGGCGATGCCGATCTGCGGCTTGTCCCAGTCGGCGTCGCCCATGCCGACCGCGCGCAGCATCCCCCGGGAGGTGGTCGCTTCGATCCCGTCCGTGACCACCCGCGAGCGCGGCTTGATATCGCGCTGAGGCGTGGACCCCCGCGGGGTGGACTCCGAGCGCGCCGGGGCGCTCAGCGCGGAGTCAGAGCGTGCTGAATCCAAGGGAGTTTCAGGCATGTTACGAGGGTACCGCCGACCGGCGCCGTCACCCTGCCCGGGACCGTCGAGCGTGCGTTCGAGCGGCTGTCGCCAGGGTGACCGGGTTCTTACTTCGAAGCGGGATGAGAGTCTGCTCCGGATCGTCGACCCTCGATCGTCGAAGGAAGTATCGGTGCTGATCTCGGATGATGCGCCAGCCGTTGTTGTGCAGCATCAGGTGATGATGGCGACAGAGGAGCACGCCATCGGCGGTGTCGGTCGAGCCGTGATGTTCCACGAAGTGGTCGATGTGGTGCGCCTCGGTCCACGAGGGGGGACGATCGCATCCGGCCATCACGCACCCTCCATCACGCACCGCCAAGGCGACTTTCTGACGTGCGGTGAACAGTCGCCGATCGCGCCCGAGGTCCAGGGGTCGACCCCGCGCGTCTAGGGTGACCGTCACGGACCCGGTCTCGCAGATGTTCCGTTCGACCGCAGCCACGCTGAGGTTCTCGCCGGTGTCCTGCACGAACGCCGGAGCACCCGCCTGATCGGCTGAGGCGAGCATGTCGCGGGTCACGACGATCCGTACTGCGGGCTTGCGTGACCCATAGACCTGATTCGCGTCCGCTGCCGTGCCGATGCGGAGCAGTTGCATCACCCCGTCCGCGGCGATCCGGTCGGTCGTGCGGGCGTCCTCCAGCATCTGCTCCGCCCGACTCCGATCGCGCTGATCGACGAACCGGGGTCCCCCGCGACGGGGGCTGGTGAGTTCGTCGAGCACTGACAGAAAATAAGCACCGTTCTCGCGGTCCAAGAGCAGAGACCCGCCGACCATCCCGTCCGCGCGTTTCCAGGCCCTCACATATTGGGCGTCTTGTTGCTGCTTCTCCCGCTCGCTCAGCCCCTCCGCGTCGATGGAGTCCCGTAGTTGCCGAGCGAGGCGCCGCAGCTCTTCCACGGTCATCGGCACGTCGGCGTTCGAGGCGGCATCGATCAGAACGTCCGCCGCGTCCGAGAGGAGATCGGCGGTGACCCCATCCGTCGGGTCTCCGAGTCCGACGCGGATCGCGTCGGCCCGCGGGTAGCTGAGAGTGCCGGCACTGACCGCGCGAGCAATTCCGGCACACCACCGGGTGGCATCGACGCCCGGAGAGTCTGGGGCGTCAGAAGAGTCTGCCGCCGCCGCTTCAGCGACCATGGTTCCGATGCGCACCAAAGTCGCCGCGTCGGCGCGACTGGTGCCGGTGATGCTCTGGATGAGGGCCTCAGGGGTGCGGAAGCCCTGACGCTGGGCGAGGCCGTCGTACCCGAACTCTCGACGAGAGCGGCGCCCGATCTCGGACGCGACCCAACCCGCCCGCGAGTCGAGCTCGCGCCGAGCCTCGGCGATCGCGCCGGACGCGGTGAGAAGAACTTCGTCGGACATCGTTCCCACCGACCCGATCGACGGTACAACCCGAGCGACGGCAGCCGCCGCTTCGGACAGCAGGTCGGGCTTCGGGTTCATGCACCAATTCTCCCACAATCGAATATAGGTTCGAAAGACTTGGGCTCGACTCCACAGCGACTTTCTTATCCACAAGAGGTCTCGGAGAAGCCAGTCGGGCGTCTCGGAGGCCGGAGCCACACGAAGGGATGGGCCGCACACGAGATCAGGCGGCAGTTAGAAGCCGGAATCGCCCGGACACGTTGAATCAGCACACTCCCGGCGATCAGGGGCGCTCGGTCGGCCGGGTAGCGCGAACCGCGATCAGGGGCGCTCAGTCGGCCGGTCGGCTAGCGCGAATCGCGGCCAGGGGCGCTCGGTCGGCCTTCCAGCGCGAACCGCCCGTCAGGGTCGCTCGGCCGGCGGCTTCTCCGAGTCGCGGGTGGCCCGTTCGACGGCATCATCCAGTTCGTCGATGATGAGCGAGCCGACCCGGATGTTGCCGGTGCGGTACCCCGCGCGGCCGACCATGTGTGCGGAGATCGGCGCGGTGAGCATCTGGAACACGAGCACCGGCACGAGCGTCAGCAGGGTGCCCCAGCTGCGATCCGCGAGGGCGATCGCGAACAGCACGAAGACGAGGCCGAGGATCTGCGGCTTCGTCGCCGCGTGAAGGCGGCTGAGCGCGTCTGGGAAACGCAGCAATCCCACGCCCGCCGCGAGGGAGAGGAACGCTCCGAGCGCGAGCGAGACGATCGCAGCGCCGTCGAGCCAGTCGTCGGGAGTCATCGGCGCCCCGCATCCGGATCGGTGGCGGCCGACTCGGAACGCGCAGCCGACTCAAACCCGAAAGCCGACTCGGAACGCGCAGCCGAATCCGCCGCTCCGGCGGCCCCCGCCTCGGGTCGACCGGCACCCGGATGCGTCGATAGATCCTGCCGGGACACGTACCTCGCCACGGCGATCGTGGCGAACACGGCGGTCGCCGCGAGCACCAGGATGACCGGCACCGTGCGGGTGTGCCCGTTGTAGACCATCTCGGCACCGAGCACGAGCATCAGCGTGGTGAGCAGCACGTCGGACGCGATCATCCGGTCCAGGATCGACGGACCGACGACGATCCGGTACACGCAGAGGAGCGCGGCGACGGCGAAGACCGCGCCGATGACGAAGAAGGCGGCCGAGACGAACGGGCTCACGCGGTCACCCCCGGGCTCCGGCGGTGGGCGGCCGACCGTCGCAGATCCTCCGCAGACCCGAGGGCGCGGATGGTCCGCTCCTCAGTCGCGAGCACTTTCTGGCGCATGGCATCGGCTCGGGCCTGATCCGGGGTGTCGAGCACATGCAGATAGAGGATGGAGCGGCCCCGGTCCACCTCGACCACGATCGACCCTGGGATGAGCGAGATATTGATCGCGGTGAGGGTGGTGATCAGGTCGGAGCGCGACACCAGTGGGACGGCGATCACCGCGTTGAGCCGCACGCCCCGGAACGCGAGTACCGCGACCTGGAACGACGCGAGGACCAGATCGAAGGCGAATCGGGCGAGCAGCACCAGGAACCACCACGGGTGCAGCCGCCCGGTCAGCTCGATCGACGGGAGGTAGAACAGGCGCGTCACGAGCAGCGCGAGCACGATCCCGGTGACGAGATTGAGCCAGGACAGTGCACCCCAGAGCATCATCCACAGAACGACGAGCACCACGAGCAGCGGCAGCTGCTGCACGATGTGCCAGCGCACCTCTTTCCTGGTCTCCGGTTCCAGGGCGCCAGTCACGTCAGTCATCGAAGCCTCCCGGAACGACCGCATCGACGTAGAACGACGGTCCCTCGAGGTTCTCGCCCGCTCTCGAACTCATCGCGAACAGCGGACCGGCGAACACCGTGAGAGCGAGGCTCACCCCCACCATCCCGGCGGTGGCGGCGACCATGAGCTTCGGCGTCGTGCGCGATGCGTCGACCCGCACGTCTCCCGGCGCCTCGGCCATGTGAGCGAGCGACGGGTTCTCGTAGCCCTCCACATCCTTGGCCGGGCGCCAGAACACCATGTTCCACACTCGCATGAGGGCGTACAGGGTGAGGAGCGAGACCAGCGCGCCGGCTCCGATGAGCAGGTACGACAGCGGGGTCGCCTGCTGCGCGCTGGCTTGAAACAGCGCGAGCTTGCCGATGAACCCGGAGAACGGCGGAATCCCGCCGAGGTTCAGCGCGGGGATGAAGTAGAGAACGGCGATCGTCGGCGAGGCGGCCAGCAGTCCGCCGAGCTTGCTGATCGAGGTCGTGCCTCCCTGGCGTTCGATCAGTCCTGCGGCGAGGAAGAGAGTGGTCTGCACGATGATGTGGTGCACGACGTAGTAGATCGTAGCGGATGTGCCCTCGGCCGTGCCGAGCGCGACCCCGAGGATCATGTAGCCGATGTGGCTGACCAGGGTGAACGACAGCAGCCGCTTGATGTCGGCCTGCGCGACGGCGCCGAGCACGGCTACCACCATCGTGCGCAGCGCGATC
>CAXTLO010000231.1:0-4438 GCA_964244965.1 uncultured Marisediminicola sp.
ACTACGACATCATCGTGGTCACCGCCGGGTCCGTCTCGCGCACCTTCCCCATCCCCGGAGTCGCGGATGAGGCGATAGGCCTCAAGACGATCGAGGAAGCCACTGCGGTGCGCGACCGGGTGCTCGCGAACTTCGCCCGTGCTGCGAACCTCCCGCCCGGCCCAGAGCGCGACCGTCTCCTCACCTTCGTGGTCGTGGGTGGTGGATTCGCTGGCATCGAGGTGTTTGGCGAGCTGCGCAGCCTGGCTAGCTCGCTTCTGAAGTACTACCCTCATCTGACCTTCGAGGACACGAAGTTCCACCTCATCGAGGCGATGGGTCGGATCATGCCCGAGGTGTCGCTCAAGACGAGCCACTGGGTGCTCAAGAACCTCGCGCAGCGAGGCGCCGAGGTCCACCTCGAGACGCAACTCACCTCTGCCGTCGGCGGCCGCATCGAGATGTCGAACGGCGACAGTTTCGAATCCGACCTGATCGTGTGGACCGCCGGAGTCATGGCGAACCCCGTACTCCGCGGCACCGATCTCCCGCTCGAGGAGCGCGGACGGCTCCGCGTCGGCGCGGATCTCCGGGTTCAGGACGAGGACGGACCGGTTGTCGGCGCCTGGGGTGCCGGCGATGTGTCGGCGGTTCCCGACCTCACCGGCAAGGGGGTCGGCGGATTCTGCGTGCCGAACGCGCAGCATGCTGTGCGGCAGGGGAAGCTCCTCGCGAAGAACATCGTGGGCACGCTGCGCGGTGACGCCCCAAACGAGTACCGCCACGACAACCTGGGCGCCGTCGCGAGCATCGGGCTCGGAGAGGGTGTATTCCAGTCGGGCAAGATCGCCATCAAGGGTGTTCCCGCCTGGTTCATGCACCGCGGCTACCACGGGCTCGCGATTCCGATGTGGGAACGCAAGATCCGGGTGTTCACCAACTGGATCCTCAACTTCGTGTTAGGCCGGGACACCGTGTCGATCGAGGCGCGCGAGCGCCCGCGCGAAGCGTTCGTCGAGTACGCGTCCCGACCGAAGGCGTAGCCGGGCCGCGTCGCGGTCTGGGCAGAGCTTCGCTCTGCCCCCGTAGCCCAATGGCAGAGGCAGGCGACTTAAAATCGCCGCAGTGTGGGTTCGACCCCCACCGGGGGCACCGATCGACCGATCAGGTGCGGGGTTGCGGCTCCACGAAACGGACGTAAGCCCACGTCGCCATGGATACCGCAGCGAATGCCACGGCCGCATATAGCCACGGCAGCACGTTGACGCGTGCGCCGAAATCGCCGAAAATCGCGGCGGCGGCGACGGTTGCGACGACCAGCGTCGTGGCGATCCACACCGGCCGCGACCACTCGAGCACAGCACGTCCGGGCAGCGACGCGACCGGGATCACCAGCACGAGCGCCGACCCCAGCCCGGCGAGGCAGAGCGTGGCGAGTGCCTCTGTCGCGAACACGCCCCAGAACCCATCCGCCGGCTGCACCACGCCGAGCAGGCTCCACCCGATCACCCCGGTACCCGTCACCGCCACGAGAAGGGCCACGGCAGCCTGCGCCCGCATCCGCCCAGGCACGGTCACTGGAAAGGCCGCGCCCATCAGCACGCCCGCGACGACGGGAGGTTCGAGGCCCGTCCAGCGGGAGACGAGCGCCGTGCCCGCCGCAGCGAGCAGCATGAGAGGAACCAGTCTCAATCTCGCTCCGGGCATCGAACGCGTCGACAGCCGCACAGTTGCGGCAGCGACGACGTTGAGTACTGCCAGTGCGAGCCCGATCGCAATGAACAAACGCAGATAACGGACTTCGCCGGCGACACCCACCCCCAGCGCGACGAACCCGGCGGCGACAGCCACGGGAACGAGCGCCTCGAGCCAGGGATTGCGGTCAGCGCCATCATCCGGAACCCTGGTGCGGATGCCCACGCGATTACGACCGGTCAGCTGAAGTCGGCCGACTCGACCTCGAAGCGAGCTGGCGAGGACGCGGAGGGGAATCGCGATCAGCGCGACGAAGACCATTCCGATCAGCCCAGCGGTGATCCAGGTTCCGCCTCGGAGCGCATCCGCGAATGAGACGACCTCGGTACCGAACCCTGTCGGCGCGCTCCAGTTGGACGGCGTGATCGCCTCTCCTGGGCCGGTCCGCTCCGGGAAGGGGGAGCCCGGACCATCCGAGCCCGGCACCTGCTGGGGGGTCGAGGTACCCTGCGGGGGAGCGGAAGCGTCGGGAGTGGGGGGAGGCGGCGGGGTGACTGCGCTCGCCCTGTCGCGCGGGCTCGCACCGACGAGGATGCGAACGGTCTGCCCGGGGCTCGCGTAGTTGCCGGCGGCATCGCGCAACACTGCCTGGAGGCTGTGCACACCTCGAGTGAGTCCAGCCACCACGCAGGACCACTTCCCGCTCGACACACTGGTGGAACACGCCGGCACGTTGTCGGCGTAGACGTCGACGGCTGCGCCCTCCTCACCGGTCCCGGTCACGGTCACCTCGGTGGCATCGATGCGCGCCCCCGTCGATGGAGAGGTGATCACCGCGCTGACAGGGACGTCCCGATCGACCGTCACCCGTTGCAGAGTCGAGAACCCGGAAGACCGACCGCCGGCGATGCGGGGATCCGACTGCTGCGCTCGGACGGCATACTCACCGCTTCCGGCCGCGAGGTTGCATGACCAGAACGTGCTGCTCGGCACGGGAACGGAGGAGCATCCGGAATCGGGTACGGCGTTGACCGATACGGTGACGACGGTGCCTGGCCGTGCGGTCCCGGAGACCAGACCCGCGGTGATGAACGCGCCTGTGCCATCGAGAACCGGCGGGCGGAGCACACCGATGGTGGCGGATGCTGCTGCCGGGACGGGGGAGGACGCTCGCTCGCGCGACTCGGTCGCTCGCAGAGCGATCGCTGCGCCGTCCGGCAGCTCCACCGATCCGCAGCTGAATGTCGTGGTGCCGTCGGCCGGATCGACGCACACCACCTTGCCATCAGCGGTGACAGTGACGGAGCTGTCGATCTGACGGATGCCGCCGATCGCAGCGAATCCGGTGCCCGAGAAGTCGGTGGGGTCGACCGTGAGTGTGGTCGGGTCGGGCAAGGGCTCCTCCGCCTCCGGGGTGGCGGAGGGAGCTGCGGCGGCGGGCGGAGCTACGGCGTCGGGTGGAGCCGCGGCGTCGTCTGCGACGACCCCATCGTCCGTGACGGCCTCCTGCACGACGGCCTCGTGCGCGATGGCCGGCGAGACGTCGAGGGCAAGCGGCGCCACGAAGACCAGCGGCCCGAGCAGGGCGAGTGTCGCAACAGCTATTGCGGTACGGGACGGCCTAGCCGCTCCGACGAGCCCGTGTCCGGGGGAGCGGGGCCGACGTCGGAGTATCCCCGCGTCCGAATGCAGCACTGTGACTATTCAGCAATGCGTGGGCGTGGATGTCAACGACCGCGGGCTGACTCGACGTCATCCTTCCGACCGATACTGCTCAGATTCCCCCGCCGGGGTCAGACTCGCGGTCGCCCTAGATGACCGAGCACAGCGACGACGAAGGTGACGACAGCGGAGAGCAGCATCCCGGCCCACAGCCCGAGGAGCAGCAGCAGCGCGCCCGCGGTGGCGCCGGCGCCGATGAGCACGAGGGCACCCAGTCGCCGCTTCCACGGCTGACCGGAGCGCTGACCGAACCAGGAATCGAACGCGAGTCCGACGAGCGTCGAGGTGACGACGACGGTCGTCACGTCTTTCACTGCCAGCTGACGAGCGACCCCCGCCTGCATACCCATGGCGAGTCCGAGGGTTCCCGTCACCGAGAGAGCGACCCACTCCTCGCGTCCGTTCTCGGTGACGAACGCGGCGACGGCGCTTGCGAGGAGGATCACGCCGACGGTGACGAAGAGCACCGTCGACCGGGTCGACCATCCCGCCGGCTCGGGCCTGAGTATCCGCCCGGCGATGATCGCCCCGAGCACGAACCCGATCAGCGCGATCACCGGTCCCGCCACGGGTAGGCCGTCCGCGCCCGTGAGCGCCATACCGAGGATGACTACGTTGCCCGTCATATTGCCGGTGAACACGCGATCGAGTCCGAGGAAGCCCACAGCGTCGATCACCCCGGTCGAGAAGGTCAACGCGAGCATCAAACCGAGGTGCAGGCCGGTGGGATGGTCTCTGAGGTGATTACGCACGAAGTCTCCGGGGTCGGGGTCCAGCCGGCGTCGGCAGCAGTGGTCGCGCGGGCCGGCGCTGGACCGTGTCTCGGATCGCTATGCCAGAGTAGTGGGCAGCCAGAGTAGTGGCAGCCGAGTAGTGGCCAGCCGAGTAGTGGGCAGCGGTCGGCACTGGTCGGCGCTGTGCAGGTGCAAGTGGACGGGAGACGGGATGTCCGACTCTGTCGTCCTCGATGCCGGAGTCGGTGACATCCGCGGTCAGCACTATCTCCCCGTCGAGCCGGGATCGTACCTGTGGGGCCGCTTAC
>CAXTLO010000232.1:0-4417 GCA_964244965.1 uncultured Marisediminicola sp.
TCTCCTTCTTGCGGCGCTTGCCGTAGGCGTGGTCGTACGGCTGGCCCTGCCGCGGATCGGAGTAGCGCCGGTCGCCGAAGCGGTCGTCACCATAGGGCTGCGGCGGATATCCGGGCGTGGGGACGGATGACGCGGGCGGCGGCGGAGCGGCGGCTGCCGGGGAGCCCGCCCGGTCGATGATCTTGTCGAGCTCGCCACGGTCGAGCCACACGCCACGGCACTCCGGGCAGTAGTCGATCTCGATGCCGCTGCGGTCGCTCATCACGAGGGTGGCCTGGTCATTCGGACATTTCATGGATTCATCCCATCAGCAGAAGGTGGATGTCTGGTCAACCGAGGGACTTCTCGAGCTTCTCGGTCAACTCCTGAGTATCGAAATAGTTCTCGATCACGATCACGTCGGCGTAGGTGCGGCCGATCGCCTCGACGAACTCCGCGGAGGTGAGGATCACCTGGGCATCGGCGGCATCACGTCTCACCGAACCGATGTCGGTAGCAGTGACATCCGCTTCGATTCCGAGGCGCTTCAGCACCCGCTCCGCATTCACTTTGAGCACGCCGGATGCACCGATACCTGCTCCGCAGATGGCGACGATCTTCATTGCTGCCCTCCCATGATGGCGATGACGGTCTCGGGATCCGTCGCGGCCGCGATCGCCGGGATGGCGCTCGAGTCGTTGAAGACGTTCGCGAGCTCGGCGATCTGCTCGAGGTGGCCCTCGATCGTGGTGATAGCGAGTCCGAGCACGACCGTGACGGGATCGTTGTGCGGATGCCCGAACGTTACGGGCGTCGTCAACGTGACCACCGAGAGCCCGTCGGCGAGCACCTCCTCGCCCGGGCGGGCGTGCGCGAGGGCGAGACCGGGCGCGATCACGACGTACGGGCCGTGCTCCTCGATCATGCGGATCATCTCGTCGGAGTAACCGGGCTTCGCAGCACCGGATGCGGTGAGCGCCGAGCCGGCGAGGCGTACTGCCGCGCGCCAGTCGTCGACCTCCGCGCCGAGCACGATCGCCGCTGCGCTGAGCGGAGGCAGCGGCATCCTCAGGCGCTCTCGAAGCCGGCGGACACCGTGTCGGCCAGCTCCTCGCGGTCCTCGACCGGCAGGAACGCTGCGGCCGCCGCGTTGAGCTGGAACACCTCGAGGTCGGTGAGGTCGTAGCCGAAGGTCTCACTGAGAAGCGACAACTCCCGGCTGAGCGACGTGCCGCTCATCAGTCGGTTGTCGGTGTTGACGGTCACCTGGAAACCGAGCTGATAGAGCAGGTCGAACGGGTGGTCGATCAGCTCGTCGCCCCATGCGGCGATGGCGCCCGTCTGCAGGTTCGACGAGCAGCTGAGCTCGAGGGCGATCTCGCGGTCCTTGACCCACTGCGCGACCGCTCCGAGCGTGACATAGGTGTTCTCATCGTCTTCGTTGTCGATGGTGATGTCTTCCGCGATCCGCACGCCGTGTCCGAGGCGAAGCGCGCGCCCATCGAAGAGCGCACCGCGGATGCTGTCGACACCGTCAGCCTCGCCGGCGTGCACGGTCGCGGGGAACAGGTGCAGGGCGAGGTGGTCGAATGCGTCGCGGAGGTTCGACGCGGGGAAACCCGCCTCGGGTCCCGCGATGTCGAAGCCGACGACCCCCCGGTCGCGGTGACGCACCGCGAGCTCGGCGATCTCCAGGCCACGGTCGGTGTGCCGCATTGCGGAGACCAGCTGCCCGATCCGGATGCGGTGACCGGCGTGCCTCGCGTCGTCGACGCCCGCTTCGATGCCCTCCTGCACGGCTTCGACAGCGGCGTCGAGGGTGAGTCCGCGCAGCTGATGCTGCTCAGGCGCCCAGCGCACCTCGCCGTAGACGACGCCGTCGGCGGCCAGGTCCTGAACGAACTCCCGGGCGACCCTGGTCAGTTGATCGCGAGTCTGCATCACCGCGGTCGTGACATCGAAGGTCTTGAGGTACTCGACCAGGGAGCCGGAGTCGGATTGCTCGGCGAACCAGCGCCCGAGCCCTGCGGCGTCCCTCTCGGGCAGCGTCACGTCCGCAGAGTCGGCGAGCTCCACGATCGTGGCGGGACGCAGGCCTCCGTCGAGGTGGTCGTGCAACGAGATCTTGGGGAGGGCGGTGATGTTCGCACCGCCGCGCAATCGGTAGTCCTCGACGGGTGCGTTCATGCCTTCAAACCTACCGGCTGGCGCCCGACGGGAAGCTGGCGATGCGGGCCTCACCGGTCCGCCTGCATCGCGGCGACCATCCGTCTGGCCACCTCGCGGTCGATGGCCTCAGGCACCGGTTGCGCACCGGCCGGGAGTGATCCGGCGGAGGTGGCGACCCGTTCGAGTGAGAGGGACTGTAAGAGGAAGCCGAGATCCATCGACTCGATCGAATTGCCCTTCGGCGCGCGACCGGCGAGGTTCATCATCCTGCCGCCCGTGAGGAGCACGAGGTGCCGGCCGTCGGGGAGGTCGATCCGCTCGATACCCTCGTCGACGGTGCGGATGTCGTCGGCCGAACCGCGCAACGCGTCGACGTCGATCTCCCAGGGGAGGTGTCCGCAGTTGGCGAGCACGGTGCCGGCGCGCATGGCGTCGAAGTGCTGCGGACCGACCACACCGGGGCGACCGGTCGCCGTGATGACGACATCGGCCCAGCCCGCCAGGCCGTCCACTGTGTCGACGCGATAGCCGTCGAGCGCGGCCTCGAACGCCTTGAGCTCGTCGACCTCGGCGATCGCGACCTTAGCCCCGAGTGCCCGGAGGTACTGGGCGACACCGCGCCCGCACCATCCGTATCCGACGACGGCGAAACGGCGGCCCGGCACCATCAGGTTGGTGATGCGCATGAAGCTCTCGACCACCGACTGCCCGACCGCGTGACGGTTCTCACCGATCGCCTTCAGCACGCTGTCGTTGATGACGATGATCGGAAACGGCACCCTCTCCGAGAGCTCGGCACGCAAGCGGTCGCCGCCCGAGGTGGTCTCCTCCGTGCCGCCGATGATGCCGTCCGTCGCCCTGCGCTCCACCGCGAGCGCGGCGAGATCAGCGCCGTTGTCGAGCAGGATGTCGCAGCCGGCGTCGAGCACCGAGGCGACGTTGCTCGCGTGCTGGTCGACGGTGTCGTCGCGGGATCCGAACACCGTCATCCCGGTCGAGCGGAGGTAGGCGACCACGTCGTCCTGAGTCGACCCGTGATTGCCCGTGGCGACGATCTCCGCCCCTCCGGCGGCCAGGGTCTCCAGCAGCACGCAGGTCTTCGGCTCGAGATGCAACGACATGCCGATGCGTCGGCCGCGGAACGGCGCGGTACGGGCGAACTCCTCCCGCGCGTGAGCGAGCAGCGGCATCCGCGACCTGACCCAGTCGATGCGGCGGCGGCCCTCGTCGGCGAGATCGGTCATGCGGCAACGCTAGTGGCCCACGACTTCTCGCCAGTGCTGGATCTGTAGGGTGCAGGAATGCCGACCCCGATCATCCTCGACTGCGATCCCGGCCATGACGACGCGATCGCCCTGCTCCTGGCCCACGGGAGTCCCGAGATCGAGCTGCTCGCGGTGACGACCGTGCACGGCAATCAGACGCTCGAGAAAGTCACCCGCAACGCGCTCGCCGTCGCGCGCATCGCGGGGATCACTGGAGTGCCCTTCGCCTCCGGCGCCCACCGCCCGCTCGTGCGCACCCCCGAGATCGCCGAATCGATCCACGGTGAATCGGGGCTGGACGGTCCGGTGCTGCCGGAGCCGACGCTCGAGCTCGACGACCGCCACGCCGCTCAGCTCATCATCGACACGATCATGGCCGCGGATCCCGGCACGGTCACCCTCGTGCCCACCGGCGCCCTCACTAACATCGCGCTCGCCGTGCGCCTCGAGCCGCGCATCGTTTCGAGGGTCAAGGAGGTCGTGCTGATGGGCGGCGGGTACCACGTGGGCAACTGGAGTGCCGCGGCCGAGTTCAACATCGTGATCGACCCGGAGGCCGCCCACATCGTCTTCACCGAGCGGTGGAAGCTGACCATGGTGGGGCTCGACCTCACCCACCAGGCCCTCGCGACTCCGGAAGTGGCTGCCGCCATCGCCGCAGTCGGAACGGGGCCGGCGCGCTTCGTCGGCGAGTTGCTCGAGTTCTTCGGCAGCACCTACCTCGAGACCCAGGGATTCGCGCATCCGCCGGTGCACGACCCGTGCGCGGTGGCGCTGGTCATCGACCCGAGCGTGATGGAGGTGGTGCAGGTGCCGCTGGACATCGAACTCACGGGCACCCATACGCTCGGCATGACCGTCGCCGACTTCCGCTCCCCCGCGCCGGAGGACTGCACCACCTACGCCGCGACCCGGCTCGACCGCGATCGCTTCTGGGCGCTGATCGTCGACGCCCTCGAACGTATCGGCGACGTGGAGCTCTGACCGCGGCCAGCCCTGGCGCC
>CAXTLO010000233.1:0-4412 GCA_964244965.1 uncultured Marisediminicola sp.
GATCAGATCGCGTAGTCGACGACGACCGGGGCGTGGTCGGACCACCGGGTGTCCCACGCGGATGCGCGGTCGATGGCGTAATCCGTCACCGTCTCGGCGAGAGCGGGTGTCGCGACGTGATAGTCGAGTCGCCACCCGGTGTCGGTGTCGAACGCCTGACCGCGCTGCGACCACCAGGTATACGGGCCGTCGACCTCCCCCGCCCAGCGGCGCCCGACATCCACCCAGCCGAGGCCCTTCTTGCGCGACCCGTCGGTGGTGGTGACGATCTTGCCCGCGGGCGCGAAGAACCGGTCGAAATACGATCGTTCCTGCGGCAGGAAGCCGGAGTTCTTGCGGTTGCCCCGCCAGTTGCGGATGTCGAGTTCGCGGTGGCCCACGTTGAGATCGCCGACGATCAGCGCGAGTTCGCTGTGGGCCGCAAGCTCGGGAAGCCGCTTGGCCATCGCGTCGAGGAAGCGGTACTTCTCGACCTGCTTCGGTGTGTCCACCTCGCCAGAGTGCACGTAGGCGCTGACGACGGTGATGGTGCGGTCGCCGACCTGGTAGTCCGCCTCGAGCCAGCGGCCGGCGCTGTCGAAGCGGTCCGCTCCGAGTGCGACGCGATGGCCGACGTGGACTTGGTGGATCTGGGCGTGCCGCCGTGCGCCGCCGCGGCTGGCAAGCGCCACCCCGGCGCGCCCCTTCGCGGTCGCGGGGTCGTGCAGGATGTCCCACTCGTCGCCGAGCAGCTGCTCGAGATCCGCGGTGGATGCCCGCACCTCCTGCAGCGCGAGGATGTCGACGTCACGGTCGGCGAGCCACTTGCCCATGCCCTTGCGGAACGCGGCGCGCACCCCGTTCGTGTTCACGGAGGCGATGCGGAGCGGAGCGGCCATCCGCCCATCCTATTTACGACTGGGGTGGCTGCTCTGGCGCGCTCGAGCGGTCGGCGACCCCGGTGGTCGAGCCCGTCGAGACCGATCCGCGTCCTCGAACCCGGTTCCACAACCGGGTGAGCAGGGGCGTCCGAGCCTCCGCGGCGATCCGCTCGAGCTCCGCGATCCGCTCCGCCTCCGCGCGTTCGGCCTCGGCCGCCTCGGGGTCGGCGGCGATGCCGCTGTCGTCCATGCCGACGGCGATCCAGGATGCGCAGATCAGGATGACCTGGCACACCAGGTTGAAGAAGATGAGCAGGCCGATGATGATCGCGAAGGAGGCGAGTAGGGGATTGTTGGTGGCGCCGCCCAGGAGGGTGTTCCCGAGCGCCTTGAGTATGCCGAGCCCGATCCCGCCTACCAGCGCTCCGCCGAACAGCCGTTTCCGCGGGATCGGGATACCGGCGAGGATCCGATACAACGCGGCGAGCACCGCGGTGTCCAGCGCGAGCACCACGATGAGCCCGAGGATGCGCCCGAGCACCGTGCCGACAGCGGAGTCAGCGCCGACGCCGAGCAGGTCGAGGACGAAGCCGAGGGCGGCGGTGCTCGCGGCGGACAGCGCGGTCGACACGATGACCGCGGCCCCGAACAGGATGGCGAGCCCGAGGTCCTTGAGCTTGAGCAGCAGAAAGAAGGTCGTCGGCTGGGCGACGGTGAAGATCCGGCGCACCGCCTCACGCGCCGAGGCGAGGAAGTTCAGCGCGGTGAACAGGAGCCCCGCCAGTCCGACGATCCCGAGCTCGGCGAATCCTCCGGTGTTGAGCAGATCGTCCGGATTGATCGCGCCGCTGCCGTCGCCGGGATCGATGAGTCCGGGGACCGCCTCGGAGAGCGAGGAGATCACCGACCGTTGCAGAGCGACATCCCCTTGCAGCACGAGCCCGACCACCGCGAACCCGACCACGAGGCCCGCGAACACCGCGAATATGGCGGCGTAGGCCATTCCCGATGCCATCAGCGGTCCGCCATTGCCCGCGTACTGGAAGAACACCCGCACGGGTTTGAGCTGGAAGATCCGCCCGATCAGGGCCGGGATCCCGGTGGGTGCAGCATCCGGTGCTGCCTCGTCCTCAGTCGGAACACCGGCGGTCTGGCTCATGCGACGAGCCTAACGACGTCGCCACGGACGCTCGGTCAGCGGCCGGGGTAGACGATCGCCTTGAGCTGTCCCGGCTCGCGGCCGATGGTCAGCGCCCGCTCCGCCTCGGCAAGCCCGAACTTCGCGGTCACCAGGGAGTCGAGGTCCACGACGCCTCGGGACACCAGGTCGATGGCGAGCGGCCAGGTGTTCGCGTAGCGGAAGACGCCGCTGAGCCAGATCTCGCGGTTCTGCAGGAACGACACCGGCAGCTCGACATCGTCGCTGCCCAGGCCGACGAGGATGACTCGTCCCGCCGGCCGCACCGCGCGGATCCCCGAGCGCACCGCAGCCGCGGCGCCGGTCGCGTCGATGAAGGTGTCGACCTCGAGGCCCTCCACGGTGTCGACCGTGGGGTCGAGCACACGGGACGCTCCATGATCGAGCGCGAACTCGCGTCGGCCGGCGTCGATGTCGGTGACGATCGCCTCGCTCGCGCCGAACGCGCGAGCCGTCTGAGCCACGATCACGCCGATGGGACCGGCGCCGGTGACCAGCACCCGGCTCCCGGGCACGACCTCACCGCGCTGGCACGCCCAGATACCGACCGACAGCGGTTCGAGGAGGGCGGCAGCTTCGTCGGATACGGAATCCGGCACATCGTGCGCGAAGTCGGACTGGATGGCGATGAACTCCGAGAACGCGCCGTCGATCGGGGGAGTGGCGAAGAACTCCATGTCGGGGCAGAGGTTGTAACGCCCGGCTTTGCACTGGGCGCATACGCGGCAGGGGCGCTGCGGTTCGATCGCCACCCGGTGTCCGACGCGCGACGGGTCGACGCGGGATCCGACCCGTTCGATGCGGCCCGACAGCTCGTGGCCGAGCACGAGCGGACTCTCCACCACGTAGGGTCCGATCCGCCCGTGCTCGTAGTAGTGCACGTCGCTGCCGCACACGCCGACCGCGCCGACCCTCACCAGCACCTGATCGGGCTCGAGCGTCGGCACCGTCATCGGGCGGATGGAGATCGCGTGGGGGGCGGTGAGTACCGCGGCATCCATGATCGTCATGACTGCTGTCCTTCTCGGTCGGGGGATGCCGGGTCGGCGGAATCGTCTACGAGGTGGGCAACGGTCTCCCGCGCGCCGTGCGAATGAAGATCCGCCAGGGCTCTGGAGTAGGCGGAGGTGAAACGCTCGTCGTCGGCGAGGTCGCCGAACAGCGACCTGTTCTCGACGAAGGCCAGCGGGTGCTGGTCCTGGGTGCCGGCGATGGCCATCAACTCGTCGCGCAGGGCGTCGACGACCACGATCGGTTCGCCTTGTTCATCCGTCCCCTCCGCGTATCTCGCCCAACTGGCCACGATCGCCGCCGAGCATTCGATCTCCCCTCCCGTCGCGAGTTGCTCCCGGATGACCGGAACCAGCCACTTGGGGATCCGGTCGGATGACTCGGCGCAGAGCCGCGCGAGTGTGTCGCGTACCTCGGGATTGAGGAACCGCTCGATGAGGGTGCGCTTGTAATCCGCCAGATCGATGCCGGGCACCGGCTTGAGGGTCGGAGTCGCCTCCCGGTCCATGTACCGCAACAGGAAGCTGGCGATCGAGGGATCGGATACCGCTTCGTGCGCGTAGCGGTAACCGCTGAGGTAGCCGAAATAGCACATCGCCTGGTGGCTCGCATTGAGCAGTCGCAGCTTCATCAGCTCGTAGGGCTCGACATCCTCGACGAGTTGCGCGCCCGCCTGGTCGAAGGGCGGACGGCCCGCGGGGAAGTCGTCCTCGATGACCCACTGGAAGAACGGTTCGCACACCACCGGCCACTCGTCGCGCAGACCGGTGCGGAGCTCGGCGTCGTCCACGTCCTCGGGCGAGGTGACCGGTGTGATCCGGTCCACCATGGAGTTCGGGAAGACGACGTTCTCCCGCATCCACGCACCGAGACCCGGATCCTTCAGGTCCGCGAAGGCGGTGAACATCTTGGCGGCCATGTGCCCGTTGCCCTGCACGTTGTCGCAGGACATGACGGTGAACGGCGGGATCCCGCGATCGCGCCGGCGTCGGAGCGCCTCGGTCACGAACCCGAACACCGTCGTCGGTGTTGCGTCCGGCTGGAGATCCGCGGCGACGGCGGGCGTGGTCGCGTCGAACTCGCCGGTGACGCGGTCGAAGTTGTATCCGCCCTCGGTGATGGTGAGTGACACGATCTTCACCCCGGGGTGCGCCATCTGCTCGATCACGGTCTCCGGGTCATCCGGAGCGAACAGGTAGTCGACGATGCTGCCGATCACCGCTGACTCCCGGTGTCCATCCGCATGCTTGACGGTCAGGGTGTAGAGACAGTCCTGATCGTCGAACACCTCCTTCATGCGCCGGTCGCTCTCGAGCAGTCCGACGCCGCAGATGCCCCACTCC